>JAUYLZ010000050.1 GCA_030698385.1 bacterium | reverse complement strand
ATATTAAATTTAATTAGTATTCATAAAAAGATGGTCAAAACAAAATACCCCAGATTAACAAAGTTTGCGATGTTATCCAATATTATTTTATTAGGAATAATTTTTGTCGAAGAAATGGTGGTATTATTTTTATATCAATTTGGACATGCCGTTGAAGATGTTTTTTTAATTTTAGACAATACGTTTAAGTAGTCTCAAAAAATTATAAAAAGATTGGATAAACAAAAAAGTAAGAGCAAATAAAATTTTATATAACGTATCCCGATGAAGCGAGGTTTTAATTCTTCCTTATTAAATTAATTAGTAGTTAAAATTTGGGAGATGTCTTTAAATAAATACTGAACCGCTTATCGAGTTGTTAGCTGATGTTTTTAAATTCCTTCGTTTTAGCAAGATACATTTCTAATCCCTCAAGATTTCCCGATTTAAGTAGTTTTGCTGGCTCATTTTTTGAAAAATCAACCCATTTATATCCAATATGCTCGTTGCTAATATTAATTTCGCCGTTTATATATTGTGCTTCAAAAAACAGATACAGAATATGAATATCAGAGCTACTTTTTGACATCGAAGCAGAAATTAAATGACGACCAATAGCTACTGGCTTAGAACTAAGTGAAAGTTTAATGTCGCCAAGTTCCTCGACGATTTCTCTCTTAATAATGTCAAAAAATGGTATAGAAAATTCATCGGTATCTATTCGACCACCAGGGAAATCGTAATAGCCAGCAAAACTACCTTCCAGATTAGCTTCAAGAAGTAATATTTCACCTTTACCATTTTTGATGATTACTTTCAGTGATACTTGATAAAAATCTTTTTCTTTCTTCATAGGAATTTAAAAATTTCTTATAACTACATTCTATCACAAAATTGTTTTATTGTAATTTTTTGTAATAAAAACACCTGCGCGAGGCAGGCGTTTTTAATCCGTAGTCCCAAGGGGAATTGAACCCCTATTTTCAGGATGAAAACCTGATGTCCTAACCATTAGACGATGGGACCGTTTATTTTAAATTATTATAAAAACCTGATGTCTCCACCTCGGCTCGCCCGCCTAGACTAGGTGGGGACGACGGGACCAAACTTAATTAAAAAAATAATGGCTAACTCTATCAACTCAAAACAGTATAACAATTCCTGCTAAACTGTCAACACAAACCGGCAGTTCTTATCGCCTTGCCGCCTGCACGTCTTCCACTTTTACGCTTAATAGTTTAGACACGCCATCATCGCCCATGGTAACGCCATAGATAATATCAGCCTTGTACATAATCGTACGATTGTGGGTAATCGCGATAAATTGCGATCGTTTTGAGAGATCTTCCAAAATCTTGCCCAGGCGCAAAGAATTCGCCTCATCCAACGCGGCGTCAACTTCATCAAGCACCACAAACGGAGAGGGGTTAACGGCAATAATTGCCGCGATTAGCGCGATTGAAGTCAACGCGCGTTCGCCGCCGGACAGCAGAGAAATATTTTTTATCTTTTTACCGGGCGGGCTGGCCACAATGTCTATTCCGGCGAGAATTTTTTTCACATGGCGCAACTCAATTTTTTTCTTCTTTGGTTTTTCTTCTTTATCCATTGCTTCGTTGTTATCCAGATCGCCGTACTCCTGATTTAATTCTGATTCATCGGCCTTTTTCTCCTCTTCCATAATTTTTTCAAGCTTTACCATTCCGCCGTTGAACAAAATTTTATAATACTTATCGAACTGATCCGCGATGTCTTTAAAAGCGCGGTCAAAGCGTTCAGCAATGGTATTATCAAGCTCAGTAATGACTTTTTGCAAAGAATTAATCGCCGAGCGCAAATCAACCACTTGTTTGGACAAAAAATCAAAACGAACTTTAGTTTCGTCATGTTCTTTGGCGACTTCCGGATCAATGCCGCCAATTTGTTCAAGCTGATGTTTGAGTTTATGTATTTCCGCGCGCGCCTCTTCGCTGTCAATTTTTTTGTAATGACTGGCATCTATTACTTCACGCAGGCTCCCCATCTCATCACGAATCTCCCGCTCTATACCCTCAAGCCTTGTTTCATGGCGCGCTTTATCAACTTTTACCTCGTTTAACGCGTTGATTATGCTATTATAATCATTTTGCTGTTCGTGCAACTTTTTCTGCATAGCGATAATACGATCGCGCTTTTCTTTTTCTTCGGCGATTAATTTTTTAAGCTCATTATTTAACTGAAGAATTTTTTCTGATTTTTCCGAGGTTATTTTTTTTAAACTCTCTTCTTCTTTTACCAACTCTTTATCAACCACCGGCGCGCTTTCTTTCTCACCGGCAATCTTTTTCTCAATTCCCTCCAATTCGACTTTTTTTTCAACAATTAATAAAGACAGATCATTCACGCGATTCTGAGCGGTAGTTACCTTTGACTGCGCTTCAATGTAGTTTTGCGTATAATTATTCTTCTTTTCCTCCAGCGTAATAATTTCGCTATTGAGCTTTTGCAGGTCTTCCTCACTGCGATTTTGCTTGCTAAAAGCGGTATTTTTCAGACGATTTATTTTTTCCTGAAGTTCGATTAATTGTTTTTTGATATAATTCGCGTCCTCCCCAACCTCAATGCTTCTGATGATTTCGGTGTTTAATTTCAACAGCTCATCAATATTGATTCTTAGCTCGTCAATCACGTCGTCGCCGCTATTGCCGTCGGTATAGTAGCTGATAATTTTTTTGCGGAGGCCGACAATTTTTTGGTCAAGAATATTCTGGTCCTTGCGAATACTAACTACGTCTTTTTGCGACTCTGTCTTGGCGCTCTCAATTGAGTTTTTTTCTTTTTTAATTCTTTTAATTTCTTCGGCTAATTTTTCTCTGTTTTTTTTCAGCCAATTTATATCAGTATTGCCGCCAAGCTCCTTGGCCACGTCTTTTCTAGCCTGAACGCCGGCGAGTTTTCGCATAGCTTGGTTATACTCGTTTTGCACTTCAGCCAATTTTATTTCCATGTTTTCGCGAGCGTCGTCTTGATACTGAAACTTTTCCAAACTATTCAACTCGGCGTCAATTTTTTGTAAATCTTTGGTGTATTGGCGCTCGCGCTCTTCATATTTAATAATTTTTTCATTTTCTAGTTTTAATTTCGCGCTCAGCGAATGCCAAATCTGCGCGTAATAATTCTTCTGCAACGCGCGCAACTGGCCGTCAATTTCATTGCGACGTTCGAGTTTTTTCATCTGCCTGGTCAGTGAGCGCATGCGAGGCTCAATTTCATTTAATAACTGTTCGGCCTGAACAAGGTTGTTGTTGGCATTGCTTAGTTTGTTGGCAGAGTCGTGGCGTTTGATCTGAAAAACCTTCACGCCGGTCGCTTCGTCAAAAAACTCCTTGCGCTCAGCCGGCGAGGTATTAAGAAAATTCTCAACCATGCCTTGCCCCACTACGGAATAAGCTCGTTGGGAAAACTTCGCCTTGGCAAGCAACAGACTGATATCAAGTAAGCGCGCCTTGCTGTCATTGATTAAATACTCGCTCTCACCGCTGCGGTAAAGACGGCGAGTAATGACCAGTTCGGCGTAGTCTATCGGCGCCGACTTATCTTCGTTGTTTAGGTAAAGCGATACTTCAGCGAAACTTTGTGAAGACTTTTTATGCGAGCCGGAAAAAATCACGTCTTCGTTGCGCTTGCCGCGCAAAAGTTTTACGCTCTGCTCGCCCAAAACCCAGCGCACCGCGTCGGCGATATTGGACTTGCCCGAACCGTTCGGACCGACAATAACCGTCAGACCACGGTTTTTCCTGCCCCCTTTTTTGTTATTATCAATAAATTTAAGCGTTGTTTTTTTAGCGAACGACTTAAAACCCTGAATGTCTATCTTTTCTAAATACATAAAAAATTGTAGAAAAATTATATCTCTACACAGATTATTTTATTCTAATATTCATTATACAGTAAAACGCGGACAAAAGAAAAAACCCAGAAATTATTTCCTGGGCTTATTTATTAAAATCACTCATCACAAATACTTTCCACGCTTACGTTTTGATTAATTTGCTTTATTAAACCGCTCAAAATAGGCTTAGGCCCGATTTCCACAAACTTACTAACCCCAAGTTGAATCATGTTTTCAATAGTCTTCACCCATTCCACCGGCGAGATCATTTGTTTTGCTATGAATTTTTTGATAATAACCGATGAGCTTTTTGGCCGGCCATCAGAAGCACAGACAACCTCCTTGACCGCATTTCTGAATTTTAAACTCTTTAAAAACTCATAAAAAACAATATTGGCCGGCCGCATCTGTCTGGTGTGAAACGCGCCGGAAACCGGGAGATTAATTATCTTCTTAACACCAGCGGCGCGAAGCTTAGAATCAGCTGCTAATAAATCTTTAACTTTACCGGCGACAATTAATTGTCTTGGTGAATTATAGTTCGCTATGGTTAAATCATAAGATTCACAAACTGATTGAATACAGTGGACGTCAGCGCCCAACACTGCCATCATGCCGCCGCCAAAAACACTCGACATTAGTTCGCCGCGGCGAATGACCAATCCCAAGGCTTCAGAAAAACTTAGAACTTCTGCGGCGCAAATAGCGGGTCATACAGAATATTGCTGGACTAAGCATATAATTTGGCGATTCGGAAAAGATGAAATTTGATATCACGCACTCCTCTGACTATCTATCTAATTGCTTTTAATTTTGCGTTAAACGACTCTGCTGAAGCATTAGTGCTTCGGTTGTTAAAGTAATTCAGTATAGTCGTTTCACGCAAACGGATTGATTCAGCGGCGACATTAAATGAATCAATATTTTTTT
>JAUYLZ010000039.1 GCA_030698385.1 bacterium | reverse complement strand
GCCAAACAATTAAATCAGAAAAAAAAGGTAATGACGCAAATATACGGCTTCGCGCCGGATGGGATTGATACAGAGTATTGCACTAACCCTGAAAGCTTCAAGGCATTTAATATTTAAACATTTAAATAGTACTTCTTGGTAGTTTTTAAATGCTTACCTGTTAATATGTTTATATGAAAATTGCAGTATTATACGCTTACCCACCGGAACCGGACGGCTTAAGCATCCAGGGACATCTGCTTTACCGCGGCCTAAAGGAAATTGGCATTGACGTCATGCCCTGCCATCACTCGCCCAGCTTGCAGAAACAATGGGTTTATAACGGTTTCAAACCCGATATTGCGATTGGTGTCGGCAGTTGGACTTATACGCCGGACATCATTATTTCCCCTCAACAAAACAACGTCATACCCGTTCCCTGGTTTGTGGCCAACGGCTGGGTTGCCAATTACCAAAAACTTATCAGCGATCTACCGCTCACTTTTACCACCAGCCAGTGGGTTACAGATACCTACAAACGCGACGGCGTAAATGTAGAGAACTTCCGAGTCCTGCCGATTGGTTTTGACCCGGAAGAAATCAAACCGATTCCGCAGTCTGATCCAAAAATTCAGGCTCTGCGCCAGATGCTTGGCGTCGCGCCGCATGAAAAAATGATTTTGACCATTGGCGGCGACGTAACCAGCAAAGGCGCGCAGGAGATGTTTAAAGCGCTGGCCGAAATTGATAAAGATTTTAAGGAATGGAGATACATCTGCAAAACCTCCGACAATGAATCAGCTGAGGACCACTTCCGTGAAGAAGAAGAAGTTATGGATAAACTTGGTTTAGACAGAGGTAAAATTATTTATCACGGCGGCATGTACTCACACGACTTCATGACTTATCTGCTCTCCGCCTGTGATATTTACGCCGCGCCCTCGCGGCTGGAGGGATTTGGCATGATCCAGATGGAGGCCATGGCCTGCGGCAAACCGGTTATCTCAATCAATGTCGGCGGACCGGCGGATACTATTGTCCATGAAAAAACCGGCTTTCTGGCCGGCGTTGGCGAAACAGTCACCTTAAGCGAGGAATGGGCTTATGATCATATGGGCTTTGAAGCTGACCACAAGATAAAGTTTGCCGAGCCAAAAATATTCGCTTACCGCGCGAGCATTCCGGATCTGGTTAAATATACCAAACTGCTTTTAACTGATGACAACTTGCGCGAGCAAATGGGGCGCAATGCCTATCAGCACGCGATGGACAATTTTCAGTATCCCCACATCGCCAAAAAAGCACTGATGATGATTCAGGACGCGCTACACATATCCTAAACAAAAAAGCAGGCGGCCAAACGTTTGGCCGCCTACAGGTTGCCAAAAATTTGGTTACCTTCTAAAAAAGTATTCAAGAAGGCGGGATTTGCAAGCCTCGCCTTCTTTTTTTATATATAACTTAACCCCTACTGCTCACACATACGTGACTAGCATTTTACCAAAAATATTTCGGACTTCAGCCGGCTATCATCGCTACCACAAAATGCGCCGCGATTATAATACCCAAAATCATCAACATTGTTCCGAAAATCCAGACGACCGGAAAGCCCCTGTCGTTGTCTTCGCTGTAAAACATAGGATTATTTACCCAGTCTACACATCCATCATACACCCGCCAAAAAAACCGGCAAGTTTAAATCCGAAAAACCTCTTAATTGACAAATTATAGTTTTTACCATTAAATATAATCAGCACCTTACAATAAAAACGCTAATAATACAAAGGAGAAAAAATGGCTACCGTAGACGATGTTACCAAACGTGTAATTGAATGTAATGATCCTTATTATGACAAAAGTCTGTCATCACTAATACCAGAAGATCTTTTAAACACCGTTTTAACAAACGACAACCTTTTTGAAATTGAATACAAAATTGACGCGATTCGTTTCACCAAAACAGCTGAATTAGTTCAACTGCGCGGCACAGATACAACTGAAACCTGTAACGCGATTAATGAGTCAACGGCGGCGCACACATTGCTACCGCCAGAACAGGAAAAAATTAAAAGATCAATAAAGTTTTTACTGAATGTGGCGTGTGTAGTTATTCACTGGTAAAATCATTTATAAAAAGGAGAAAAAATGACCGAAACGACTGTTCTAAAAATCATGAACGAAATTATTGTGCTCAATGCCGGCAAATTTAATGGTGATTTCATTAATTTAATTCCGGCTGATATTCAAAATACTGAAATTTGTCAAAAAAATATTTCTGAACTACTGCTCAAAATTGGCCTGCTCGCGCTCCGCCGCTATGGTGAATTGGCACACTTACTGGGCTATCGTGTCCATGAAATTGATGACGAAATGGTAAAAAAAATTTTCTCAATTATCAACTACAGTCCGACAGTCATACTAACACCAATGCAAAACGCGGCGCGGAGCAAAGCGGCCTTCTTGCTCAATGTGCAAACGCTCGTCGCCCAAGCGGCAAATAACAAGTATTAAAAATACAAAAGCACGCTCATTTTCGAGTGTGCTGTTTTTTACGCAAAAAGAGGGCTAAACAAAAAAGCAGGCGGTCAAACGTTTGGCCGCCTGCTTTTTTTAAAACCACACCACTTTTTTCTTCTGCACGCACTCATAAGCGTACAAATACGCGCCGGCGCTCCAACCCTGATACGGTTCGCCCATGGGTTCGCCAGTCGCGCCGTGCAGCCATTCATTAAATTCATACTTGCCTTTTAACTCCCGAATTTCAGTTGCCTGCAAATTCGCTTTGGCTAAATTTTCCAGTTCAGCTTCGGCTTTTTTTAGATCACCCATCTTCACCAGCGCCGCGACATAAAAACCGCCAATGAACGGCCAGATGCCGGCATTGCTGTAATGCAATGGTTCGGTCGCGTCAGAAATTTCAAAGTAATCATGCCAGCCCGCGTCGCCTTTTTGGAGCGGCGGCCAAATGGTTTTACACGCATAAGGACGATCAACTTTATTTTTGTTAATAAAGTTTAGAATGCTCCTACTATTGGCCGGCGCGGCCAGGCCGGTTACAATTGCCAAAATATTGGCCAGCGAATCAAACCACTCTTCATGTTCGCGGATTTCCACATGATTTTTCCAGCCCCAGGGATAGTAGTAGCCCAGTTTATTGTCCCACAGCGAGACGTATTTGGCTTTCTTGCCGTTCATTATATCAGCCAAATTCTTAGCTTCTTTTTGCCTGCCATACAAATTTAAAACTAAATAATAAAGCGCGTTCGTATTGGCAACGTAGCCATACTTGTGCGGAAAAGCGTCAAACCACTCCATCGTCGGCTGTTGCGCCAATACACCCAGTTCGTCCGGGTCCTGATAGCGCAGCCATAATAATGCCCGGTCAATATTTTTGCGGTACTTGCGCAGTAGTTTTTTACTGCCGTACGCGCGAGCATAAACCTGGTGACCAATTAAGTACCAAAGGTTGGAATCAATGGTATTAAAAGTCACCTCAGATTTGCGGTCCAAATTGTAAGTGCCCACCGCGTTGGGAATCTGTCCCAGCTCTGACTGGTTTTTGGATAATAAAGCGATGCTTGCCGCGAAAGTTTTTTTAAACTTATCACCCACGGTAGCGGCTCCCAAGGAAGTAATCATGGAGTCGCGCGCCCAAGTCGCGTCATAACCGCCTTTCAGCCCTGAAGCATGGAATCCCTGCGGCCGTTCGCAGACGGTTATAACTTCTATCGCTTTGTCATGCGCCTTTTTTGTAATAGACATAAAAATATCTTTCATAATGAAAACATTTTAACATATAAACATTTTAACAAAACGAAACTTGTGGTGTTTAAATGTTTAGATGTTAGGATGTTTAAATGTTTGTAATTTAAATGTTTAAATGTTGTTGTGTTTAAATGCGCTACGACAGTGGTGCTAGCGACCGCCAAAGCATTGCGCCGATTTCTTCTGACATTTTTAACGCTTTATAGTAATCTTCTTTTTTAAGATAATTTTCATTACAAGAAAAATACAAAAGATACTTAGACTCCTTTAGAGAGCCGTAAGAAATTTCCCAAAAATTTCTTTTGACTGCTTTTTTAATGCGCGCAAATCCTTCAATATAATTCAAAATTACAGACAAAGCAGACCTTCTTAATTGTGAAGTAACGCCATACAATTCATCTCTAGGAAAACTTTTCGTTAATTTATAAACAAATCTAACATACTCATCCATCTTCACCTTTAATTGCTCATGAAAATTATTCATATGTTTAAATGCTTAAATGTTTAGATGTTTAAATGTTTAGATGTTTAGATGCTAGAATGTTTAAATGTTTAGATGTTAGAATGTTTAAATGTTTAGATGTTTAAATGTTTAGTTGTTACTT
>JAUYLZ010000035.1 GCA_030698385.1 bacterium | reverse complement strand
GAAATTCTGGATGGCGGCAAGTTTGTGGCACAGATGCAAAAGCTTAATAAAAAAGAAATACTGAAAACTATCCCGGTGCAACCATCTCATAGTACTGCCGCGTCTATACGTTAATTTTATGAAAAAAGTAATTCTAATTATAATTATATTTATAGTATCAGGCTGCGCCGCCCAAGAAACAATTATAAATACCAGCGAACAAACCGCGCCAGACATCTCGCAAGTTTGTTTTGATCAAACTTGTTTCAATGTGGAAATCGCCGACAACGGCGCCGAGCGCGCGCTGGGCTTGATGAATCGTGAGTATCTGGCGCAGGAGAATGGCATGCTTTTTGTTTTTGAAAACGGCGCGGTTTATAAATTCTGGATGAAAAACACGCTGATTCCGCTTGACATCATCTGGCTGGATGAAGATAAACGCGTGGTTTACATCAACGAACATACGCCGCCATGCTTGCCCGGAGAAATCCCGCCGAGCGGGACGGAGTGGGACGGCGGACAAATAACTTGCCCGACCTATGGCCCCGATGAATCGGCGCTCTATGTGCTGGAAATAAATGGCGGCGCGGCCGCGGAAAGTAATATAAATATTAATTCCCTAGCGGTTTTTCGGTAGAATCTAAGTAAATTACCCTGCGGCAGAGACCGCAGGGCGTTTACGCCCCACGCCCACCGTCCGCTACAGGTTAAAAAGTTTTAATTGCCTGACATCTTCCTGCCGGCCTTGGTTAAGGATATAGTTTTCAATGATTTTTTTATTACCGTGTCCGCTGACGGTTGCGATATAATAACCATCTGTCCAAAATTCACTACCCCACAATTCTTTCCTGATGTCCGGAACTTGTGTAAACACTCGTTTAGCGGAGATACTTTTGATAGTTCTGACTACCTGTCCGCCGGAATGTGTCGGTAAAAACTGGGTCAAAATATGCAGATGATTTTGATCAAATCCGTAGTGGCTTATTTCAATGGCATAGCGTTCCTTAATCCCCGCCAAACTTTCCTGAATAACCGCTTGCACCCGCTCATCGAGTAATGCTTTTCTGTATTTTACCGTAATTTGTATGTGGTAGTAGCACTCGGAGACATTATGATACCAATGCCAGATTGGTGAGTTAATATTCGTCATAATACCTCAATTGTACCACTACCTCGCTCACGCGTGCAGGGGGATATCCCCCTGCACAACCCCCTTAAGCTGTAGACTGCGGCAGAGACCGCAGTGTGAAATTATTATGTATGTCATTGATTGAAAATTGTTTCTATAGAATTAGCGTCAAAGCTCTCATTCTTGATAGTGAGCAGAGATTTTTACTTACTCAGGAAGATAATGGGCTGTGGGAGCTTCCGGGAGGCGGGTTGAATTTTGGTGAAAAACCTCAAGAGGGATTAGCTAGAGAGATACAAGAAGAGATGAATATAGAGGTAACATATATAGCTGAGAATCCGTCGTATTTTTTGACCGCTAAAAATAAAGCCGGTATTTACTGCGCAAACATACTATATTTAGCAAAGATAAAAAGTTTTAATTTTACTAAGTCAGCGGAATGCGTGGCAATAAAATTTTTTACAAAGGAGGCGGCGGCGGCAGAGAAGTTATTCCCAAATGTTAGAGATTTTGCTGAGTTGTATAATCCTGATAACCATCGCTAATTGATGGATAACATAATAGTATGGAAAATTTATTAAAAAATATATGAAAGAAAAATTTAACATTGATGAACTTCTCATTGATGAACCAAACTATCAAAAAAAAGAGATGAAAAAATCTCGGACTGAGGTCATGGACGCAAAAAAAGAGCAGTTAGGACACATCAAGCGGCAGTTAAAAGAACAGTTTGGGACCGAGCAATTGCCGGCAGAATTAGTGGCAGAAATGGTGGCGATTCGCCGACAGATAACTGAAAAAGTCACGGCTCACGAGTATGTTGAGGAGTTAGACGACGAGGTGCGCCAGAATATCATATCGTTAACGGCTAAAATAGCTTTTTATAAAGAAACAGCCGCGGCCGAGGTCGTGGCCATTGAAGAAGCTGAAGATGGTTTTTTACAAGTTACTTTTAAAGACGGCCAAACGAAAATTTTTACCGAGGCGGAACACGAATTAACCGATTCTTTACATTTTTATTTTGAGGCGTATCTATTGGCCAGCAACGCCCATCAATTCAGAACAAATGTCAAAAAGCAAGAAGATTATATCATCAGAGACAATCAAGCCAGAAAAGAAAATTTTTATTCCGAAGCGGAAAAGCGCAGTTTACTGGTCAGGCGCTGCCAAGAAAAATATCAAGCGGCCGGTTTTACCGAAACGGAGGTTGACGAATTAATTTCCACTTGCAAGATTGAGCGGTTGGATCAGCTGGAGATTCACGACCTCAAAATTTTGTCTAAAATTAAAGATATCTTCTCCCGTTTTATGGGCGGAGACAGGACTAAGTATGTCAGACTGTCGGCGGCGCTGTTAATCCCGGCTTTTTTAGAGGGGTACGCCCCGTCTTTTATGGCAGACGCTTTTCAGGGGGATAGAATTGATATGACGCAGATTGGATTGTATGCTTTGTTATCAAGTACGGCAGCTGGGTTGTCCGCATTATTAAATAAACAGTTTAAAGATTTTTTAAATAAAAATTTCAAAAAAGAAGCGGGTATGGGTGGCTATGCGGCCAAAAATATTTCCGAATTGCCGGCGAATGAAATTAACGCGTTTGGCGCTGAAACCATAAAGAAAAGAATATCAGAATCAATGAGCAGTTATAGCGAGGTGTTGAAAAAAATAAGTTTTGATATTATGCCAACGGCCGTTACGTTAGGGACAAGCGCTACGATGCTCTATCTTAAGAGTCCGATACTAGCTGCGGGGACCGCAGGGGGAGCGGGGCTAATGCTGGTATTGGATAAGTATCTGCAAAAAAAAGGTAAATTTTGGGAAAAAGAAAGCCGGGCAAAGTCAGAGCAAGAAGAAATGTTAAAAAAAATGGAAGAGCAGTTAAATGCTCATTTAGAGATTATTCTTTCCGGGGAAAAGGAGAAGTTTTCAAAAACCATGGAAGGTTTATTAATCAAAGAACGCATGGCAAGCAGTGATAAACATTTTTTAAAAGTTATTGAGGATAAGTTTTATAGTTTTTTCAGTGTAATAAATATGGGAACGGCCAGCTTAACAACATACCTTGCCGGTGGTAGTCCGGATAAATTTGTATCCGCCTTGGTATACTCAGGCACTGTTAATAGGGGTATTAGTGAGTTACTAAGTTCAAAAAGGCAGCTCTTAAGTTCATTGAGAGATATAATGCAGATGGATGTAATGTTTAACGGATATGCCGAGGAAGAAAAAGAAAAAGAAAAAACGAGGGTCGGCATTGATGAAGTTAAAGGCGGCGGTATAAGTTTGAAAGGCGTGACGGTTGAGTTTAACGATCAAAACATTTTGAACGAGGTTAATTTGGATATTCCGGCCGGAGCCATGGCCTACATTGGCGGTGCGTCTGGGGCGGGCAAAACAACCTTAATGAAAGTAATGTCCGGCTACTACCGGCCGACTGCCGGAGAGGTCAGGCTTGGAGATACTGATGTGGAAAAAATAAAAAAAAGCGGTCCCCAGTCAATGTACGCCAAAATAGCTTATCTTTCCCAGTTTCCATATATTTTAGACGACAGCTTAAAAAATAATTTGTCGTTTGGCGTTCAAGAGACGGTGGCTGACGCCAAAATAAAGGCGGTTTTGGCTGAAGTTGGTTTAGACCAGAGATTTAAAAATTTAAACGAAAAATTAAGCGGCGGCCGGGGAGATGAGGGTATTACTTCCGGCGGGGAAACTTCGCGCATCGGACTGGCGAGAATTTTGTTAAAGATCAGAAACAGCGACTCAAGGATGGTTTTTTTGGATGAGCCGACCGCCTCGGTTGACGCAGAAACTGCTGACGAAATCGCGAGAGTTATTAACAAAGAAAAACAGCAGAAACCGGAGGTAACTTTTATCGTCATTAGTCATGATAAAAATTTTGTAAGTAAATTAAATTGTGACCGGCGGGTGAATATGAAAGAAGGAAAGATAGTTCCCGAAGATGGTGAAAATAATAAATAGTATGGAAAATTTACTAAAAAATTTAGAATCTTTGCGTGAAAAGGTGCTTAAAACTACCGAATTATTGAAATTGGCAGAGCAGCGTTCTGAATTGCAAGGTTTGGAAAAATTGATGGCGCAGGAAGGTTTTTGGCAAGATCAAGAAAAAGCTAAAAAAATCAGCCGGCAGGCGGCGGAATTGCGCGATGAAGTAAACAAGTGGGATGAAATAATAAAAAAAATTACCGAACTAGAAGAACTAACGGCCGTGGCTCAAAGAGAGAAAGAAGTAGATGAAGCGCTTAGTAGTGAACTTTATAACCGTTGCAGTGATTATGAAAAGGAATTTACCAGGCTTGAATTCCTTGTTTTGTTTTCAGAAAAATACGACAAAAATAATGCGATTATTGCCATTCACGCCGGTACCGGCGGCACTGACGCGCAGGACTGGGCGCAAATACTGGAGCGAATGCTGCTGCGTTTTTGCGAGAGCAAACATTGGAACGCCGAGGTGATAGAGCGTACTGTTGGCAATGAAGCCGGCATAAAAAGCGTAATGATTAACGTTAGCGGACGCTGGGCGTACGGATTTTTAAAGTCCGAAGCCGGCGTGCATCGTTTGGTGCGCATTTCACCCTTTGACGCGGAGCATATGCGCCACACTTCATTTGCTCTGATTGAAGTAATCCCGGAACTCCCCGAAACAGCCGAAGTGGAAATAAAAGACGATGATATAAGAATTGACGTGTTTCGTTCATCCGGCGCCGGCGGACAGAGTGTAAATACGACTGACAGCGCCGTGCGCATTACGCACCTGCCGACTAATATAATCGTTACCTGTCAGAATGAACGCTCCCAACAGCAAAACAGAGAAACCGCTCTAAAGGTT
>JAUYLZ010000040.1 GCA_030698385.1 bacterium | reverse complement strand
GTTACGGCGCAAAAAGGAAAAATCTGGGTGGAGTCGGACGGCGAAGGCAAGGGCAGCAGTTTTTGTTTCAGCTTGCCGGTTTATCATGGCAGAAGCGAGGCAAAAACAAAGAAGATAAAAACGGAAAATATCAAAAAAGAAGTAAAAGAAAAAAAGTAACAGTCACACTAATTATTATAGAGCCCAAAGGTCTTGACAAAATTTTTAAATTACTATATACTTTTTATATCATTAACAATTATTAAAATCTTTGACGTATGTCCTCATCGCAAGGTGAGGGTTGGGCATACTTCGCCCGTCCCGATTATTTCGGGACGAGGCAGGATGGCTTCTGCACCAGTGGAGGCTCGGCCGGTCCCGTAATCATGACCTAACTGTTGTCGTTTGAAACTAAAGCATAGTGGCTTGCCGCCCGTAGCTTTAGCGTAGGGCGGAGTCAGTAAAAGCGGCTGAAATTTTCGTTTTACTGACGGAAATTTTTTATTTTCGTCAAAAAATTTCAGCAACAAGGGTGGTACCGCGTAAAAGTTCACCCCGTGAAATAATTTGCCTTTGGCAACATTTCACAGGGTAAAAGCTTTTTCGTCCCTTTGGCATAGTTTTTCTATGTCCAAGAGATGAGAAAGCTTTTTTTATTTTCTCAAAAACTGCTCTTTAAAGGAGATAGAACCATGGGTTTTGGATTGGCAGAAAAACAAAGAGAAAGATTACAGTTTGAAGGTGGCTGTAAATGTCCAAAGTGTAATAATGGTGTTTTAGTAAATGTTGATTGTTTATCAACACCGTTTACTTTCTGTAACGCGTGTGGGAAGTTATACTGCGCGCAGTGCGGCAGATGGGCAATCCGTAGCTCTACTGCGGGGAAGTACATATGCCAGTGTTGTTCTGGAATATCAGTATACGTATTTTTACCTTTATTGCCTGATGGTGAGGTGGTAGAGGTGACGAGTGCAGATTTTAAATGTGGTAACTTTCAAAGTGAAGGTGATATCATTGCATTCGCCTCTAAAAAAATTAATGGTTCTTAATTTTAAGGTGGGGGGAGAAGGAACCTCTTTTTCTCCCCACATTTTTAATAATCACATGAAAAGCATTTTTTTTAAAACTGAATATGACGCTGATAACTATGGCCACTTTGGTACATTCGGCGGTCGTTATGTCCCGGAAATGTTAATGCCAGCTTTAGAAGAGTTGGCGGCTGTGTATGATGCCGCCAAACAAGATCCGGATTTTTTGCAAGAGTTAATGGATTTATATAAAAATTACGACGGTCGTCCCACGCCGCTTTATTTTGCGAAAAATTTAACCAAACAATTAGGCGGGGCTAAAATTTATTTAAAAAATGAGGGGCTTAACCATACCGGCGCGCACAAAATAAACCATTGTCTGGGACAGGCGCTGCTGGCCAAGCGTATGGGTAAAAAGCGGTTGATTGCCGAGACCGGCGCTGGACAGCATGGCTTGGCGACCGCAACGGTCGCGGCCAAATTTGGCTTCGCGTGCACCGTCTACATGGGCGCGGTGGACTATGAGCGACAGCGGCCAAATGTATTTTTTATGGAGCTCTTGGGAGCAACAGTCGTACCGGTTGAACATGGAACCAAAAGGCTGAAAGACGCGGTCACGGCCGCTCTGCAAGACTGGATTAGCAATGTTGACGATTCTTATTATTTGTTAGGCTCCGCTCTCGGGCCGCATCCGTATCCATCCATGGTGCGCGATTTTCAAAGTATTATCGGACTGGAAGTTAAAGAACAAATTATGGAACAAGAAGGTCGTTTGCCAGACTACTTGGTTGCGTGTGTGGGCGGAGGCAGTAACGCTTTAGGGCTATTTAACGCTTTTTTGGAGAATAAAGAAGTGTGTATGATTGGCGTAGAGGCGGGAGGCAGGGATATTACAAAAATTGGCGAGCACGCCGCGCGTCTGCAGAGTGCCGGTAAAATCGGTGTGGTGGAGGGTTACAAATCGTACTTTTTGCAGAACGATGACGGGCAAGTTCAGTCAACACACAGTATTTCCGCCGGGCTTGATTATGCCGGTATTGGCCCTGAGCACGCGTTGTTATTTGAGCAAGGGAGGGTAGCATACCATGCGGTGTCGGACGCGCAAGTGATTGCGGCGTTACAGTTGCTGGCGCAAACGGAAGGAGTTATTCCCGCGCTTGAGTCAGCACACGCCGTGGCCTACGCTATTAAGTTAGCCCCGACGTTAGATGATGAAAAAATAATGGTGGTGAATGTGTCTGGCCGAGGTGACAAAGATATTTTTATCCTCGGCGATATTTTGGGTGATGAAAAATGGAAAAATTATCTAAAAAAGAAATCACAATAATAGCATGAATAAAATTGACGCACAATTAAAAAAAATTAAATCCCAGAATCGCATTGGTTTAATGACTCACATTGTTGTTGGCTATCCTGATCTGGCAACGAGTAAAAATTTGTTAAAAACAATGTTAGAGGTAGGAGTTGATTTTATTGAACTGCAAATTCCTTTTTCCGATCCGCTCGCTGATGGTCCGACGCTGATGGTGGCTAATCAACTGGCGGTACAGCATAACACCAGCGTGCGGCAGTCAATGGAGCTTATGGCGGCAGTGAGCTTAACGACATCTACCCCTATTCTGTTTATGACATACTTTAATATCGTATTTAATTATGGCGTTGCCAGATTTTGCCAGGAGGCAAGCCAAGCGGGCTGCAGCGGTTTGATTGTTCCCGACATGCCGCTGGATGAGGAACGATATGAAGGATTTATTGAACAGGCGGAAAAATTTGATTTGTACGTTATTCGTACGTTAGCTCCCAGTTCAACGCCAAAACGCTTGCGGCTCAATGCTCAATTAGCAAAAGGTTTTGTCTATTTTGCCGGCCGGCAAGCAACAACCGGCTCACAGAGAGAGCTTGATAATAATTTATTTTCTAATATAAAAAAAGTTAAACAATATATTGATAAGCCAGTGGCGGTTGGTTTTGGTATCTCAAAACCGGAACATATTTATGAATTAAAAAATCATGCTGAAATTGCTGTATTGGGCAGCAAAGTTGTCAACATTTACCATGAATCAGCATCAGACATGGCAATTAAGAATGTAAAAATTTTTTTGCAGAGTTTAGTTGATGCAACTCATTAATTTTTTTTCCCATTTGTATTTTTAAATAACATAGAGCCTACTTTTTGTTAGGAAAAAATAGAAATCGGACTGTTAAAGATTAAAATCGGACTATTGGCAAGTTTTTTAGCTTTTCCATTTGCTCACCCAAAAAATGCTCATTTTGCCAGAATCTGATTTTAACTGATTCGGATTTTAAATCAGGAACCATCCGCAACTCGACAGTTTGGCGCGGGGCGCCATTAGGCACTCTTAGCTCAATATTGTTGAAAGATATTT
>JAUYLZ010000019.1 GCA_030698385.1 bacterium | reverse complement strand
TTTAGCTAAAAGTTAAAGATGGACATCAGAGTCATCAACCAAAGTATTATCAATATAGCAATCAGGCGAATAACAAAAATATTTGCTGATTTTAAAGTATATGGCAAGGCAAACGCCCTTAAGCTTAAAAAAGAAAAAAATTTTTTGCTGATGGTAAACCATCATAGCCGGCTTGACCCATTTGTCGCCGGGAGCGTGTTGCCATTGCGAGAAGTGCTGTCTTATTGCCCTTTTTACTTTATGACTCACGAGAAGTACATGGTTCGTCCAATTATCGGACCAATTTTGCGAAGTTTTGGCAGCTATCAGGTGTCGCCGAAGTCCGGCACTATCGGCGAGGTTTTAAAAAGCACGGAAGAATTAATTACGCAAGGCAAAAATATCATGATTTTTCCGGAAGGAAGATTGATTCTGGATGAAAAAAAGCGCCAAGCAAGACCAGGGATAGCTTATTTGGCGCGCAAGTATCCTGATCTGAAGATACTGCCGATAAATCTTGCCGGCACCGGCGATATTTCACCGCTACGATTTTTTTTGTTTCGCAATAAGATTAGAGCCTATATTGGCAAGAGTTTTTCATTCAATGACTACCGCGATAGCTGGAAACTTTTAGATGATAGGGAATTGGCGCAGGCAATAATGGCCCAGGTTTGGAATTTAGTTAAATAGTTTTTTATAGATATTACTCGTTTATGACGGGTTTTTTATTTTAAAAATAAAATAAAAAATTTGCTATTTTGAGCAAAAAAATTTATGATATATAGAGATACTAGTAAGTACTAAGTAATTTATGTCAAAAGTAAAGATAATCCTGACTATATTTATTATTTCTATTAGCGTTGGCGGCTATTATTTTTTTAATTCAACCAAAGTTAATATAGAGTACTCTACATATCAGGTTGCGCGCGGGCTAATCACGCAGAGTGTTGAGGCGACCGGAAAGGTAGAATCAGTCGGTCGGATTGATCTGAACTTCAAAATAACCGGCCGCATTGAAAGTATTATGGTAAACGTCGGTGATGAAGTTGTTGAAAATCAAATTATCGCGCGGTTGGAAGCACAAGCGCTGGAGAGCAAAGTCGTTGACGCTCAGGCAAATTTAAAAAAAGTCTTAGCTGATTATGACAAGCTCATTGCCGGCGCGTCCGCTGAAGACGTAAAAGTGGCGCAAGATACCTTAGAGCAAAAACAGCAGGGCGTGGTGTCGGCGCGCAACAGCCTGACAGCGCTAAAAACAAAAAGCAACGCGGAACTTCAGAATTTAAAAGATACATTGATTATAAAAATTAATAATGAGTTAAGCGTGGCCGGAACCGCGCTGGATGTTGTTAATAATACTTTAGAAGATGATGACGCTAAAAATACCTTGGGCATTTTGGGCACGGATCTTGTTTTTAATCTGAAAAAAACGAAGAATAACGCAAGCGATGTCTTAGAAAATAATAAAAAGGAGATGTTGAGTATCACGAGCTCAGCCAGCGATCAGGCGGTGTTAACCGCTGCCGATAGTTTTCGATCCACCTTGGATTTAGTGGCCGGCACATTATCTGATACAATTGATGTTTTGAACGCAACCTTAACTTCATCTGACTTGAGTCAAACTGAGTTAGACACATTAAAATCAAACATTACTGCGCAGCAGACTGCTATCAGTACTTCAAAAAATACAGTCCAGACGGCGCGTTCAAATTGGCTGGATAAAAAAGCCAGTTATGATGATTCTATTATCGCCGCGCAAGACGCTATTACTGACGCGCTGAGCGCGGAACAAGTCGCTAAGTCTCAGCTAGCTCTGAAAGAATCACCGCCGCGCTCTTTTGAGATTAGCGCTCAGGAGGCGTTTGTGGATCAGGCCCGAGCGGCTTTGAGTTTGGCGCGCGCCAATTTAAACGAAGCCATAATTACGGCACCAACCAATGGAGTTATTACGGAAAAGAATTACGAAATCGGCGAGCAGACATCCCAGAGTTTAGCGGTGTTTGAAATGATTGGCAATAACAGGTTGGAGATAGAAGTTGATATTCCGGAATCAGACATCACCAAGCTCAGCGTTAATCAGGGCGCCGATATAACTCTGGACGCTTTTACGGATGAGAGGGTTTTCCCCGGCACGATCGTATTTATCGATCCGGCTGAGACAGTTATTCAAGACGTTGTTTATTATCAGGTAAAAGCTCAGTTTAATGAAAATTACGATGAAGTAAAGCCGGGCATGACTGCCAATGTGACTATTTATACCGACAGGAAAGACAATGTCTTATTTGTTCCACTGCGCGCTGTTAAATCAAGGAATGGTGATAAATATGTTGAAGTGCTAAGAAATGGCGAAGTTATCGAAAAAATTATCACAACCGGATTGCGCGGCGATGAAGGCGTGGAAGTTATCTCCGGGTTAAGCGAAGGAGACGACGTGATTACATTTGTAAAAGAAAACTAAGCACATGAGTAAAAAAGAGATTTTAATTTCAATAAAAAATTTGCGCAAAGACTATGTTAATGAAGATGTGGTGACAAAAGTTTTGCATGATATTACGTTTAACATTTCCGCCGGAGAGTTTGTGGCAATTATGGGTCCTTCGGGGTCGGGCAAGTCAACCTTGATGCATATTTTGAGTTTTTTGGACCGCTTGACCAGCGGTCAATATTTGTTTAAAGGCGTTGATACGATTAAGTTTGATGATAATAAATTAGCTGAATTGCGTAATTTTGATATCGGTTTTATTTTTCAGCAGTTTAATCTGCTGCCTCGTACTTCGGTATTTGAAAACGTAAAATTGCCGCTGACCTACACCAAAAAAATAAAATCTTCAGAAAAGGATTCTTACGTTACCAAAGCTATCAATTCCGTTGGCCTGGAGCACCGTATTCATAATTTATCAAATCAACTTTCCGGCGGGGAAAAACAGCGGGTGGCAATCGCGCGCGCGATAGTTAACCAGCCCGATATTGTTTTTGCTGATGAACCGACTGGGAATTTGGATTCAAAATCTGGCGAACAAGTAATGCAGATTCTCTCCCAGTTTAATAAAGAAGGCAAAACGGTAATACTCGTAACCCATGAACGCTATACCGCCGAGTATGCCGAGCGCATTATAAATATCAGAGACGGCAATATTATTAGCGATGAAAGAGTTACTCAACGGCATATTACCGGTTTGAAGAAATAAAAAAAAGAAAAGGATACGGGTTCGTATCCTTTTTGGTATTACCTTAGTTCATCTGCCAGGCGGGAATTATGATGTCGGGGCAGTTTTTGCATTTTGCGGAAGTTACTTCGTCTTCGGGAAAGTCAATTTCAAACATGATAATTTGGGGAATGTCTTTGATCGCGGCAATGTTTGGCATGACCTCCGATTTTTTCTTGGTCATAACGATTACCGCCGCAATGGCGTGATTTTTTTGCAACGCCAAATCTGCTAAGGCGCAGAGGTTATTTTTATCCAGCAGATCTTGGACAATGACTACGCGTTTTGATTCCATTACGTCATAAAAGTTATTATCGTTTGTTAGTCGCCGGTACTGATCGGTAAGGGCAATAAAGAGTGGTTTTCCTTCTTTGTACTCCTCCTCCATGCCAAAGGCAATGGTTCCGGCCGCTCCGGCATCAACCGACAGAAACGCGTCAAACTCCACATTTCTCCGTTGCAATGCCTGAACCAATTCTTTTGCGATCGGCAGATAGTTGGGATAGAAACGGGTAATTTTGCCGACTCTTAGAAAAAAAGCGCTACAGAGATTTTTTTCTGGATTTGTCCGAAAATGCCCCCGTAATATGCATTCGGACTCTTGCAGCAACTTTACTAAGGCAGGCTGAAAATTACTGAATTCCGGCCTGCACCGGCAGCGTTGATTTATCCACTCTCCGGCGGTAACGGTAGAATAACGCCATTCTTGGAAAAAACCCACTTTGTGCAACCTGAAACGCACATAACCGGCTATAAGCCTCATTATTTTTTTCATTATCCTTCTCCTTTTTTTCCGTACCGTCCCGAGAATTCTGGATCGGTATTCTGGGTTTTAAAGATCTTAGTTTGAATTTATTATAAACCATTTTATTTATTTTTGCAATTTTTACTCATGTCGCAGCGCTTCTACCGGCTGCATATTCGCAGCTTTTTTTGCGGGGTAAATTCCAAAAATTAGGCCAACAATAACAGAAAATCCGACACCGATAAAAAGGCCCAGCCATGACCAATAAAATCCCCAGGCTATGCCATAAGCATTGGCCGCAAAAGTAGCTGCAATACTGAGAATTTCGCCGACAATAATTCCCAGAATGCCACCGACAAAAGTGAGCAGGACCGCCTCCCACAAAAATTGCCACAAGATGTTGCCATTGGTCGCGCCAATGCTTTTGCGCAGGCCGATTTCGTAAGTTCGTTCCGTAACCGAGACATACATAATATTCATAATACCGACTCCGCCGACCAAAAGCGAGATGCCGGCAATGGCTGCCAGGAGCAAAGTAATGCCGCCGGTAATCGTTCCGAGCATATTTAGCGCTTCTTCCGAGGTGGTAACGGCAAAATCATCTTTTTTTGGATCGGTGATATCGTGCTGGCCGCGCATGATGGCTGTAATATCAGCCGCGGTTTCATCGGCGGCGTTTGGGTCTTTTAAATAAGCAATCATGCTCTGGATATAATTTACGCCCATAACTTGTTTTTGCAGAGTCGTGATCGGAATATACGCCATACTGTCCATATCAAAAAAAGAGGTTGAGGTTTGTTTTTCCATAATGCCGATGACCCGAAACGTTTTGTTGCCGATTTTAACCAATTTTCCGATTGCCTCGCCGTCGCTAAAAAGTTTGTCTTTTAGCGCGTTGCCAAGCACGACGACGCGGGCCAGAGATTTGTCTTCTTCGGCTTCAAAATACCTGCCTTCGTTAACTGCTGCTTTATTTAAATAAAAAAATCCCTCACTAACTCCCCAAAGAGTAATTGTTTTATTTTCATTCAGATGGCTGATAATTTGTTGGCTAGTCAGCAAAATATAATAATCGCGAATATTGGGATGTTTGGCGATTGCTTGAGCGTCATCTTGTTTAAACGTAGTTACCATTACTCCCATTGCCAGTCCGCTGGCATTGGCGGTTGATGTTTTTGATACTGAGGGAACTTTTATTTCCGTCACAACGTAATCAGCGCCAAAAATATCAAGCTGGTCAAGAATAAAGCCTTTGATGCCGATGCCAAGGTTCATCACAATTATAATAGACATCACGCCGATAACCAAACCCAAAATAGTCAGAGCTGATCTGACTTTGTGAACGCGCAGAGCGCTATACGCAATTTGGATTGGTAAATAATTCATTTATTTTTTATTCATAGCGCAAAGCTTCAACCGGATCAAGGTTGCTGGCGCGGTAAGCAGGGTACCAGCCGAACAGAATGCCGATAAAACCGGCCACACTGACGCTTAAAATAATTGAAGTAGCTGTAACCACAAAGTCCCAGTTATAGCCAAGGTATTGCGCGCCAAAAGCAACCAAAGCGGATATAGCCGTGCCAATCATAATGCCGATAATACCGCCGATAATTGTCAAAATCACAGACTCTGTCAAAAATTGGTACTGGATGTTTTTGGCTGTCGCGCCAATCGCTTTGCGCAGGCCGATTTCGCGCGTACGTTCGTTGACGGCAACTAGCATAATATTCATAATGCCGACGCCGCCGACCAGCAAAGAAATAGCGGCAATACCGGCTAGGAAAAATTTAAGCGCGTCGGTTATCGCTCCGAGCGTATCCAGGGCCTGGGTTGCGGCGCGGATGGAAAAATCGTCATCTTTAGAGCCGGTAATGTCGTGGCGTTCGCGCAGAATTTGTCTGATTTGCGCGATGACGGCGTCAACATCTTTTTCATCAGTTACTTTCCCCCTCATTACGCTAATATGCTTAATCCCAAGAAGCAATTTTTGCGCGGTTTCCAGCGGTATAAAAATCAAAATGTCTTGATTTTCAAAAGCCACCGTGCCGCGTTTTTCCATAACGCCGATAATTCGGAAATTTTCTTTTTTTATTTTTACACTTTTGCCGACAGGATCTTCTCTGCCGAATAAATCCTGCGCAACCTGCCAGCCAAGCACTGCCACTCGAGCGATGCCTTTATCATGGCTTGAATCCAGAAATTGCCCCAGTTCTACGGCGGCTGATTCAACGTCAACGTATTCTGAGGTGGTGCCGACAAAAGTCGCGTCGGTTTTTTGATTCTGCCACTGAATGGTGCTGACGCCGCGCACATAGCTTGTGGCTGATTCAATTTCTTTTAGTTTTTTAATTGCTTGAGTATCTTCCGCGGTCAAAGAGGTTACGGTTATGCCCATCGCCGATGCCGGCGGTCCGTTTTCATCGCTATATCCGGGCAAGACGCCGATGAGGTTTGAGCCAACCGAGGTGATCTGGTTAAATATTAAACTTTGCGCGCCCGCGCCGACCGACATAACTACAATCACCGCGGCAATGCCGATTACAATACCGAGCATTGTCAAAAAAGTTCGGTTTTTGTTGGATCGCAGCACTTTTAATGAAGTTTTTATGATTATGACCGTATTCATATTTGCATTGTACTATGATAGGATGATTTTTAATAGTGGGTTAATTAATATGCTATAATAATAGAGTGACTTTAGCTAAAAAATTTATGATTTCGATAATACTGCTTTTATTTTCTCACAAACCGTCAAACAAACGCAACTGGACGCGCGACCAGAGGCTCTTATCATTGGCTTTTTTTGAAAAAAACACAGTCAAAATAAAAAATATTCGTTTTTGTAAATACAGAAGTTCAGACGATTATGATATTGCTTATTACGATAAGGATTTTGACCTTAATGACATTGCCGAGGTTGATTATATTATGGAGCCATTTTCGAGCTGGAACGGGCCGGCGCATGCTTTTTTAAGTTTTGGCTTTAGAAACAAAGACAAAGTCGAATATATTTCAATATCAATTGAGATACGCAAAAAAATTGGAGATTACTATTCTCCGTTCAAGGGACTTTTTCGCAATTATGAAGTAATGTATGTCATTGCTGATGAGCGCGATGTTATCAAGTTGCGCGCTAATTACCGAAAAGACAATGTTTATTTATATCCTTTGAAATTAAAGCCGGCAGAAGTTAAATCTTTATTTTTAAAAATTATAAGCAAAGTTAATAAGTTAAGCGCAAAGCCTGAGTTTTACAATACAATTACCAATATGTGCACCATATCAATGGTTAAGCATATAAATGACGTTGTTGATCAAGATCTGCCAAAATACAGCTTAGAGTGGTTTTTGCCGGCGTTTTCTGACAGACTTTTATATAAGTTGGGGTTAATTGATACCAATTTGCCAATAGATAAAATTAGAGATTTTTACCAAATAAATAAACTGGCGGAAAAATACAGTAATAGTGATAATTTTTCCGCTCGCATCAGGCAGGGAAGAATTTAGATTATTATTTTTTTAAAAAATCTGTTATAATAAAAGTAATAATTTGTCAGTTCGTAAGAAACAGAAAATTACTTCAAAAAAATTAACTTTAATATTATGGAAAATATTCATGTGCCATTGACCGTGCCGAAAGGCAAAGAAAAAGAGTATTTAAAAAATATAAAAATCGCTACGCGCGGCACCGGCAGAATGATGATGTTCGCCGGCGATCAGAAGGTGGAGCATCTCAACGATGACTTTGTCGGACGGGGAATTCCGTCGGAGGTTGCCGACCCACAGCATTATTTCAAAATCGCGAGCGTGGCGCAGATTGGTGTTTTTGCCACGCAAATGGGTTTAATCGCGCAGTACGGGCGTGATTATCCAGATATTCCTTATTTAGTTAAGGTTAATTCCAAAACCAATTTAATCAAAAAAGAATATAAGGATCCGGTGAGTACCAGCTGGATGGAGTTAGCAGATATTTTGAGTTTTAAACAGCAGTCAGGTTTGCAAATAATCGGCGTTGGTTTTACGATTTATCTTGGCAGTTGGTATGAGCCGCAGATGTTTTCGGAAGCGGCTAAATTAATTCATAGCGCGCATCAGGAGGGACTTTTGGCTGTAGTCTGGATGTATCCGCGCGGTCAGGCGGTTAAGAATGAAGCGGACGTGCACCTGTTGGCCGGAGCGGCCGGAGTGGGGGTCTGTTTGGGGGCTGATTTTGTTAAAATTAATTACCCTTACGCCGGCAACAATTTGCGCATGGCCAAAGCCTTTAAAGAAGTTGTGAACGCGGCTGGTCGAACCGGCATAATCTGCGTCGGCGGTTCAAAGAAAAATCCGAAGAAATTTTTGCAAAGCATCCATGATCAGGTAAACATTTCTGGCACGCGCGGCAACGCTGTCGGTCGGAATATATACCAGCACACGGTTGAGGAAGGCGTGCGCATGGCTAATGCTATTTCAGCGGTTACTTTGTATGGCTATTCAGCCAGTGACGCTTATGAGATATTTTTGGGCAAGCAGAAATTAATTGTTAAAAAATAATTAAAATTGCAACTAAAAAACTCCTTTTAAATAAGGAGTTTTTTATTTTTTTATTACTATCATATGCTTATCAACTTTTTCAATCGGCAGATGGTGTCCGGTGGGGTAGTCCTGGATAGCGTTAAAAAAAGTATTGATATCATAGCGAAAATTTTCGCCGTGGCGCGTGCCCGGATCATTGACAATGAACTCATGCGTATCGCCGTCGTAGCCGCGAATAACGAGCATGTGGCGTTCCGGTCCGGGGGGTGTGAAGTAGGGATTGTGCAGTAACTGGCCGTTGAAAGGAATCACCAGCGCGTTGCCTTTGGCTAGCTCATGAAAAATATCATCAAGGGTGATATTATTTTTTAGCTCGGCCTGATCATAGTTAAAATAGCCTTTGACAATTCGTTCGTAGGTATCGGCGGCGGAGGTGTCATGAAAGTTGCCGTAGTTTTTTTCTTCCCAGTCGGAGATGGCGATAATTTTTTCTTTGGCTTCGGCTGGTGTCAGGCTTTTTCCCAACGCCCAATATATAGCCATTAATACTGAGGACTCTTCACAGCCGTCTTGTTGCCGCGGATCTGACCATTCGCCAAACGGCGCCTGCGCGGCAAAGGGAATATCAAGCGGTTGGTAACTGGTATCAGCCAGAGGCGTGATATCGCTCTTTGCTATTGGAATGCCGGCCATGTCGGAATTGGTTATTCCCAATGAAAGTTCGCGCATAATCGCAAAGGCATCGGCTGGACGGCCGAGATAATATTTTTTTCCATCCAGGGGGTAAATATAGTAGGCCTCGCCGTGCTGTTCAACATCCAGTAAAATTTTGCCAAAAACACTGTCTGGAAAAATTTCATTATTAGTTATAAACTCATGCGTGGCGCCCAGGCCTAGTTTTCGCATTATAGAAAAAGCATCTGCCGGACGGCCCAAGAAGTGCCGCTGGCCGGTCGGCGGATAAACATACCAGGCCTCGCCGTTTTCCTCAACCTGCAACAAAATATTTCCCTGCCGTAAATGAAAAGCTCTACTCGGATAGGGCAGAGCAAGGAATAGTAAAATTAAGAATAAAGTTATTTTTTTCATTTTTTATAATGTTTGTTGATAAAATCATTATAGCATATTTTAAAATTAGAAAAAAGAAAAACGGCTAGATTGCTAGCCGTTCAATGAGTATTAGATTTTTATAATTTTTTTGCTTCAGCCGCAAAAGCTTTAAGAGCAAGTTCATCGGTGTCATAGATATTGAGGAGACGGCTGAACCCAAGCATGTCAAATAGATTTTTTATTTTGGGAGTCACGTTGGTGACCTTGAGATCACCGCCGCCATCTCTTACTTGTTGGAGCGCGCCCATCAGCACGCCCAGGCTGGCTGATGAAACATAAGACAAGTGTTCCATGTTAATAATGATTCGGTAGTTTTGCTCGTTTATTTCTTTGTCTAAAATTTTTTCAAACTCAAAGAAAGTCTCGCTGTCAAGCGGGCCGTCGCAGTCAATAAGGGCTACTTTTGTTTTATCAATAGCGCGATACGAAATATTAATGGAAAGATCACTCATTTTTTCTCCTTTTTTATTATCCCGTCCCCAAGGATTTGGGACTCGACATTGTAAATATCTTTTTACATTTTAATTTATCAGCGTAAACAAGTCAAATATTTTAAAAAAATTAGTTATTTTTTGAATTTTTTTACCGCGCTTGACAGTATTTTTATTAGTGTTATACTACAGGTACAATTGAATATACATCAAGAGAGTGGAGATGCTAAGGGATCAGGCCCAAAGCTCCGCCCGCAACCTATCCCGAGTACTCGGGATGTTGGTGCGAACTCCTGCCCCAATGGGGACAGATGTCGTTTACGCAATCGGTTCCTCAAGGAAGCGATTTTTTTGTTCATTAAAACTAAATAGAAAAGGAGCAAACAGATGAATAAGAAAAAACTAATTCAAGATGATGTCAGAGAAGTACGCGATTGGAAACAGGATTTGCTTTATTATTCCAAGTTAATCGCGGTAGAAGTTGATCAAGAGGGCGGTTATCGCATTATTGACGCTATGAATGAACCGGAATTAATCGGTTGTCCAGTTGATTTTTTTCCCGGTAGCTTTATATTTCCCGAAGCGGCCAAGGAGTTTTTGCCGATTAACGAACTAGAGTGCCAAGTAGTGGAGATTAGACACGCTAATTCATTGAGCGATGGTATTCAGGCAGAAGTGCGGCGTCGCTGGGACAGCGGCGGCGCCAATGCTAAACCGAATTACTATACCGTCAGACCGAAAGACAAGCCCGCAACTTGTTTTCGGGGTTATGTCGCCTTGGAAACCGCTCGCCAGATTGCTAAAGAACTGGGTGTGCCGGTTGGGCGATAAGCAAAGGAGAAAGAAGATGAAAAAAGTTACTGTACCAAATGAATTGCTGGAAGTTGCCAAAAAGAAAATCAAAGCCGAAGAGACGAAGCGAAAGCAGAAGTTAGCCAAGGAAAAAAGAGAGATCAAAGCGCGGCAGAAAATTATTGACGAACGGCGCGCCAAAGGATTAAATTCTGCCAAGAAGATATTCAAGTGGGCAGATGAATTCTCAAAGACCAGCGAGTTCAAAGAATTAATTGCGGCGGCACATAACTACACCCGCGGATTTTTCTTTTTTGACGGACATGTAGAGGGGTGTGCCTGGCGCGGTTTAGGCATTTCTAAAAACGGCAAGGTGTGGTGGCACAAGAGCGGCTGCGGTTGTGAAGAAATGTATGTTGATTCACCCGAAGAACTGTCTGAAGACGTGGCTACGCCAATTTTGAAAGCAGCCGTGGCAACACTTCAGAATGGAGAAGTGTGGAATTGTATTAAACGAAGATTAGTTGATTAGTTTAGTTGATTAGTAGTGAAAATAATGAGAATAACGCATGTGCTACAAATAAAAAAAAGAAAAGGAGAAAGAAGATGAAAATTTTAGTTATTGAAGACAGTCCCCGAAATATCGCCTCCGCTCGTCTGACATTGGCGGATCATGAGCTTACAATTTGTGATAACATACAAGCGGCGTATGATGTATTAAGTGATAAAACACAGAGTTTTGATGTAGTACTCACTGATTTATTTTTACCCTTGGGGTCGTTTGAGGGAGCGATGAGTCGGCGTTATGAAAATTCTCCAGACAATCAACTGCCCGCCGGTCTTGTCTTCGCGATTAAAGCGATCAACCGCGAGATGCCATGCGTTATTTGCACCGACGCCAACCACCATACAGATTGGATTTGTGCCCTGCTTGACTTAATCAATAATGGCTTAGGCCCATATCCAGAAGATAGGAAACGGAAGATTGTCTATGTTGAAGCCAGGTATGTTTACTTGGATGGCTCTTGGGATGAGGACACACAGATGCTTGTCCAAGAGAAGGATGATCCATCAGTTACTATTAAAGACTGGGGGATGGCTATCAAATTCTCTAATTTTTTCCCTAATGTATTTCCACATCCAAGCATTGCCGCAAAAAATTGTTCTTAATTTTTTTTTGACGTTCCTTATATGAAACTAAAAGCCGAGAAACGCACTGTTTTCTCGGTTTTTTCTTGTGGAAAAGTCAGGGGATTGACAGGAATTTTAAGCATGGTAATATGTGTATATCTTACACTAACTAATAATATGAACAACCAAATACAACCAGCATACGAGTTCGCCGTCATTGCCACCGACACGGTTATTTTTACCATTCAAAACAACGAGTTGCGGGTCTTGCTGATAAAGATGAAAAAAAAGCCGTTTGCCGACAGGTGGGCGGTTCCGGGAGGCTTGGTTTTGGGCGACGAATCGGTTGATGTTGCCGCCAAACGGCATTTAATGAACAAAGCCGGCGTAAAAAACGTTTATCTGGAACAGCTCTATACCTTTGGCGAAGTTGACCGCGATCCCTTCGGCCGGGTAGTGTCGGTGGCTTATTTTGCCCTGATTCCAAGCGCCAATGTTAGTTTAAAAACTACGGCAGAGTACGCTGATGTGCGATGGTTTCAAGTCAATGATTTGCCAAAGTTGGCCTATGATCACAAAAAGATAGTCAAACTGGCAATAGAGCGTCTGCGGGCAAAATTAACCTACACCAATATTGTTTTTAGCTTATTGCCGGACGAATTCAGCTTGTCTGAACTGCAGAAGATATATGAGTTGATTTTAGGTAAAAAGTTTGATAAACGGAATTTTCGGAAAAAGATATTATCCCTTAATTTAATAAAAAATACCGGAAAACAACAGTTAGGATCGCCAAACAGACCGCCGGAATTATATACATTTATCAAGAAACAGCTGGAAAATATTCAAATTTTGTAATACCAAAATTTTTTCTTATTTGATAGTGTAAAAAATACACTAAAAAAGAAAAAAGTAGCAGTAAATAAGAATGTGAAAAATACACGAACTATTTAGCTAGTTTAGTACTAATGTTAGTATAAAATTTAGATAAAAAAGAGTCATTGTAAATATTGACAAATTTTCGTTAAAGTGCTAAGATTTGAAATCAAAATAGATATAATTTTAGCCTAAAAAAGCGTTCTTTAGCAGTAAAAAAAGAGAAAACTCTGACAAATAAGTTTGGACATGGTAAAGGAGAAGTAAAAATGAGCGCATTTTTTATCTCTGTGGCGCAGGTAATAACTATTACTTCTGGCACAGAGACAAAAAGTCTTAGACTGTTCTTTACAATATGTTTTAGAGAAAAAAGATAGAAAGGAGAAAACAATGAAAGATATATCACCTACCGAATGGCTGACTGGATTCGTTTTGGGGGCCGCAAGCGCGCTGCCGCCAGTCCGTCAGCTGAAAATGCAAGGAGCTATCACTAGTCCGAGCGGCAAAAAATATCAGTTGGTTGATAAGCTTGGCAGTTCCGAACGGTTCACACTTTATCAGTGCGTGTTGCCCAGCGGTCAGTTAGGTATTTTAAAGATTGCCGCTAATTCGGAGAATAATCCAATGTTGGATCGCGAGTCTTTCGTTTTGAAATTGCTACGGGAAAAGGCGCTGGAAGTTGAGGGGAAAAATAAAGATGACAAGCCTCTCAATTATCATTATTTTTTTCCTGAGCTAGTGGAAAGTTTTATTTCCGAACAACAAAATAACCGGCGCGTTAGCATTCTTGGTTTTCCCGCAGTTATTGAAAGTTTTGGTCAGCTTACTTCACTTTCCAGCTTGTGGGAAAAAGAACGGGTGTATGTTGACCCGCGTACGGCCGCTTGGATTTTGGGCAAGACGCTCAAGACGTTAGCTTTCGTGCATGATCAAGGCATTAGCAACGAGCTCATTGCACCGAGCAATATCTTGATTGAGAAAGACTGGCATGGGCTTATCATTTTTGACTGGACGCGGGCAACTATTAATACAGAAATGAATGGTATTACTAGTTCTCAAGAAATCGCCCGGGCAGCGTTGGCCGCTATCCAAATTATGAATGGCAACTTGGGTAATGGATCATTACCCGAGAGTGATCAGCTTACAGATAGTCGTTTTGAAGAATTTGTCTGGCGCTTGGCGCAAGGTCAAATCAGTAATGCCGCCATGGCCAAAGAACAATTCTATCAAATGATCTGGGAGATGTTGCCCAGAGGTTTTCACCCATTCACGAGCTTTGCTCGTTAATCAAAAAAAGGCAACCCGCCAAATAAATTAAAAAGGAGAAGGTATTATGCGAGACAAAGGAGCATGGTCATCAAGATCGTATGAATCAACACATTCAGAGGTTAAAAGAGAAGGTTCAGCAACATACAAAGGCGAACAGCGGGCCAAGCAGGGCAAAGGATTGGATTCACTAGTTGATCCCAAGACCCATGACGGTTACCGCGAGTCAAACAACTTATTAGTTCCAAAAGGAAATAAGTTTTTGTTAAAAGAAAATATAGCCATGCCGGTTATGACCGGTTTGGATACCACGGGATCAATGGGAGATAATGTGAACATTGCATTTTCAGTTTTGCCTGATCTTTTAAAACTGCTCGTACTAGATGAGCGGGCAGTATTACGTAACAGATACCATACACAGATTTGCACGAGCGTAATTCAAGATATTGCAGATAATTTTCCCTTTCAGATATCTGAATTTGAACCGGATAATGAAGTGGAAAAACAAATGCAACTGTTAGTTCCAGAGAGCCAAGGCGGAGATAATACAGAGGATTATCAGATTAGCCTCTACGCCGCGGCTTTTCGAGTGAAAACCAGTATTGTGAAGTATAGCTTAAAAGGTTATTACTTTATTGTTGGTGATGAAATCGGTCGTGAACAATTGACAGTGAGTGACGCGAGGAAAATTTTTGGCGATGTCGATATGCCGCAATCAGATATACCGGTAAGAACATTAGGCAAAACAGTCCTCAGCAAATGGCACGCTTTTTTCTTGCAAGTAGGTGGTTCAGGTTATATTACTGACTACTGGGCTAAAATTTTTGGTAAAGAGCGTACGGTACTATTACCACATACCGAAGATTTAGCACAAGTCCAAGCGGTCATTATTGGGCTTACCGAAGGTATTTTTGATTTGCAGAACGCGGCTGATTTTTTATGTGAAGTAGCCAGCACCAAAAAGGAAAAAGCGCGGCAAATAGTCCGTGCGGTTAGCAATATTCCGTTGCGCGCGCAGGCTGATCTGCCGAATTTTAAAAAGCTGCCACGGGCTGGATCGCTATTTGCTTCACGAGAGGATGTTTGGCCCATTGATCATAATGCCGGTGATGATGAAAGTTCCTTAGCGTCAGCAGTCTCTGTATCAGCATCAGAAGAGATCGACTGGCAACTGTAACAGGTATGAGAGTGAGTGGTGTATTTTACACTACTCATTCTCACTTTCAGAAATGGAGAAGAAGATGTTAAAAGTGATAGTATATGCCGGTTTGGTGTATGGCGATGAAACCAAGGGAGCGACAACGCACTGGGCATGTCAAAAGTACAATGTTCATACTGTTGTACGAACTGGCGGTCCGCAGGCATTGCATAGTGTTATCACTGGCAATGGCAAAGAGCACACCTTTTCTCATTTTGGGAGCGGCACGCTCGCCGGAGCGGCAACGCACCTTTCGAGCAACATGATAGTTGACCCCTACGCCATTCTCAATGAAGGCCGAGCGCTTCAAGATCTGGGCATTGACGACATCTTCGCACGAACTACGATTGATGAAAATGCCCTAGTAATCACACCGTGGCAGGCAATTGCTAACCGTCTCAAAGAGTACGCCCGCGGCAAAAATCGTCACGGCACCGTCGGTATCGGCGTTGGCGAGGCAGTACTGGATAGCGAGCTATTCAGCGAGACCGCCGTTTGGGCAAAAGACATCGGCACACCGCAACTCATTGATAAGCTGCAAGCTATTCGTGAACGAAAGTTGCAAGAGCTCGCTGAAATAATTGATCGTATTCACGAGCTACCTCCCGAGGTGGCAAATGAAGCCGCATTACTGCGCAATGGAAAAATTGTAGCGTGGGCGGCTTCAGAATTTAACTACATGGCTGATGTGATTCAAATCGTAGATGGCTCATACCTTGGTGGTATATTACAAAGAAAAGGTGTGGTAGTTTTTGAGCCATCTCAAGGGGTATTACTGGATCGCTGGTACGGATTTCATCCGTATACCACTAAAGCGCAACCGATGCCCAGTGCGGTTGATGAGTTGCTAAAACACCATGGGTATGTTGGAGAGGTCGAGTGCTATGGCATCACTCGTGCCTACTGCACGCGTCATGGAGCCGGTCCATTTGTAACCGAAGATTCGGGATTGAGCGATCAGCTGCCTGATCGGCACAACGGCACGCACAAGTGGCAGGGCAGGTTTCGCGTCGGACATTTAGATTTTGTAGCGTTGCGGTACGCGATTACTGCCTGTGGCGGTTCAAATCGTTTGAACGGTTTGGTTATTGGTTGTATGGATAATTTACGGCTATTAGAAAAGTGGCAGGTATGCGACCGCTACCGATATGTCGGATCGGCGAGCAGTGAAGTTTTGAGAAAATTTTTCATCATGGAAAACGACCTCATTACCAACATTATTGTTAATCCCAACAGCAAAGACCAAGCGCAGTTGGAACGCCAGCAAACGCTTGGCACATTGTTAAACGATTGTCGGCCGGTTTTGGCTGAAGTGCCTCGCAACCGTCTTGAGTATCTTAAGATTATTCAAGAAAAGTTGGCCGTGCCAATCAAAGTCATTTCATTTGGCCACACCGAACGAGACCGCATAGAGGTCTCTCTCTAAAAACATATTCTTATTTTGAGCAGATTTACTTAAAAGTGAGTCTGCTCAATCCCTCTACGGATACTAAGCCGTACTGATGAGTCCTGCTAAGGACGAAAGGGAAGCTGTTCTTTAAAATTTTAATCATGTTTTACATTTTCATAGCTGATTATTATATTAATCAGTTCATCACAGCAAAAAAAAGCAAAGGAGAAGATCATGTCATCAGATGAAGCAAAAAAATCGGAAGAAGTAATAATTGAAACACTGGAAATCACCTCAGAGCCAGTGGAAGAATCCACGGAAATAAAAAATGAAAAAAAGGAGAGTGTAAGCACTATGGACGCAACACTGAAAGCAAAATTGCAGTCATTGGGGTTAACCGAAGAACAAGTTGTTAAGCTTGAGGCCGAAGGAGTGCAAGTAGCCAATGATATGGCAATGTTGGATGCAGGTGAAGTACAAAAAATTACCGGATGCAAGCTAATACCGGCAAAGAAGATTGAAGCAGCGTTTGCTCCAGTAGTAACCCCTCCGCCGTCGCCAATCTTATCACCGGCAGCTGAAGAAGATGCCAATGCAGAGATTCCGGAAGGCAAGCAACCAACATCGGCGCAGGTAAGTAGTTTTGCCACTCAGATGGGAATGGATCCAAGCATGCTTATGATGCTGTTGATGGGCCAATTGGGTAGCGGCGTAGGCATGGAAGGCATGAATTTCAGTGGCATGATGCCGATACCGCAGATAGTCGCTGGTTATAATCCAAAGCGTAGGGATATTTCCTACATGATTATGGGGCAGCTCGAAAGAAGTCTGGGGGTGCCGATAGTTGTCATCAATAGTGATGGCTCTGTTAATCACGCCTTAACAGCGGAGTATGCCATGAATTTGGACGAAGGTTTTGAGTCCATGAAAGATGGTGTATTTAATGACGCAGAAGGTAATCCTTATGAAATCGTCAAAGTCGGTGTAGACGCTCAGTCAATTTATGACGCTGATCCATTAGATTCGTCTCGACCGCTTCAGAAGAATGGCATGGGAATCGGCCGTATTAATTGGAATAAAGTGCCTACTGAAGTGCGTCAGGTGGTATATTTTGCAGTTAAACAAACAAATGAGATTAATCCAAGTGATCAGTCCAATCTGCAGTGGTTACGCGATAATATCAAACCCACTGCTACGCGGATGACATTACGAGGATTATGTCCAAGCGCCAATAACGCGTACAACGAAGCTTTCCGAACCGGATCACTACCGACACTACGAGTGCAGCTTTCACGCAGTCCCCGTCGTCCCAGCACGATGCCGAATCGCCGATCCAAGACACCCCGTGATCTGAGTGATTATGGAAAGGAGGATATGTCCTCTGTGGAGGACGGGTTTCGTGGCTAGCAGTCAAGAAACATTTCTCCAGGATTACCTGGAGATTGTCCAGAGTGACGAAGTGGGTACAGTCGCGCAATGGACATTGCGCAATGCAGCGTACATGCGCGAGGGAATGTTTTTTAACTCCAGAATTGACTGGAATAAGTTAAGTCCCGCGCACATTCTCGCCTTGCGTGCCTGCGCGCCGAATGGTGTTTTTACCGATACGGCGAAGGTTGGATTCCTGAATAAGATAGCGGAGAGTGACTCAGAGCTGTACTTATCCGGCTTGGTGGATGCTCTGTTTGGCACCTCTGATCTTAAGTTTTTGGATAAACTGCCACCTGAGTATAGCAGGTTAAAACCGCAACTGATTCAACTCATGCAGCTCGCGTATCGTTACAAAATTCGCCCGGCAGATGTTCGGGTAAAACAAATGTAAAAAAGTGATTAAAAAAACGGGTGGAACTGATATGTTCCACCCGTATCCCTCCAGGAATGAGTATTCCTGCCGATGAGTCTTATAAAGACGAAAGGGAAGGTAAAAAGATCTTTTTAATAAATAATTTTGTGGCAATTCGACGGTAGCCGGAATCCCAGAAGGCGCTTTGTGAATTCAGCAAGTACGAATGCTCTGTTTCTAAACCGCCGCATTCCGGATAAAAACGCCGGTAGCCTTTGTGCATGAGGCGATACCGCAGGACGTCAAGCTCCATTTGCCCCAACCACTTTTTTCTGAAAGCTTCATTTGCCGTCAGATAATAGGGGAGCAGCTTGGTAAGCAGAGTATTTAATTCTCGTCCGTACCAGATGCCCTGGAACAAAATATGAATCCAGTCCGGTTCGCCGATAGTACTGGAAACGAGAGGTACTTCGCGAATGTTCAGTTTATCGCCATTAGCTTCCAGCCAGAATTCAACCACTTCTTTATCATTGAGAATGTGAGCAAGTTTGTCCAGCAGAGTTTGCCGGTCAGACCAGTTCGTTTCCGGCCTGATAAAAATAGCGATGTCGAGATCAGCATTCAGTCGCGCGTAGCCCTTCAGCCGTGAACCAAAAGCCAGACATACCGGATAAATCATTTTGCCTAGTTCCGCGTTGTTACTAATCTGATGAATGATTTCGGTAATTTCTGAAAATTCAGATTCGGTGAGCAGGTTGGTTTCATCAAGTTTTGGCAGCTTTATTTTAAATTTACAAAGGTAGTCTTCAGTAACAATGGCTAACGCGTGCCAGCGTGAAAGCAGGCTGATGATTTCATCTTTGATGGTGTTTGAAGAAGCGCGCCATAGCTGTAGTAGTGTTTCTTTAAAGCAGCCGGCCATGCCTTGAGCGGCGGAAAAATTTCGTTTGGCCAGATTTTCAATAATGTAACCCAGCCCCATAATTCCGCCCCGGCACAGCACATCATTGCCAGTCAGTAATACATTCAGTTCATCGTAGGTTATGAAGCCGGATGTAACCGTGTATTTCAGTTGCTGAGCGAAGTCCTCCAGCGCGCTGTTGCCTGCCGTTTCTTTTTCCCATCTAATCCGTTTTTCACTTAGCTGAGACACGGCGTATTGCTCATTAATATGTTTGATACGTTGCAGCAGTTCGTCTCGCAGGATGGTGAGCGTTGATGGGTAGGAATAAGAGTATGTGGCAGAAGGTTTTGCCGTCACTTGTGTTTGCGTAACGCCGGCTGTCAAAAACATCTTTTCAGATTCATAAGCAGTTATGAAACCGAGGTCTTCCAGAACAGGCAGTGTTTCCAAGATGCTCTTCCGCAAAACAGTATTATCAGTTTTTTTCAACAAAGAAGTGATATCTTGGATTGAGATAATATTTTTCTCCACCAGTTTCGGAATCAGGTGCGCGGCTTTGACGACGCACGGTTGTTCCCGCCTAATTTCCGGCTCAAAGATGTCGCCGTCCACGAAGTTAGCGCGCGGCTCATGTACCTCGAGTAACTCCTCCCAGCGCCGTCGGCAGGCAGAAACAAATGAAGTCTTTGCTTCAGCTAGTGATAATTCACTGTTTGAATCAGAGTCTGCATCAGGAAGCAGTTCAAAAGGCAGATAGAGAATCAGACTAGCATGGTTGCGGTCAGATTCCAGAAAATCAGTTAAACGCCGGTAGAGTCCTGTCAGAACTTCAGCCGTAATTATTTTTAGCTCCAGCGCTTTTTTTATTTCCATGGTTACAGGCACGCTGTCAAAAATTTTTTTTAAGGTGTTGAATAAGTCATTTCGTCTGTTTATTTCCCGCTGTAGCGCCGTGTTGGCTTTGATTTTCGCCCAGAAGGGCTGATCATCGCTGACGGCTTGCATGTCAAACAGTACATCTGTAATCGATCGCATTACTTCTATGGCAAGCATGAACTAGCTCCTTTCCGGCATGATATTTAATAAATTGTAAAAAGCGAATAATGTTTTATAGTACATTATATTATATTTTTTGTCAATAATTTTAAATTTTTTAAGCTCTTTTTATAAAAAAATTATTACCTTTATATAAAAATAAAGTGATAATAAACAAAATAACAGGAGGTAGTAAGAAATGGTTACATACAAATTAGCAGAACTTGGAGACAGGATTTTTCACAAAAGTGAAATAGCCAGCTTTGATGTTGACCCCCAAAACTGTTTTACCCCGTTGTGCATGGGAGAATTGCCGGTGCCGCGCGGTGATGAAATTGTTGATGAACTGAATAAACAAGCAGAGATAGGAGATTGGCGCGTTGGCTCCAAAGACGCTCATTCAATGAGTTCGTTGTGGGTAGATACAGACCAAATGCCGCAATTCACGCCGATTCAGGGATATGAGGATTTGGATGTTCGTTGGCGGCTGCATGGAGTGCCCGGAACATTCGGTTTTCAGCTTGTTAAAGGGTTGCCTTCAATTACGGAGTATGATTATTTTGTTTGGAAAGGTATTGAAACTAATATACACCCTTACGGAGCTTGCTACCATGACTTAAAATTGCATCCAAGCAAAAAACGCAGGATGTCTACTGGGGTAATTGAGTTTTTTAAAATTAACGGCATCACGGTTGTGATCGTCGGCGGTTTGGCCACGGACTACTGTGTTTACCAAACGGTTTTACAGCTTCAAGAAGCCGGATTTATCGTTATTCTTAATCTTGGCGCTTGCCGCGGTATTGCTGAAGATACAACCAAAAAAGCAATTGATCAAATGAAAGCAGCGGGTGCCATCATTGTGAACTCAGCATCTGAAATTGTCATTGAAGGAGTAACTGCCTAAATTTTTTGTTCTTTCTAATCCGAGGAGAAATCACCTAACCCGTGATTTCTCCTCGTCAATTTTTTATAGAAACCTGCTTTTAATACCGAGTACTCGGTATTAAAATCAGATTTCTCGTCTGAATCCCGTCCCGAATCCCGTCCCGAATCCCGAGTCTTCGGGACGGGATTCGGGATTCAGACGAAAAAAAGTTCTTTACATTATATTTATAAAACCGAAAGGAGATAATTACATGTACACCAAAGAAATTTGTCTATACGGCGGTAGTTTTAATCCGTCGGGACTGCACCACTTAGAAATTGTGAAGCATTTGCTAACGCGATTTAAACAAGTGGCTGTCATTCCCTGCGGCATGCGTCCGGATAAGAAATCAGTTAATTTCATTGAACCACGCCACCGCCAAACCATGGCTAAATTGATGTTTGGTCAGTTGGCTGACAGAGGCGTAACTTTTGATTTTTCTGATATTAATAATTCAGAATTTACTCGCACCTGGGAACTACAGGAGCGATATGGAATTTACCAGAAGATTTGGCACTGTGTTGGTTACGACTTGGTTGCCGGCGGTTCGCTTGGCAAATCGCAAATTCAGACACAGTGGGCGCATGGTGAAGAGATATGGAGTGCTGTTAATTTCTTTGTCATTGCGTCATCTTTTAGTGATTTTGACCGCAGAGACTTGCCGCCACATAGTCAGTTGATAACGCTGGATTTGAATGGCCGGAGTTTTTACATTCGTGATGCCATTAAAAAAGGCGAATCGTTTGAACAGATGGTTACGCCGGAAGTCGCGGCATACATTAAAAAAAATCAGTTATACAGCTGGAAAGGATGAGTAAAGATTATGGCGAACAAAGTTAAATTATTTCAAGGGTGTTTGTCCGGCGCGCAAATCGGCGATGCCATGGGTATGCCGGTTGAGAGTATGTCTCGGGCAGAAATTTTGGCGGCCACGAATGGCGAGGGCATCAGCGGATTTGTCGATCCGATTCAGACCAGAATTAAAGATATGACGCGGTTAGAAGCCGGTGATTCAACCGACGACTGGCAGTTGACCCAGATATTGGCAAGGTCCCTTTGTCAGATGAGGCAATTTGACATCGTTGATATTGCCAATGAGCATATAATTGCCATGGCAAGATCCATTGTCGGCTGGGGCGGCACGACCAAGCAGGCGATTGAAGAGGTAAAAATTTATCAGCTTACTAAAGGTAAAGAAGGCCGCCATCCGGAAGATTTGGCCGGAGATTACGGCCACAATCGCGGCGCTGGTAACGGTGTAGCGATGAAAATAGCGCCGCTGGCATTATTTCACTCTTCTTACCAAATAACGGAACTGCCTCTATTACTTGATGTATTAGAGCTTGGCAGATTGACACACTATGATCCGCGCGCGTCTTCAACAGCCGCGGCAGTAGCATTAATTATCAGATATGTCATCAATCAGCCGGTTTCAAACCATGATAGTAGTATTGGTTTGCTACAGTCTATTTATGACAATATCAAATACTTCGAAAAAACAATATTAAAAGTTGATAGTCAGTTTGATCTAACCATGACGAAATGGTTAAAAAAGTTTTTGAAAAATCCGGCTGAATATTTGTTAGCAGATATTGAAACTCTGATTGAAAAAATCGGTACCGGCTGTTTCTGTCTGGAGTCGGTACCGTTCGCCATTGCCGTTTTTCTGCGGCATCCCAGAGATTTTCGGGCGGGGGTGCTGGAAGCGGTGAATGCCGGCGGCGATACCGATACGACGGCATCAATGGCCGGGGCGATGATTGGCGCCAATGTCGGACTGGACGGCATTCCGGAGGAGTGGCGGACGTTTCGGCCGGAGTTCTATGTGGCTCCCAAGATTGGCCGGGAGTTGCATGAATTATCTTTAAAAGAAAAATAGCTCTTTTAAAAAAGTCTGGTGGTTGGAACGATTTGTTCCAGCTGCCAGACTTTTCAGAAATTTATTATTAAAAAATAATTTTGATAATAGCTTTCTCGTCTGAATTCCATCCCGAATCCCGAGTCTTCGGGACGGGATTCGGGATTGAGGCGTGCGATCTTTATAAAAAAATAAAACCAAGAACCCCGCCTTGATTGCATCAAGGACGGGGTAAAAAAGGAGAAGGAAACATGAATGAGCTTTGTGTTGTTTTGAATGAAAAAAGCATAATGACTTGTGAGGATTTGGAAAAAGTTGTTGACTCCAAGTTGTATCAACATTTTATTTCTATTCAAAAAGATGTTGATTTGGTCATTATTGAGTATTACTTAGAAGTTGACGGCCAGATAAAGTTTTTGCTCCTGAGTGTCAAAAAGAAAGGCGAAAATTTTAGCAAGCTCGTCTTTGTCCGTTTTGATTCGGTAGCAACGCTTCTGCGTATCACTAACTCTGAAACTGGTCAGAAGCATTTTCTCATGGCCAAACAGTCGCGTATTGCCGTTGGTGAAAGTAGTTATACAGAGATTATTGCTGGCACGCTTGATAAAGCCGGTGATTCACTGGAACAGATTCTGCGAGAGATAACCGAGGAAAGCTCTCTGAAAATTTTTGCTGAACAGTTAAAACTACTGGGATCATGGCATCCGTCTTGTGGTGGGTGTAATGAAAGAATATATGGTTACTTTGGTGATGTAATGTTGACTACCGCGCAGATTGCCAAGATTTTGGCAAAAACGCACGGTGTGGCGGCAGAAAACGAAAGCATTCATCTCGAGTTATTTTCCGCTGATGATTTGCTTGGTGCCATTGCTTGCGGAGACATTCAAGATGGCAAGACGTTGGCTGCCCTAGCGCTATTTTTAGTTAAGGTAGGTTTTGCCACAGTGAAAGTTGCGTTGGAACAGTATTGATTGGTTGAATTATAAAAAAGCTGAAACTAAAAAATCCGCCTTCGTCTAAAGACTTTGGCGAGACAAGAAGGAGAAAAAAGAATGAACTACCTTGACTTAGCGAGAAAGGTTGCCACACGGAGTAATATGATATTGCAGAGTGAAGACCTATTGTTTCCCACGACTTATGCAGAGTTTATGGAGTTAGATCTCGACTTACGCCAGAGGATAGCATTTAATATTCCAGTCATACAGTCCGACAACTATGAGCATTTCATGGCCTGTCTGCCGGGCAAAAAGTATGCTGGTCAGCACGTCCTGATCCGCAAGCAGATTGGCGGCTTTACGGTCGCCAGCGGCTACTGGAAGTGGTTGGAATTTCTCACTCATCAAATAACTTGCGAAGAAGTTGAGCTTACCGCTGACTTTTTTTCTGGCAAGCACAACAATTTTTCGCGGCAGTTCAATAAAGACTACTGGTTCCATGTCGTAGACGACTACGATGGTTATTTGCCTATTGTTGTGACATATCCGGGAGAGGGAGCTGTTTTTACCGGCGTGCCGTTTCCGGTCGCGCAAGTGTACGGCGAAAAATCGGCCGTCTGGGTAAATGAACCGATGTATATTCAAATCGGCCACTTGAGTTACGCGGCAACCGTTGCGGCGCAGTTCGCCGAAGTGCTTGGCGATCCATGGCGGTTTATTGAAGTTGGCTTCCGCGCCTTACAGAACAAAGAAACCGGTCCGGATCTTCTGCTCGCCATGCTAGTTGGCGGGGGGATTATCTCAACCTCCAATGACTTGGCGGCTTTTATCAACGGCGCGCCGTTTAAGTCAACCGGTACCACCGGACATTGCTTCTATCAGCAGGAGACAGATTTCAAAGAATCACTGCGTAATCTGCTGAATAGCCCATTGGGTAAATACGCAACGGTGTTACTGGACATCAATAGCCATGAACACGGCTTTCAGCAGTTGCTGGAATTGCGCGCGGAAGGACACAAGATGCCTTTTGCTATTCGTCCGGATAGCGGCGATGTTTTGAAACAAGGTATGAGCAATCTTACTGTTTTACAAGATTTTGGTGAAGAAATGCATATTGTCTTTGAAGACGGTCTGAAGCCAAAGGGCGTGCAAGACATTGAAAAAATTCGCCGTCAGTATTCGTTAAATAAAAATCGAACAATCTACGGCGGCGGCAGCTGTTTTGTCGGCACGCGCCGTGATTTGGAAGCCGCATACAAAGCTTGCTGCTTCCATAATGGGACACCTGGTGAGCGCACCGATGTGGTGGAGACCATGAAGGTATGTCTTGACGATTCAATGAAGCAATCTATCCCGGGTATGATTAACTGGTTTTTTAATCCTGAAACTGGTTTTTACACCATTGGTTGCTCGGATGAAAGTCCGCCTGACAACTTTGAGGAGAGACACAAAGTTTTGTATGACGGGTTGACTAATCCGGGACAACCATATATTGATCCTGATTACGATCCGTCTAACTTAGCGCAATGTTCAGCAATTCAAGGAGGCAAGGCCAATTCATTGGCTATCCGAGGATTGCTCGGACCGGCTTTTTGTCAGGATTTGGAGCCAAACAGAACCGGCATTGCAATGACGCAGAAGCTGCGTGAAAAGCGCAAAAAATTAAAACAAGTTGCGCTTGATTATATCAAAAAATAATTTAAAATAGCTCTTTACTATGGCACGGTTGCGGAAGTTTACCGCTTTCACAACCGTTTCTTTCTCAAGTTTCTTATTTTTTTAAAAATAGGTAATTTGAGCTAAGGAATTTGTTCTTTACAATATAAAAAAATAATTAAAACACAGGCAAAGGAGAAAAAAGATGAAAAACAGAGAAGAGTTTTTAGACATTCGCAAGCATGGGTTTGTGCGGGTGGCCGCGGCTAATATCAGCACTATTATTGCTAACCCGCATAAAAATGTGGCATCAATCGTAGAAACCTTGCGTGTTTTACAGCAAGCGGGAGTACAGTATGCCGTCTTTCCCGAACTTTGTGTTACCGGATACACCGGCGGCGATTTGTTTAATGACGCGACCTTGCGGCAGGCCTATGAAGAAGCTCTGCGAATGCTATTAGACGCGCCCAGCGGTATTTTGTTTACGGTTGGAACGCCAGTTTTAGTTGATAGTAATCACTACAATGCCGCTTTGACCATTTTAAACGGTCAGATTTTGTCAGCGGTACCAAAAACATACTTGCCAAATTATCGAGAGTTTTACGAAGACAGACATTTTTGTCGGTCAACCGATTTTAACGCTCAAAACAAGTATTACTATGGTAACCAACCATCGCAGGGTATGGATAGCGGTGTGGTTGAGATTTGCGGAGGGCAGGTTTTATTTGGTACGGATATCATTTTGCAATCAAAAGTTTATCCGAATCTAAAGCTTTTTACCGATATCTGCGAAGACCTGTGGGTGCCCGTACCGCCAAGCCGCGTTGCCGCGCTACATGGCGCTTTGATTCTTTCCAATTGTTCAGCGTCAAACGTGACGATTGGTAAAGAAGAATATAGTGAGCTGTTGGTCCGCGCCCAGTCAGGCAGTTGCCTAGCCGCGCAGATATATACTTCCGCGGTATGTGAGTCAACTTCTGATATGTCCTGGCACGGCTGTTGTTTCATTGCTGAACGTGGCGAAATACTGGCCAAGTCAGAACTTTTTCAGCGGCAGGGGACGCATATCATTGCTGATATTAATCTAAACACTTTGCTGGCTGATCGTTTACAGCAACACTCATCGTTCGCGGCGAATGCCCGAGATTACCAACAAAAATTTCGTATCAGAGTTTTTGACGGTGAGCTGGGCGGTAATAATCAAAATGTTTTTTTTAGCTTCGCGCGGCCAATTGAAAAACATCCGTTTGTGCCCAATAATCCGGAGAAGCTTGGCCAGCGCTGTCGTCAGACTTTTATGATTCAGGCCGATGCTTTAGCGCAGCGTCTGGAATCATTGCCGGCAGATATGCGTAAAGCCGTTATCGGTATTTCCGGCGGTGTTGATTCAACGCAGGCTTTGCTGGTAACAACAAAAGCCTTTGATATTTTGGAATTACCGTATAGCGATATTATAGCCGTTACCATGCCAGGATTCGGCACTGTCGGCCGAACCAAGGGAAACGCGCTGGCCTTGATGCAAGCGGTTGGTGTTACTTATCTTGAGATAAATATTAAAGAAATTTGTGAACTGTTTATGCAAACCCTTGGTTATCAAGGGAATCGTAAAGATACGCCATTTGAGAACATTCAGGCCTGGACGCGAACTGATTTACTCTTTATGATCGCGGCAATCAGAGGCGGTATCGTTATTGGCACCGGCGATTTATCAGAAATTGCCAAAGGCTGGTGCACTTTTCGGGCTGACCATATGAGTCACTATAATCCTAATGCCGGCGTACCCAAGACATTAATCAGTTTTTTGATTGAGTGGGTGGCAAACAACTTGTATGGAGATAACCAAGCATTAAAATCCATATTAATTGATATCGCTCATACGCCAATTTCTCCCGAGTTACTGGTATCAGATGGGGTTGAGATGTCTCAACTAACTGAAGATATCATCGGACCTTACGAATTGACTGATTTTTATAATTATCATTTCGTTCGTTTTGGCGCCAGAGTTGACACGATTTTGCGTTTGGCGCTTACAGCCTTTGAAGGTGATTATGATTATGCGACATTGAAACGCTGGCTCTATGATTACTTGCACCGGTTTTTTCGCAAGCAGTACAAAGCTAACTGCGTGCCGGACGGCCCGAAGGTGGGACTGGTGTCGCTGTCGCCGCGCGGAGACTGGCGTATGCCTGCAGATGCTTCCGTGCAAGTCTGGATTCAAGCATTAGATAATACCCCTGATAGTCTAAAATCGTATTAAAAAAGGAGAAATAAAATGTTGATTTGGTTCGCAATTCTCATTCCGGTTGTCGTTATTCCGTTTCTTAAGTTATTTTTTCCGCGCCGCATTGTTTGGTGGGAAATCTTTGTGCCGCTTGTTGTCTCGCTGGTTTTAATTGCTTTGTGCAAATTCAGCAGTGTGGCCGTCCAGACTGCCGATACCGAATACTGGGGCGGCTGGCTGACTGACGCCAAATACTTTGAAAGCTGGGATGAGCGCGTTTCCTGCAGGCATACCAAGTACCGCAGTGAAACCTATACTGATGGAGAGGGCAGGATTCAGATCAGACAAGTCCCTGACGGACATCAACATTTTTATGATGTTGACGATCATCCGGCTGATTGGGAGGCAAGCGATTCAAACGGCGCCGTTATTCGCATTACTTACGAGCGTTTTGAAGAGCTTTGCCGCCGGTTTGGTAATCGGACCTTTGTTGATCTGCGCCGCAATTATCATTTCAATGACGGCGATATGTACTTAACCACCTGGGATCGCCGCGAGGAAACGCTGGTGCCGGTGGTTTCAAAACATTTCTATGAAAATAGAGTGCAGGCGCAAACAGCCGGAGAGTTCAGCTTTCCGGCAGTTGATCCGAAAGCATTCGGGCTGTTTGAGTATCCTGATATTACCAACACTTATGAGTGTCCCTCCGTGCTTGGCGATGCCGGACCATTGTCAGCAGACGCTTGTCGTCAACTGGATGTCATCAATGCCGAATACGGAAAAAAATACCAAATTCGTGTCTGGGTGTTGATTTTCAGAAATAAATCCAGCGAGGCCGGCACTGCTCAAAAGAACTACTGGAAGGGCGGCAATAAAAACGAGCTAGTGATTACGGTTGGTGTCAACGACAACCACGAGGTGCAGTGGAGCCAGACTTTTTCCTGGACCGACCGGAAGAATTTCGTCAGTGAAGCAAACAGCTTTGTAGCCAATCAGGAGGGCGATCAGCTTGACCTGAAAAGCGTTGCCGGCATGTTAAAAGAAAAAATTCCCGGCCGCTGGCAGCGAAAAGAATTCGCCGCTTTTTCTTACCTTACCGTTGAACCGTCTGCGTGGATGATTGTCATGACTTTTATTTTAGTCGGGTTGGCAACGTTTGGGACGGCGTACTGGACGGTAAAAAATAATATTAATTAGTTTTTTTATAACCCTGATCAGCAATGATCAGGGTTTTTTATTTGGTAATAATAAAAAAAGACTAAGATTAGTCTTTTATTCTGCTAATTTTTATTATTAAAAAAATAAAAAAGTTGGTTTGACCGATTTTTTTGAATATGCTATGCTAAATTCACGCTTAGAAATACAACGCTGCTTAAAAATTTTATAGAGGTGAAAAAGATGGAATTATTTAATCAGGAAACGTTGCACGCCATAGCTCAGTTCGTTATGATTATATTTTGTTTAGCCATGGAATTGCTGGGAATTGTAATGCTTATCAGTATTGTCAAGTCGCCATCAATTGTAATGGCATCCAGCTGCCTGATTGGCGGTCTCTGCACAATGTACTGCGGAGCAACCCTCTGGAGGAAGTTTCATTTGTCCATGAAGTAATCATGGAAAAAAACATATGAAAATATCCTTTGTTCTTTTTTGTCGTAGCGCCTGTTGTCTGGGCGTTTTTTATTTTACTTTTTTCTCCAGCGCCGGTTCCGTATTAGTTTGTACAACCTTGAATTTTGTCCGGCCCAGTACCTGACCGCGTTCGGTAATGACATCAACGCGCCAAAGGCCGGGCATTATTCCTGATTTTATCGTATAGCCGCGGTAGCCGTTGTCGCGTCCGCCGGTAATTGGAAAACCATAGCGTCCGAGTTCGACCCATTTATTTTTTTCCTGATCATAAAAAGACCAGCGGTGGAAAATAGGCACAGCTATGTTTATTGGCGTGAAAATCGCGCTGTAGCTGACAATGGACGCGCCCGGCCGCCAGTTGAATGTATAACTGAATTCTCGGTAGAACTGGTACCAGAGCGGTTTTTCATAAGTAACGCTGTAACCGGCAGCAGTTTTTACAATGCTATGATAAATGCCGCTAGCTTTGAGCGCCAAGGGAACTGGCGGGATTAAGTTTGTGAAGTACAAAATATTAAAAAATATATAGACACTGCTAATGCTGATCATAAGCAGTTTTTTTCGCTGGAGAATTTTTTTCGGGATTAATTTAAAAAATAAGCAGATTATTAAAATTATTAGTACCAGACTGATCAAGCCGCTGATGATAAAAATCCAGGCGCCAATTTTACCCAGCAGAATCGGTACGGCAAAAATTGCGTAGGAAAATAATGTCAGAAAATAAATATTGATTTGAAAAACCAGCCGTTGATACTGCCTTCGAAAAAGTTCGTTGCCGATGAGAAAGAATAGCAAAAACAGTAAAAACGGCCAGCTTGCCCAGACCGAGGCGCTGCGCGTATAAAAAATAAAAAAAGCGGAAAACAATCCGCCAAAGGTGAATTGCAGAAGATAAGGCAGAATTGTTCTTAATTTTGAAAAAACACGGTAGCGGTTTTGATTATAGTCATAAAGATTGATAACCAAAATACTGGCGCCGGCGAGCGTTAAATAAAAAATTATCACCAGATTGCCGTAGAGCAGGTCAATGCGCGAAAGCGTCAGACTGTCCCAGACAAAACCCAACGCTAGCGCTACCGGTGAAAAATAGCGCTCGTAGCGTTCGCGCAGTTCCGGAATTTTTTTGGTTTTGAGATTGTGAAAAAGATTAATCAGATGTGTGTTTTATCCATTGTTTTAAAATTTTTTTGATTTCGGCCAGATGTTTTTTTTCAGTAAAAGTATGTCGGGCGCCGTTAATGACGCGCAGTTCTTTTTGTCCGGGCAGAGCGTTAAAAAGCATTTTTTGGTGCTTTAGCGGCGTGGTTAAATCCAGACTGCCGACAATGAGCAGAACCGGCATGATCAACTTTTTTGCCTTTGGCAGGAGATCATAGCGCTGGCGGTCGGTAATATGCCGCCATTTCAGATGCTTAGTCAGTCCTGGTTGCGTGGAGCTCTCCCAGCTACGCATGCCGATTCGTTCCCATTCCCGCAACTCTGCTTTTGAGTGTGTTTCCAAACTGAGTTTGCCGGAGACAACGGTTGAAATCGGTGCGAGCGCCTTAACTTTTTTCGGAAATTTTTCCGCGTATAAAGCGGCGCTGATGCCGCCCAAGCTGTGGCCGGCAAGCCAGAACGGTTCACGGTACCAGTTTTGTTTGCCGCTCCAGGCAATGACGTCTGCTAAGTCTTGGTAATAGTTGGTCAGAGTCGCGTCCTCAAGCTTTCCGCCGCTTTTGCCGGTTGAGTTCGTGGCGTCAAAGAGCACGACCGTATAGCCGCTCTCCCGAAAAGCATCGGCAAAAGTTTGAATATGAGGCTGGTTTTTATGGCCGCCCAAGCCGTGCATAACAAAAGCCAGTCCGTGCGGTTTGGCATTTTTTTCCACGACCACCGCCAATTTTTTTCCGCGGCGATTTTTGATGTATATTGTTTTCATAACTTTATTATATTATAAATTCGTTAGAAATAAAAACGCCACGGTTTTTTAAGCCGTGGCTTAATAGTTTTTAACCATCAAATTTTTAAAAATAAAAAAAATTATAAAAATGCAGTAACCTTATTATTTTTTTGCATTGCTCATTTCCGCTTTTTTTGTATTAGAAAGGGAGGTGAGCCAAAAAATAAATGGCCGGCGGATTTTATCAATCGGCCAGTCATCGCTTTTAAATAGCGCCGGTTTTTCTATTTTAAACCGAGTTAATATGCCCATCGTAGCTTTCAGATTTAGAGGCGATAGCTTGTTATGCTCAATGATAAATTGTTCTTTACTAGTCATATATATAAAAAAGCAACTCGAATAACCTGAGTTGCATATAGTGCTTTTATTTAGATTTCCCGGGACGGAATATAGCAACCTGTTCCCTTATTTAATATCTATATTATATGCCTAAATTGTTTAAAAGTCAATTTTTTTTAAAAAAAAATGTTTTGCGCAGACAGTTGACAAAAAAAAGTATGTATGTTAGTATTAGATTGTTAGTTTAATTACTATCCATTCTGTCAGGCGATTGGCCTTGATGGGACGACAAATATTAATAATGTAGAGATAAAGTCGAACTCCTACTTTTGATATTTATTTAATTCAAATTATCTTTACATTCATATGCAAGGAATAATCAAAAAATTGACTGATAAAAACTTCGGTTTTATCTCTCAAGAAGGCGCTGACGATTTATTTTTTCACGCCAACAATGTTGAAGGTGTTGATTTCGCGCAGTTGCGCGAAGGCGACGCGGTCACATTTGAAACTGAAGACACCCCAAAGGGTAAAGCCGCAGTTCAGGTCAAGAAAGCGTAAGCTTTTTAGACAACAAAAAAACAACCCCGTATTTTTGGGGCTGTTTTTTTATTCCAAAAAATATTTCACTATTCACAGCCTAAACCTCGGCGGCACTCCTCAGCCTCAGGCGAACTATCGCAGGTGGCGCATAGTGATTTTTTTAATTCATTAATATCCAGTTCTTCAGAATCATCCGCTGATGCCGGCAGATCAGCTTCGTTTAAAATGTCCGCTTGTTTTATTATCTCTGACGGGTCAACAAATTCTACATCATCAGGAAGATTGAATACCGAACTGTCAGCCTGCCAATTATTGCATTTGAAGTCAAAATCTTTTTCCCATTCCTTTTTTTCTTCATCGCCGGTATTCAGATTGGCATTTAGTTCTTCATCCGTCTCATTTCTTTTTTCATTATACTCCGCGAGTTCTTCTTCATTCAAATTCATATCCAGCTTAAAACCTTGTTGCGGATCTTCAGTTGTCCAAAAATAAGCAATTTTATCATCAATGATAGTATGGACTGTGTAAGTTTTACCGTCCACCACGCTTTCCGCATCTTGCCTAGCTTTGCTATCCGCGATATAGGTTGTGCCGGAAAAACTTCCATTGTCGTCTTCTCCAGAGTAGGCGCATTTAACCGGTTTGCCGCGAGAGATTAGACTCTGGATTGAGCCGGTGAAATTTTCTTCTTCCTCTTGGACTGCTTCAGCTGATTCTGGAACAATGTTTGTTTCCGCGTCTGTTTTATCTTTTTTAAATAAATTGCAACCGGTTAGAGCGACCGCAAAAATGATGATAAAAAGTATAGCTAGGTTTGTTTTTTTTAACATATTTTTAGGTTAGTTAATTATTTATGGTTATTCTCTCACATAAAACTTTTTTTGCCAATGAACCAGAAATTTTTAAAAAAATGAGTGAAGCGAGCAAACTATTGACTATTTTTTGATAATGTATTATACTTATGTAACATTTAAACACCCTACGGACCGCGTTGCCAGCGAAGCAGTTTTTTTTCACCCCGTTAAACATTGCTGTTATTTAACAGGGGTAAATAAAATTATTAAATATGGAAATAAGAAATATTGCAATCATTGCTCACGTTGACCACGGTAAGACTACTCTGACCGATGCTTTGATGCGCCAAACCGGCATGTCCGAAGAAGGCGTAACGATGGATTCAAATGCCATGGAGCTTGAACGCGGCATTACGATTTACTCAAAAAATACCTCCATATATTATAAAGATACAAAAATCAATATTGTTGATACTCCGGGGCACGCTGACTTTGGTTCAGAGGTTGAACGCGTTTTGCGCTCCATTGATTCGGTTTTACTCGTTGTGGACGCGCAGGAAGGCCCGATGCCTCAGACCAAGTTTGTTTTGAAAAAATCTCTGCAATTAGGTTTGAAGCCAATTGTGGTTATCAATAAAATCGACAAACCGGCCGCCAATCCCGAACACGCGCGCGAATTGGTTTATGAACTTTTTCTTGATCTGGGCGCGAATGACGAACAGCTTGATTTCCAAGTAATTTACGCGATTGCCAAAACCGGCATTGCCAAAAATAAGCTGGCAGATGACAGTAAAGATTTGACGCCGCTACTTGATATTATTTTAAAACAAGTTCCGGTAGCTTCCAGCGAGGCGGCGGAAAAAAGACAGCTAAGCATTCAGCCGTTTAATTTGGCCTATGACAATTTTCTCGGCCGTTTGGCGATCAGCCGAATTTACAGCGGCAAAATCACTGCTAATCAAAATGTAGTTATAAAAAATGAAAAAGGGGAAACGCGCAGCGGAAAAATTACCAAATTATTCACCTTTGAGGGCCTGACTCGCAAGGAAGTGGCTGAAGCCAGCGCCGGTGATATTATCATGACAGCGGGATTACCGAATATTTTTATCGGCGAAACAATCTGTGAAGACGCAAGCCAGGAAGCGTTGCCGGCAATTAATGTTGACGAACCGACAATTTCGCTTAATTTTTTGGTGAACAGCTCTCCCTTTGCCGGTAAGGAGGGAAAGTTCGTCACCAATCGTCAGATCAAAGAACGTCTGGAAAAAGAGCTAGAGGTCAATGTCGGTCTAAAAATTGATTTTTCCGGAGTTGATCACTACAAAGTTTTCGGCCGCGGCGAGATGCACATTGCCATTTTACTTGAAAACATGCGTCGCGAGGGCTATGAATTGCAGATTTCCCAGCCGCAGGTAATTATCAAAGAAGTTGACGGCCACAAGGTGGAGCCGTTTGAAGAAGTTATTGTTAATGTTCCCGAGGAAATGTCCGGTTCGGTAATTGAAAAACTATCCAAGCGCAAGGGCACGATGCTGGAAATGAAGCCGGAACACGGCGGCATAAAGATTATTTTTGAAATGCCGACCCGCGGTTTGCTTGGCTACCGCAATGAATTTGTGGTTGACACCCGCGGGCAGGGCATTCTTTACGCTCGCGTTATTGGTTTTAAGCCATACGCCGGCAATATTACCAAAAATGAACTGGGCTCAATGGTTTCCATGGCGACCGGCAAGGCGCTGGGTTTTGCTTTGTATAATTTGCAAGACAGAGGCACTCTCTATATTCCGGCCAATGTGGAAGTTTATGAGGGGCAGGTGATAGGCAACGCGGCCAAGGGAAATGACCTGGTTGTCAACCCGCTCAAAGGCAAACAACTTACCAACATGCGCGCCTCCGGCTCTGATGATGCTATTCGCCTGACGCCGCCGCTTGATTTAACTTTGGAACGAGGCATGGGAATAATGAATGATGATGAGTACTTGGAAATAACACCAAAGAGCATTCGTCTGCGCAAAATGTTTTTGACCGAAAATGACCGGATACGGGCGGAGCGGAAGCAGAATAAGTAAATAAAAAAATCATTCTCTTTTGACAGTATTTTTAGGTATGTTATTATGGTATTAGAGTTTAATATACTTATGCACAATAAGTTTGGTATAAATATCTAGAGAGCGGAGATGTTAAAGGATCAGGCCCAAAGCTCCGCCCGCAACCTATCCCGAGTACTCGGGATGTTGGTGCGAACTCCTGCCCAACTGGGACAGATGTTATTTGAATAATCGGTTCCTCAGTGGAAGTGATTTTTTTTTATTTATTTATTTAATTATTTTATACTATGAGGTATTTATATAAAATAAAGTTGGTTATTATTTATTTATTTATTGTCGGTTGCGTGTTTACAACGTCGCTATTCTATCAACCACAATTTGTTTCAAAAAGCGCGCTTGGTTTTACTACCAACATAACCTACTACGTCGACGCCACCGCCGGCAACGACAGCAATGCCGGCACCTCAACCTCACAGCCGTGGAAAACTATTGCCAAGGTGAATAGCACGACGTTTTTACCCGGCGATGGCGTACTCTTTAAACGCGGCGAAACTTGGCGCGGCGAAACATTGACAGTCAGCGAGTCCGGAACCGCCGCTCAGCCGATTATTTTCGGCGCGTATGGATCGGGAGATAACCCGGTCATCAGCGGCGGTGAAGAAATAACCACCAGTTGGAGTTTGTATGCCACTTCTACCTATGTGACAACGATTCCCGAAGCCGCCGGCGGCGGCTGGGCGTTTAACTCGCTCTGGGTTGAAGGCGAGCGCGCCATTCGCGCCCGCGAGCCCGAGGTGGGTGGTTATTTTTTGATTGCGAGCACCACTCCGGAGACCAATGACACAACGTTTACCTTCGCTGACGGCGACATTGACCCCAACTGGACCAATATCAATGACGTTGAGGTTATTTCTCTGCGCGCCTGGGAGGCCGGCCGTCACAAAATTTTGAGTATCACCGGCAATGAACTCACTATCAACGGCACCACTGATTATCAGCCGTTTCAGAATTGGATGGGAGACAGGTACTTTGTGGAAAACGTGTTTGAAGGTCTGGATACTCCCGGCGAGTGGTACCTGGACACGAGCGCCGGCAAGCTCTACTACTACCCGCGCGCCGGTGAAGATATCAATAGCATTACTATTGTCGCGCCCACTGACACACAGCTCGTACGTACTTCTGACGCCGATTACCTCACTTTTGAAGACATTACCTTCGCCCACGTTGACTGGAATTTTCCCACCGGCGGCTATCCGGGCCGTCAGGCGGGCAAGCTGATCACCCAGGAACCGGCGATTTATTTTGATACGTCAAATTACATCATTTTTGAAGATAACACCGTTGAGCACGTCGGCGTGTACGCGCTGGGCGCGAGCGAGCTCAACAGCGCGCAGCTGACCATTCGCGGCAACACATTTTATGACCTGGGCGCCGGCGCTATCAAACTAGGCAGCACCAACAACTCTATTTTTACCAAAAACAACAGTTACAACCAAATCACCGACAACACCATCCACTCGTTCGGCCGTGTCTATCAGGTGGCGATTGGCATCTGGATAGCGGTGAGCGGCCACAACGTCATCGCGCACAATCACGTCTATGACGGCGCCTATTCCGGCATCCAGGTCGGCTGGTCGTGGGATATGCTGGAAACTGAAGCCGAGTATAACTTAATCCAGTACAACAATGTGCATGACGTGATGCAGGAGCTCAATGACGGCGGCGGTATCTACACAGTCGGCCGACAGCCGGGCACAACCATTCAGTACAACAATGTTCATGATATTTTATTCACCGAGCACCACGAACCGGCCGCGACCTACCACACGCATCTGCGCGGCATCTACTTGGATCAGGGTTCCGGCTACATGACCGTGCGCAATAACTACGTCTACCGCGTCGGCAATGCTATTAATATGCACCGAAATTTTTACAACACTATTGAAAATAACGTGTTCGTAAACTCCGCCGAGCAGCCCGTGCGCTTTGCCGCGCGCGAGACGCTTGATCCGGTGGCAGGCATCCTGTCAACCGGCAGTACATTCCGGCACAACGTTGTCTACAACCACGACAGTTTTGATTACGATCGTTGGATGACCTATATTTTTGCCACTACCAACCTCGGACTGGACGCGTCAGATGACAATATTTTTTATCCGGAGTTTAATACCAACAAGCCGAACTTCAACACGCTGGCGGAGTGGCAAACAGTCTACGGTTTTGATTTGGCAACAGTAGTGGCTGATCCGCTTTTTACTAATTATGCCAGTGATGTCTTCACTATGCAGGGTGCCTCGCCCGCGCTCGCGCTGGGCTTTCGTTCGTTTGACGTTAGCGGCAACGGCCCGCGGAGTTCAACAGCTGATGTTGACGCGCCCACCATGCCGGCTAATCTTACTGCAGACAGCGTGAGCGGCACAACGGTAAGTTTGAGCTGGGACACATCCATTGACGATACTGCCGTGAGCGGCTATCGCGTCTATGACGGCGATACGGCGCTGGGCACCTCGGCAACGGGCAGTTACTCAGCCGCCGGTTTGGCAACGGGAGCGCATACGCTCGCGGTGGCCGCCTACGACGCGGCCGGAAATGAATCGGAGCGATCATACAGCATTGTCGCAACTGTAACCGGCGATATGCCGCCGACCGTAGCATTTGTTTCACCAGTCGCGGATGAAACTGTATCCGGCATAATAAATATCGTGGTAAACGCGTCTGATGATTCCGGTATTATCTCTAAAGTGGAACTTTATCGCAATGATAATTTAGTTGATTCAGACACGCTTGATCCTTTTCAATTTTCCTGGGATACGCTTAGTGACGCTAATGGTTCTTATAGTTTAACTGCTAAAGCCTATGATGCCGCCGGCAATACAGCCTTTCATACTATTAATGTTACCGTGTACAACGAGCCAATTACTGATACTGTCCCGCCGGTGGTTGCGGTCATCTCTCCCAGTGAGGGATTTACGCTGCCAAATGGTACTTTCGAAATTTTGGCGCAGGCCAGCGATAATTATGGCGTTACAAAATTGAATATACTATGGGATGAACAAGTTATCACAACTTGCTTTAATTTAGATTCTTGCAACATCCGCCTAAATACTAAAAAAATACCAGTTGGCATCCATACCATTTCCGCGCAGGCGTATGATGCCGCCGGCAATGTCGGTTTTAGCGCGGTGATTAATGTAATTAAACCTTAATAATTAATAGGCATTGCTCTCATAATTAGTTTAGTATAAAAAAAACCACTCTCAACGCGAGAGTGGTTTTTTATTTAAAATTGAGAAAAAATTAGAGTAAAATTTCAATATTAGCGTCAGCGCGCAAGGAGGTGACTAGCGCTGAAATTAGTTCGTTTTGTTTTTTCTGAATTACAGCTTTTTTGGCATCTTCTTGCACATCTTCAAAAGGAGGCAGCGGCTGTTGAGCGCTCATCTCATCATATAACGCGCGCACCTCTTCATCAGTAGCGCTTATTTCACCAGCGGAAATTTGAGCTTCCAAATATTTATCAATCAGCATGCGCTCGCCGATATTTATTTTGACCGTGTCCTCGGCAACACTTGCTTTCGCCAGTTCTTGGTCAAACACTTCGCGTCCGCCCACGCTTTCAATTAAGCGGCTGATCTCGGCTTCTACCTCGGCATCATCAATAATTAATCCGGTTTTTTTTGCCTCTTGTTTAAATAAAGTGCCGGCAATCATCTGGTCCAATACTTGTGTTTTTAGCTGATCAGCAATTTGGGCACTAGCTGGATCCAGTCCTTGCTGGATGTATGTCTGTTGCGCTTGCTCCAGTTGCGCGTTAAAATCTTCACGGCTCAGCTCTTCGCCATTGACTGTAGCGACCGCTCCAGTTTTTTCAGCAGTATCCGCCGCGACATTTTCCACCGATTTTTTTTGCGTCGCAAAGGTTTTGGTAAAGAGCAGATACGAGCCGCCCAACGCCAGTACAATGACCGCGGCTAGTGACGTGATAATGAGACTTTTTTTTGACATAATATTTATTAGTATGATAAAAGTGCGTTTATCATAGCAGATATGGCAGATAATGCAAATGTAAAAAATTATGAGTTAAGGCAGATGGTAATTCGCCGGTTTACGCAATGTTTTCTTTTTTGCCTTTGAGTGAAAAGTAAATGTCAATCAAAGCGATACAAACACTCATCGCCAAAGGACCCAGGAGGAATCCCAGCGGTCCAAAAAACGCCATACCGCCCAAAACCGTCAAAAAGACCGCGAGCGGATGCAGCTTCATGCCGGCGCCGACGAGTTTTGGTCCCAGCATGTTGTCAACCAAGCCGACGGCGACCACACCCCAGGCTACGAGCCCCAGCGCGCCGGGGAGACTGCTGGTTAAAAATAAAAAGATAACGGCCGGCGTGAGTACGAGCGCCGTGCCAATGCCCGGAATGAGCGCGGCCACCGCCGCCACGCTGCCCCACAGAACGGCATTGGGAACGCCAAAGAGCCAAAAGCCGATGCCGGTGAGCGTGCCCTGCACGAGGCCAATGGTGAGGTTTCCCTTCACCGCCGCGGTGACGGCAAGCTTCAGGCGCGAGACGATGAGCTCATCGTCGCGGTCGGCCAAGGGGCTCAACGCCACCAGGTAGTCTTTGAGCTTGTAGCCGTCTTTTAAGAAAAAGTAAAAGGCGGCCAAAAAGACAAAGGCATTGAGCAGAAGTTGCGCCACGCTTGAGAAAACGCCGCCGAAGTTTTGCGCCAGCGCCGCGAGTCCTTGGCGCGCGTAACCGGAGATGTCAAACTCCACGTTAGATAAAAACGGCAGAGCATTGCGTATCTGGCCGGCCGCTGTTTCAACACTGGCAATGAAGTGGTCTTTACCGCCGACGAGCGACTGGTAGAGCTCGCTTGATTCTTTTAAAATCTGCGTACCGAGGAGCGAGAGCGGCAACACGACAATGATCACGGCGATAATCGTGGTCACCAGCGCCGCGAGGCTGGTGTGCCGGCGCGTCAGGCGCAGGCAGGCGCGGTAGATGGGCTGAAAGAGAAAGGCAAACACCGCCGCCAAAATGAGTGCGCCCAAAAACGGCTGGATGATGAAGTACACCAAAACCAGCGAGGCCAAAAGAAAGGCGAGCAAAAAGTAAAGTGGGTAGGGAGTGGGGCGCATAAGGTTAATTTTCTAAGTATAGTATAGCATGTTTTTTGAACAGGGAGATATAGCCGCATCGTATAGCATTTCAATATTATAAAAATTTAGCTAATTTTAGTTTAAATAATCGTTATATATTGACAGTATTTTAAAAGTATGCTATACTATATTTATAATAAAAATTGTCCTTTACAATTTTCTTCAAAAAACCTAGATAGTGGACAGTCTATTTGCAAAAAATAATTTGTCCGCTGTCTGGGTTTGTCTGCCCGGTATAGTCAGGGTTCTCCTGCCCCATTAGTGAGGGGATTAAAAGACTTGTCGCTTTTGCGATAAAAAAAATAAAATCCTCACAATGAGGAAGGAGAAAAAAAATGAATAATACTGACACACAAAAAACCTTAAGAGACGTAGAACTCATCTCATATGATGATTTTTACTCTCAGAAGCGAGAACCCAATCGGGTTCTCAATTATGAAATTAATGAGGATGGAGACGTTTCCATAGTTCTAACGTGGGTCTTTGTGTCCAGCTATGGTTTTGGAGGATATCAGTATATGGATGAGAAGGGTGAAGGCTTCAAATTTAACAAAGAAGTCCAACAACCAATTATTGCCAAACGAGACACATCTTACGATGGTGTCCGCATTACGCTCCCTGGAAGTTTAGCCTTTGAGAATCGAGACTATAATTCGCCAATATATGTAATGGTCGACACACAAAAAGGGCTTGATTCAATTACTCAAGACATACTTCAATTCGAACAAGAAATAAACTCAGAGACCAAGGAGGTTAAAGTTGAAATAGACGGGTTTATTCTCGATGACGATGAATAAGTCCGTTTCCAGGGGAGTGCCTAAAAAACACTCCCCTCCTTACTTAAAATCATAAGGAACGTTGTGATTTTAAATGAAGAAAAAAGATCTTTAAAATAAAAATATATAAAATGCAGAGAAGGAGAGGATGATGGCAAAAAATATAGTCGTAAAAATAAGCAAGCTTGAAAAAAATAAAAAGGGCAATGGCGTTGTCCTTACCGGCCACGGCAAGGTGATCATTATCACAAACGCCAGAGATATTTTGTCTCAACCTCCTCACTGGGAGGTAGAAGTAACAATAACGAAGGAGTTAGATAGGTCTAGTTTGGGAGAAATTACCTCCATTAAAAAATCCCTTTCCAAAGAAGAGAAAGGAATGGCTGTTATGAAGCAGTTAGTTGCTCCGCTTCGTAACAAATTTGGTGATTTGCCACTCCCTCTATGGGACGGCCACAGTCAACAAGATTGTCATAAATATGGAGGCATTTTTTGCTCCTCCAGTAAAGACGCTATTCTGGGACCAGCCTTAAAAAATGGAGACGACTTCTACGCTCCAGAATTTTTTGTATCAGAAAACGAGTATGAAAAGCAACCCAATCTGGATAGCCAAATTGCGGAAAAAATTTGGCAACTCCAAGTTGCTGTTGAGCCAGAGAGAGCTCGTCTATTTGACCAAGCGGCCGTTGCTTGGACCGCGGCAAAAGAACAAATTTACTCTCTCCCAAAAATTAGAGGGAGGGAGTACATTCATTTCCGCGCCTACAGTCAAAATAAGTGGCAAGAGTACTATTTTGACTTTTGGACAGAAGTTCCCCCGCCACGCAGGACACATCCAGCGCTCCTAACCAGAAGACCGAAGGGCATGTGTATAGAGGAGTTTCCAGAAAAGGAATTCTTCCAAATAGGTCATGCCTATAAGAATGCTCTCCCTTGGACAGAGGAAGGGCTAAGCTCTTACAAAAAATTTCTTGAAAATTTGGTGGTGGAAAAAGAAGAAGAATGCCGCCAAAAAGCCGAGAAATATTGGCAAGAATTTATTCTTGCTAAAGTTAAGGCGGGCTGGATTGCTTGTGAGGGCGGAGTGAGCGAGATTTGGACGTCTTATCACGACGGACACGGATTCCATTCCGAAGATGATGTGTCTGGTAGTGGCGTAACTGTTACTACCAAAAAAGTTCTTGTTCATCCCGACTATGTCGGAAAAAAGCCATTCATCGGCAAAGACGCCATACTCCTCACGGATGAGGAGTATGAAGAATTGCAAAAAAATTGTAATTGATTTTTAAATTTTCAAAAGGCTAACGAACTAGTTTCTTTAGCCTTTTTTCTTTTTGTAAATTTTATAAAAATATGATTCCTTCTTTTATTACAAGGGTTTTTTCTTTGGTATCAAGGAAAAAATATTTATCACTATAAAAATTATAACAAAAATACCTCTTTAGTTTTTTTTCCGGTGTTCACCCGCGCCGACACACCCGGCCGGTTATATTATTCTAACATTGGCGTCAATGGTGGATAAAAAAATGCCGACTGGGTGATCGGAGTTTTTGCAGGCAGGGGAAGTAAAAAAAGAAACCCGTACCACAATTGTGATACGGGCCTGAAATCAAAATAAACAAAAATTAGTTTAGTTCCCTCAGTCTACTTTTTGCGGCGGTGATAACCGCCTCTTTGTCCCCTTCCACTAAGGGACGGTAGGGGCGGGAAAGGTCATGATTCAGGAAAGCCCCGCTTTCATGGTGATAATCTGGATCAATTCTAATGAAAAAATTTTCATCATCCTGATCCCAAAAAACTCCAACCAACCCCTTAATTTCATCCACATCTTTGACATGTGGGTGGTGCCACCAATTTTTTTCTTTTAAACCAAACAGCTTGGTGGCATCCCAGATTTCTGATGGTTGACCGTTG
>JAUYLZ010000005.1 GCA_030698385.1 bacterium | reverse complement strand
TTTTTTTGTTGCCATTCTTGAAATACCGTTTCGTGATCTGACATGATTTTTCTCCTTTTTTATTTGTTACGTTTATTTTTTAAGGAACGATTATGAGTTCCGAGCACTCGGAACTTATCATATTATGAAAAAAAAGTCAATCCCGAGCACTCAAGAGAGATTGACAGTTGTTATTATTGTACTTAATATAACCTTAGCACATTTCACAAGGAGGTTTATATGGAAAAGAAAAAGCATGGTAAGCGCTATGGTTATTTTCGGCGCTAGTTCTGCCAAAGACCGCTTATTTATATCAGCGGTCTTTTTATATATTTTTTATTTTTTTTAAATACTGTTGCCGCAATTTTTCCGGAAATTTTTCAATCGCGTAGCGCAGCATAGTGCGCGGCATAGTTTGGTAATATTTTAACAAAAATTTTTCTTCCACTCCCCTGTATTTTTTTCCCACTTCGCGCAACATCCAGCCGACCGCCTTGTGAATGAGGTCGTGCTTATCTTCTAAAAGTATCTCGGAAATTTTAAGCGTGTCGTTGAATTGATTATTTTTTATAAAATGATAAGTAGCGACAATGGCGATGCGGCGTTCCCAGAGGTTTTTTGAGCGTGCTAGCCGGTGGAGTATTTTTTTGTCTTTGTCACTGAGATATGCCCCAATAATTTTATCAGCTGAGAGATCAACCAAGTCCCAGTTATTAACGTGTTTAGCATGTTTTAGATAAAAACTATAGATTTCTTTTTTTTCGGTCTCATTACCATTTTGAAATTGATTCACTAAGATTAAGAGCGCGCAGAGGCGTTCCTCGTGGATTTTTGATTTTAGAAGGCGGCCAAGCGTTTGGCCGTCTTCTGGAAAAAATATTTTTGTTCGCGCGGGTGAAAACTGCTTCGCGATTTTTCTGACAGCTGGCACGGTTACGCCGATAAAGACATCGCCCTCGCCGTATTCGCCCGGGCCGGTTTTAAAAAAGCGCCGTGAAATTTCCGCTCGCTGGGGAGAAGCGTATTTTTGTAATTCTTTTTTAATTTTATCAATCTCCATTTAGATAATTACAAACAGCAAAAATAAAACGGCCGTAATGACAATCAGCCAGCCAGCGGTATAGAGAAACATGTCCATCCCCTCTTTTTTCTTGCCATTCAAGTACAGCATAATCGGCTTGGCAAAGACCAAGCTTGAGGTTATGAGCGCAGAGATCATAAAGAGCAGTAAAATCATCAGCGGTCCCCAGAAACTTTTTATTTGGCCAAAAAATCGCTCGCCGTTATTCAAAAACCAGGCGATAAAAGCGGTATAGAGCACGACGCCGAGCGCGTGCAGCAGAGATTGCAGTTTTGTATTCATAAGATTATTTTAGTAAACATATAGTTATTATACCATAGTTCTTTTGCTCATTCTATTGATAAATTATTAAAAATATTATAAGATTTCTTTGCTGTTCTTTTATAAAAAATAAGAAAAATACACAAAGGAGAAAGGTTATGAAACGTGGATTTACGCTGATTGAAATTTTAGTTGTCGTATTAATTATAAGTATTCTGGCCAGTCTCGCCTACACATTTATCAGCAGTGAAGCTGACAGCAATAATTATATCATTCGCAAAATGAATAATGGCGAGCAAGCAGTCAAAGTTACCTTCTTTTTTGCCTCATGGGGTGCGGACGCGGATTCTGATATCAGCAGTTATTTAGTTGATCGCCCGCGTTTCCCTTTGCCGGAACTTCGCTATGAAACTAATAATAGCCTGATATCGCAAGGAGACATGATTTCCCGTCCCCTGCCTGATTACGCGAAGTTAACCGGCATTGAAGAATTTTTGCAAGAACAAAAAACCAAGACGCCTGAAGTTATCAGCGCGACTGGAGCTGTTTCCTCCACGCCAGAATTGGCCGTGCCGCCGGTGACAGCTAGCGCCGATCAAAAACCAAAAGAAAGCATGCCGGCAGAGTTATTATGGAGATCGTCTTGGTGGCCGTTTTTAATATTATTTTTTTTGGTCTTTGCGTACGGCTGGCACCGTTATGAAAAATTAAGATTTACGGAAATGGCGCCAGTTTCAACCGCTGCCGATACAGATTTCTCTCGGATAAAACAAGAAGAAGACGACGAGCTGAAGCGAGAGTGCGATGAGTACATTGACCGTCTGAAAAAAAATTGTCAGGCAAAAAAAACAATATAAATATTTTTTTTAAACCCCGCGTCTTTAAAAAAAGAGCGGGGTATTTTTTTACAAAAAAAAGTCCCTGATTTGAAGATCAGGGAATAATACCGTTACGGTACAGTGAAGATAAAAAATTAAGGAACTAAAGACCAAGGTTCTTGGCTGGGTTTATTTCCGAAGCCAAATTTCCAAAAGACATAGGCTTGGCCGTCATTGGCTTTTTGCGCGTAGCGTTTGTCCGGCTTACTGCCTATTTCTTTTTGGGCCAAGTTGTGCCAGGCGAGCGCGGCGTCTGAGGTGAAGGCGCGAGATTTCAAAGCAAGCAGAATGTCTTTATCAAGCGTGAAGCGGAAAGCGATGAGTCGCATGGCAAAATAGTAAGCCATGGCGCATTTTTCCTCAGACCAACTTTCAATCAAGCTTAATTTCGCAACCAGATCAAGTTCAAGCGTTTTGAAGGCTGTTTCAGCTTTCGAGCGGTCGCCACTGGCGATGGCAATGAGAATGGCAATCATTTGGTCAACTAAATCGTCGGCATCTAGTATAAAGCGGCTTTTAGAAATTGTTTCAAGCTCCGCATTTTCAAAGGACATCTCGTTAATAAAATCAGACTGTGAGATGGCGCTATTGATGTTTTCATTTGAGCCAAGTCCGCAGAGCATATCTTCAACATAACATCTTGAAGATTGTATTGAAGATTGTACGGCTTTCGCGTAAAGGTTGCTGGAACCGCAGCGCATTGCACCGCGTTTGCTTCTTTGCTGTCTGCCGCCAAATTGTGGCTGCGACTGACCAAAGATGGCCGCATAGTCCCAGGTAAATGGCAGTTCGACGGGAATCTCCACGCGAATTGGTTTTTGTCCGGGGACTTCCTTTTCGGAAATGGCGACAAAGGCGGTTTGTCCGCAGATGACACCGTACTTGAGGCTGGTGGTCAGCTGTTGTTTGGCATCCTGATTTTCGCGAATAGCCTCGCGCGCCCAAATTCTGTCAGCGAACCGGCACTCTTTGCCGTTGCGCGGCGTAATGTAGCACTCTTTGGTCTTGCCGTCACTGGTTAGACCGGTGATACGAATTTGGTCGGGTATTTCATCCGTGAAACGAACGGCAATGGTTGCCGGCCGGTTTTGAAAGACATCCTGCAGGCCATAGGCTTCATGGCTGCCATCAATTTTTACCTCGCGCCAGACGGGGCCGGAGAGCATCGCACAGGCACTGTTGGTCGCTCGGTCAAAGTTTTCACCGGGGAAAAACCACTCTGACGATCCGCCGGTATTTCTAGCCAGATCTTTTAGCAGGGTATCATTGATAGCTGAGTCAACACCAATACTCATAATACGCGCCCCGCTACCGATATAATCAGTATCTTCAGTTTCAGCATCAGTAATGAGCAGAATAACTTTTGCTCTTTCCGAGTCGGTAAACTGGCGGTGAGCAAGGGTAAGCGCTTCACCGAGTCGTGTTCCACTGCTAGCTTTAATGGTATCAATTTGATTGATGACCTCATCAGTAATCTTACTGAAACTGGTCAGAATTTTTTGATAACTATTGAACAGAATAACTGACACGCGGTGATCCGGCTGGACATCTTTGATTTTTCTAAGAATTTTTTTAGCAATCATTTTTAGGCCTTCAATTTTTGGCCCCTGCATGCTGCCGGAAATATCCAGTAAAAAGATGATGTCAGCCGGACTGGGCTTGACACTGTACGGCGGGACAAGCGTAATCAGTGAGAACGCTTCGTCTTTCGTCTGCAAAAAGTGGTGCGCCACTTCCGGTTTTTCCGTCAGCGCTTCATAGGCGATGATGAAATCACGATCAGTTATGATGTTACCCAGAGTGATTTCAATCGTCTGGTCAGCGCCAACGATTTGCTCGGTTACCAGTTGCGGATGAGACGGGCTGGTGAGTTTGCACTCAAAGCCGGGCGAAAATGAAATGCTGATGCCGGCGTCATAGGGCACGCCTTCGCATGATACCACCGGCGTAATGCGGGAAGCATCCGGTACCTGGTCAGTGTCTTGCGACCAGCCACCGCCTTGCTTGCCGGTCGGATTGCCGGGAATAAAGCGCGGCGCGACCACGAGCGGTATAGTGAAGCGGCCGCCCTGTTGCCAGGGAATGCGCTGAACATAATCGGTTTCGGCGCTGATCGCTTCGCCCGGTTCAATACCGCCAACATTCATGGTAAAAATATTCGGACGCTCTTGTTCAAGCAGCGCGCCGTGGTGACCGCTGGCGATAGCGTCGTCATACTCTTTTTTCGCCTGCGCGCGTTCTTTGAGCTCGGCGGCGATTTTTCGTTCGCCGATTTGCATTTTGCAGCCGGTAACAGACGCTTCATCCGGCAGCGGAAAGACATATACCGCCTCTACCGGAACGGTTGCGTCATTGACGTACTCCATAATGGAACGAACGCGGGCGTGCGCGCCATTGACGGTGGTGCGGTAGTTAATGTGCTTGAGTGGAATGACGGGGACGCTTACTTGAGTTGCCTGTTCTTGATCTTTAGTAATTGCATTATTCATTTGCTTTCTCCTGTGCGCCGATTCCCGAGTCTTCGGGATGGCTGGTTTTTTGATCTGGCCCTGGCTATCATAGCGTGGGCTTTGAGATACTACAGCTGACGAAAATTCAGCAAAGGGCTTTTTGCCGTGATCACGCTTGATCATGGCGGCAAAGCGGCACGCTTTGGCTGAACTGACATCACCTGTCTCGAGATAGGCGAGCTCATATGCCTCAGTCGGGCTGTGAGCGGTCGCGGCTATCCCAACCAATGCCGTGGAGTTCAACACCGGTCTGGCCTTTGTCTTGAGTGTTTCAAGCGGAAGTTTTTTTGTTTTTTGATTTCGCTTTGGACTCATGACGGGCCTCCTTTCTTACATGCTGATGTGACAACTACGGTTTTGCTTTTATAATAGGTATCACCTCCTTTTTCTTTCAGTTTTTTGAAATGATTTGTAAAGAACTGCCTACTAGTATAGTAGTTCACTATAGTAATAGTTTCAATGAATTTGTCAAGTTTCTTGTTAGGAATGAAATTTTATAGTAGTCTAAAATTAGCCTGGAAAATTGAGTATTTCGGGGATCGCTTGCCCCGCCACATACTAATTAATAGTATTTTAAAATAATTTTCTATAGTGCTCGGGGACATGGATTCGAACCATGATTACCAGGGCCAGAACCTGGCGTCCTACCATTAGACGATCCCCGAAATTTTTGTAAAACTAATATTAGACTACAACATATTTTATAAAATATCAAGATTAAACAAAAAATCCCGTCTAACCGCGGGATTTTTTTTATTGCAAATTACTTTTAACCAACCACTTTTCCCCCGAACATCTCCAAAACTGTCTTCACGCCCCGGTCCGCTTCATTGCTTGGCGATACTTTTTCATCCTCCACGGACGTCGGTGTTTCCTTTTTTTCTTGGACAACTTCTTTTTTTATTTCATTTTTTGTTTGAGTCGCGGCGTTATCAGTTTTTTCATCGGCTTCTTCTCTCACCTCTTCTGAAACGCTGAGGGATTCATCGACTTCGGTTGTGAAGCTGATTGGCATTTTGTATACCTCTTGCAATGCCTTATCAACCAGAGATTTTATCTGCGGCTGGTCCAGGCGCTCTTTGTGAAATTTATATTTAAAAACCAAACAGAGTTGTTTATTAATTACTCTTGGGTCACAGACCTTCATGATAAAAGATAACGAATGGTTATTTTTTTTGACAGAGAGCAAGACCTCATTCCATTTAGCTTTTATCGTATCAATGCCAATAGAAAGCGTGTGCGGAATGGATTGGCTCGCCTGCTTGACCGAGTCGTAGCTTTTGCTTACTACATTAGACATAGACGCGCGCGGCGGCGTTTTTTGACTATCACTATCAAGGTCGCCGCTGATGGTAATGGCCGCGATTTCCAGCGGGAACTGGATGATGAAGGCGGTTTTTAGTTCTTGCTGCGCTTTTAGCAGGGTTGTAATTATTTTTATTAATTGAGGCGTGCCGATTTTATTCGACAATGGTTGCAGTTTTTCTTCCAGAGTTACGCCCAAATCAGCGGCAAATTTGACCGCCAGCTGCGGTGAAACAGTCAACAACATCATTTTGCGCAATGTCTCAATCACGTCAACAGTGAAGTTTTTTAGGTCAATGCCTTCATTAATTAGTTTATTAAGCAGGCTAATGGCGCCGGCGGCATCTTTGTTTGAGAGAAACTCGATAAATTCAACCACCGAGAGCATTTGCGATTGCGGGATAACCAGTTCAGCTTTTTCGGCAGTAATTTTTTTACCGCTGATGGAAATAATTTGTCCGAACAGACTTTCGGCATCGCGCATGTGGCCGCCGCTGCGGCGAGCGACATTTTCCAATACTGATCGTTCAACCTCAATACCTTCTTTTTGCGCGATGTAATCAAGTTTTTTGACAATGTCAGCTACCGCGATGCGTTTGAAGTCAAAGCGCTCGCAACGTGAGATAATCGTCGTGGGGAGCTTATGCACTTCGGTTGTAGCCAGGATAAAAATAACCCGCGTCGGCGGTTCTTCGAGAGTTTTGAGCAGCGCGTTGAACGCGGAAATTGACAGCATATGGACTTCGTCGATGATAAATACTTTGTGCTTCTGGGGACTGACCGCCACGCGCGCGCTGGCGATAATGTTGTCGCGCACGTTGTCAACGCCGGTGTGGGAGGCCGCGTCAATTTCAATAATGTCCAGACTGGCGCCGGTGTCAATGTGCGTACAGCTCTCGCAAACGCAGCAGGGCTCCGAACTTCCCTGTTTTCTGGTCTGACAGTTGACCGCTTTGGCCAAAACGCGCGCCAGCGTAGTCTTGCCGGTGCCGCGCGGACCGGCAAAAAGATAGGCGTGCGAAACATCGTCTGTCTCCAGCTCGTTTTGCAGAGTGATTTTTATGTGATTTTGGTTGACCACCTCCTCAAAATTTTTGGGGCGGTATTTTTGGTAGAGTGTTGCCATTTTTAATTGTCATTCCCATAAAAATGGGAATCCAGAAAATAAAATTGTATATCTCGTATGATAGCGTTTATCAGCGGAGTTGGCAAGGTGGTGATAAAAAATGTAAAGGTGGTAATAAAAAAAGGTTGATATTTCATCAACCTTAGAAAAGTAATATATACTTAGTTATTTTTTTTGTTTAAATAACAAATGGAGTCAAAACATTTTGCGATTACTTTACCAGTAACCGCTAGCATGTTCATAATTATTAAAAGAATTATGCCCATAATAATTCTTGTTACTAACATAGCAGGCCAGAATATATATGAACCCAAGACAGCAGCTGTTGCGGTACTCAAGAAATCGCCCTCAACAACTTCTAAGATACCAATGTCATGTAACATTTTTCCCATAGAAATAGGAATAAGCGTGAGTGGAGGAATAGCAAATATTAACGGCGATACCAGAAAAATAAAGATAAATTCTGTTAAGCTGTTAAAGCGCATATCTTTCAGTTTTTTAGAGAAGCACAGGACAGCCATTGAAACAAAAGGAATCATGGTGATTATAATTTGCAGATTTTTACTCATTATTTTTTTTACCTCCATATAAAAAGTTTGAGAAAAGGGCTTATGAGTAAAGAACAATTTAGTACTGATTTTCGCCGACATGCTCGGCGGCTTCATTTTCAGTGGTATTTTTTGGTTTTTTGGCTTCTGCTTTCGCAGTCGCCTCTTCTTTTATTTCTTCATTGATTTTTTCACGAACGGCCGCAATAAAATCAGCAATGCCGGGTGAAAATCCCTTGATAATTTTAATTGGACGCAAGACAAAAATAGTGAAAATTACCGCGGCTATTTTCCATGTCTTTTTAGCTGATTCCTTCAGAGACAAAAATTTTTTCTGGACAAAAACCAAGTTGACGCAGAAAAAAATCAAAGCGATAACGGTCAGGTACGGCGCCAGAGCCACATTGAGCGGCCAGAGCGTTGATAATATTGTCTGAGATCCAAAGAAGAAAAGATAGCAGATCAAAACATAGAAAGATGTTGTCATCCATAACAAATATTGCCATTGTTGTGAAATTGGATTTTTATATTTTTCCTTACAGTCATTAGTTTCAAAACAACCATAGAAAAAAATGTTTATCAACGCCGCTACCGCAGAGACATGTTTAGCTCCTGGCAACCCAATTACTGAAACAAACATAGATACCGCACAAACAGCGAAAGATAATAGTAAACCAAAACCAAAAAATGCGTTAAAGAATGTAAATTTTTTAACAAAGTAGCCATTTCCGGTGTTGGTTGCCTGATTTATCCTTAAAAATAAATTCTGAATTTTTGTCGGCGGCAGATCGGGGTTGTAGGTGATGATCTCGGTGAGTTTCAGTACGCCAATAATGGCGATGATGTCAAAAATTCTCAAGACATGAAAGCCAAAGACCAGTGAAAGCGCGCAGAGAGCGATGGCCACAGCACCAGTTATTTTTACGTACTTTGCTCCCAGTTTACCAACATCAATCCAGCTCGCTTGTTTTTTTTCCACATTTTCACTCATTTTTTTTCTCCTTTATATTAAGTTTTAAAGACCGATTTTTATACTACACATTATCATTTTTAAAAAATTTTGTCAATCCCGAGTACTCGGGAGTACTCAGGATATTTATTTTTAAGCTAATTTTAGTAATTTTTTTTAAAAAAATAAAAAAAGACCGACTGATTATCGGTCTTATTCATTTTAAAAAATACAAACAGCGTTACATCCGGCTGACGATGTTTTCCACCGCGGCCCAGACGCTATCGCCGTGTTTTGGCACCAGAATTATCGTCTCATCATCGTTTTGGCCTTTGAAGTAGGTTACGCTGGCCATCAGTATGCGCCATTGGCGGTTGTCCTCGGTTATGACATAGCACTCGGAGTTTGACTGCAGTTTTAATTTCCCGATGAGACGTATGCGTTCAATCGGACCGATTTGCTTATAGACAAAGCGCCCGTTCGGCGTGATAGTGAGTTTCAAAATATCGCCTTCCACCAGTTTTGATTTTGAGGCATAGTTGGCTGGAATCGTATATTGTTTTCCGTCCGGACCGATCATGTGCGTGCCGTTAAACACTCCTTCAATAATTTTGTCTTCATTGTCTTTTTTCTCGCTTTCATCGCTGATGCCGCCGCGGAATTTATCAGTTTCATCTTTATTCAGGTCGCCGGCGAGAAGTTCTTTCAGCCTAAGGGTGTTGTCATCAATATTTCTAATCAGTTTATTCAGCAGCGCCAGTTTTGATCTGGCAACCGTTACTACATTTTCATCACTGCTTGTTTTATCTTTTTTTGGCTCAGCATCAGACTGACGATATTTTTTTTCTGTAATTTCTTCAACTGCTTCTTCAATTTCATCCTCGGTTTCATCATTAAATAACCCGCTTGGCTTTGCTGTCGAATCATTGCGGCTTGATCCTTGCAAAATATCTTTTATGACCTGCGGATTGACGCCGGCCAGATTTTCATGCTTTATTTCATTTTTTTGGTCATTATTTACTTCAGCCGGCAGGTTATCCGCCCACAAAAAATCTTGCTCGTCATTGTTTGTTTTGTCCATATGTTTGTATTTATTTGATTAAATTTTTTTTTAAAGAAATATGATTTTTATTATTTAATTTGGATAATAGCTCCGAAGTAAGCATCTCTTTGGAGGTTAGAAAAATTTTCCAGGCCATTGTCCTGTTTTGGGGCAGCGCCATTTTCCAGGGCGATAATTTTCATATTGTCCGGCAGTGCTAGACGTGATTCAAATTCAGAACTAATACTGCCGGACTGCTTCTGGGCATACAGAGAATAAGTGTCATAAGAATAGTCGCCGGCGATAAAAGATGACAAGCCCGTCTGGCTGTTTTTAAAACGGCTGAGTTTTAATGGCAGTTTGTATTTTAGCTTGACGGTAATGCTTTTGCCCGGATCAACCATGGTCCAATTCGCGAATACGGTTTTGTTGAATTCATCATAAATTTTTACGCCGCTTGGCTGGTGCGTGATCATTGAATTTTCAAGCCGCGCGATTTCCGGATCAGGTTCAGCGCCGGGCGCTGGTTCGTCAAAATATATTTCATCCGGCGGAGTAAAGCCGCTCGCGTCAATCAATTGACTGCCCTTAGGAACATAGACGCGCATAAAATTAACGTTTCTGACGCCGGAGTAGGGCTCATTTTTTACGCCGGTGTGAGTGCGGATGATTTCAACGGTATTTATAATCGATCCGTCCGGCGTGATTTCCGCGGAGTGCTTGATCTGCTGGTTAATTTTTTTGTCGGTTTTTCCGCCGGCTAAATTAGTATTGATAACTGATAGGTAATCTCCATTGGTGTCCTGTACGCGTCCATCCCAATTTCGTTCATGAACATAGCTTTGCATTTCATCATCATAAAAATACATTAAAATATGTTTTTCTTTTAGCGAGCGTTGAGCCTCGTCCAGATAGGTAAAAATATTGTCTATATTAATCCGGTTTGGCAGATCAGCGATAATCACGTCTATTAGGTCTTTAATAATCGCCTTTGGTTTGTTTTCATCCTCCAGCTCATCTCTAGCTTGGACAACATCATAAAAATTATCCGCGGTTACCACTATGCCTCTGTCAGCTAGCTCAAGCGGTCCGAATATCGGCAGTAATCGCTCAATTACCGTTGGCGTTACGGCTATGACTCCGTCAACGCTTGATCCCCAACCGTTTTCAAAAAACCAAGCAAGTTTGTCAGCCGATTTAGGCCAATCCGGCCACCAGTTCGCGTCATGAAACTCCCAGAGGGATGATATTAAATGCAGCGGTTGCGGCGAGGATACGCGAGCATGCAGGCCGCCTTGCAGATCGTAACTGCCGCCGCCGGGCGCCTCAATATTTTTTATCTCGCCGCGGCTGAAGTCAATCAGGGCAAAACTGCCGATAAAACCGCCGCTAGCGCGCAGCTCCGTATTATTTTGAAAAATTATCAAATATCGCTTGTCGCGGTCCGCTCCCAGGACTTGAACCAAAAATCCGGAGAGATCAACCAGCTCAGAAATCGCATTATCAAAAATTTCCGCGTTTTCTTGCAACATCGCGATTTGTTCGGCTAACCGCGCGCTTTCATTGCTGTTCAAAGAAGCAATCGCCTCTTGATCAACGCTATTTATTATGGAAAAAAACTTTTTTAATTCAACCAAAGCTTCACTGCCATAAGCGTGGAAGTTTTTTAGTTTTGCTGTCAGCGGTATTTCTTTGCCGTCATTGGACGCGTCAAAACTGGAAAAAGCCAGCGCCATTTTTTCACCGGTTAGCGCGGCCGATTGCGCCGAGCTTAGCACTTTTTCTATTTCTTTCGCGGCTTGGGCTTTTTTTAATGGAATTATTTTGGCTAAATTAATTACGCTTGAGTATTCATCCAAAATTAGTTGCGCGTCGTTGAATTTATCAGCCGCGGCCGAAAAAGTACTGGCGGCGCCGATGAAATCCCGTTGAGCGGTCTGCGTTGAAGCGCTGGTTATGTCGTTTATCGCTTCTTCACTAATGCCCAATACTTGCCCTTTTACAACAGTTAACTCACCGAAATATTTGATAAAATTAAACGGGAGATATATAAAAATTATTAAGACAAAAAAAATTGCCAATTGGCGCCGGTAAGTATAAGGCGGCAAATACCTGAATTTTAAACTGGGAAACTTACGTTTTTTACACAGCGTATGACTGATTTTTTTAAAAATATTAGCCAGTAGCTCGCCTGTTTCTTCAACCGCGCCAAAGACTAGCGCGTAGCTGAATTTATACGCGCCAACACAGCCGATCCAGATAACTGAGAATAAAAATTTTATCAAGAAACCAATGCCTGAGATTTTTAAAACAGCGTATAAAAACATGTAAGCTACCGATCCGATCGCGTACAAAAATCTGTAGAAAAATTTGCCAAGGCCGCTAAATACCAGTCCGATGAAGATGATAAAATTGACGATTGCCAATTGCTGTATTTTTTCCTCGTGTTTATTATAAAAATTCGCGCCCCAATACTTCCAGAATGACGAGAGTTTTTTTCCCATCCAGATGCCGTCCAGCAGCACGGTCGCCGGCGTTTCCGCTTTTTTTTGCTCTTTGGCCGCTTGCCTAACGGTTGATAATGTTTCTTTAGAGTTTTTTACTAATGTTTTCAAAGCTGATTTCGCGAATGCGGTTGTGTTTTTGGAAAATAACTTCCCTAGCCAATGCGCAAATTCAATTATTTCCGAAGCGTAATTTTTTATTCTATTAAAAAAAGAGTCCGATTTTTTTATTTTTTCATTATCAATAAAATCTACCGATCGGGGGCGGTTTTTGAGGTTGATAACGTATGGTGAAAAATTCGAGCTGTTATTTATATTAACAGATTTTTTTTTGATAGGCATGGGTCTATATAATACAAAAATAGCAGTCTAAAAAATAGACGGCAAACAATTAACATCTTAATTATTATACCATAAATTAACTTTATTTAAAAAATAAAAAAGCCTTCAAAAAACTGAAGGCATGTATTAAGAAATTATAAAAGTCAATTTGTAATTTTGAATATTTTCCTGCCCAGCGGTGAATCTTCAATTCGGTAGCCTTTGAGTTCAATTTCTTGCCTAATTTCATCGGCTTGTTCAAAATCTTCGAGTTCACGGAATTTTTCCCGGTTATCGGCCAGCGCCTCAATTTCTTTGGGAATCTCTGCTTCGGTTGGTTTGATATTTTTTAGATTTAATCCAAATACGCGATCAAAATCAAATAGTAAGTGCAATTTTTCTTCATTTAACATTTTGTCGTCTTTGACAACTTCCCAGAGTACGGCCAGCGCTTGGGGCGTATTAAAGTCATCTTCCAGCGCGGCGGTAAAATTAAATTTGTATTCATTTTCAACTTTTGAAATATCCTCGCAAACTCCGGCGGATATTTTTTTGAATTCAAGAATATGGTCCTGTAATTTTTTCAAAGTCTTGGCGGCGGCATCCAAAGCCTCCCAGCTGAAATTTTGTTTTGACCGGTAATGAGCGCTGAGAAAGAAAAAGCGCAGAGCGAGCGGAGAATATCCTTTGTCTTTAATTTCAGCCAATGAAAAAGTCGTGCCCTCAGATTTTGACATTTTGCCGCCGGCAACGGTCAGGTGCTCATTATGCAGCCAATAATTAACGAATTTTTTGCCGTTCGCGTTTTCTGATTGGGCAATTTCGTTGGTATGATGAACAGGAATATGCTCAATGCCGCCCATATGAATGTCCAGAGTGTCGCCTAAATATTTTTTGGACATGGCCGAACACTCAATGTGCCAGCCGGGAAAGCCTTGTCCGTCCGCTTTGTCGGTCGGATCACTCCACGGAGAATCCCAGGTCTGCAAGGCGTTGGCATGTTTGCCGGTTTTAAAAAACCAGAGCGCGAAATCCGCCGGATTTTTTTTGGCCGGATCGCTAACTTCCCCGCTGCCGGCGTCGCTGATATTTTTTTCTAAATTCTGTCCGGAGAGTTTGGTATAATTTTTGGCTTTGGAAACATCAAAATAAATCGCCAATTTTGTTTGGTAGGCAAATTTTTTATCAAGCAGAGTCTGAATCATTCCCTGCATTTCTTTGATATGTCCGGTGGCGACCGGCTTAACATTTGGCTGACGAATGTTTAAATCCGCCACGTCTTGCTCAAAAATTTTGGTATATTTTTCGGCGATTTGTACCGGAGTCAGTTTTTCTCTGCCGGCGGCTTTTGCCATCTTATCAACGCCATCGTCCTCATCGCTGGTCAAATGGCCGACATCAGTATAATTTCGAACTAAATTTACTTCGTAGTCTAGATACTCCAATGTTCGCACAATAAAGTCAGCCATCACCATGGCGCGCAGATTGCCAATGTGCTGGGTCCAATACACGGTCGGGCCGCAGTGGTACATTAAAACATTACCCTGTGTGAGGGTTTTAAACTCTTGCTTGCTTTTAGTTAATGTATTGTAAAGTTTAAGCATGGTTTTAATTATCAGTTTTCAATATTCAATGACCAATTAATACTCAACTACCTAATTGAAAATTGAATGAAAATTGATTATTGATAATTGAAAATTTATTTTAATATTGCTTTTATGCGTCGCACCCCCGCTGAACTGCTTTCCTCTTTTATAATCTTAAACGCGCCTGCCAGCTCTCCCGTGTGCGTAACATGCGGACCGCCGCAGATTTCTTTACTGAAATTTTCCGCGCCTTTACCAACAAAATACACTTTTACCTTCTCGCCGTACTTATGTTCAAAGACTCCCGTGGCGTTAATTTTGCGCGCCTCATCCAGCGGCATTTCCTCAAACCACACCGGCAGGTCTTTTTTGATTTGTTCGTTTACTATATCTTCAATTTGTTTGATTTGTTCAGGCGTTATTTTTTCCGGATGCGAAACGTCAAAGCGAAGCCGTTCGGCTGTGATATTGCTCCCCTTTTGCTGGACGTGCGGGCCCAAAACACGGCGCAGAGATTCAAGCATTAAGTGCGCGGCGGTATGCAGGCGTTTGGTCTCGTCGCTGGCGTCAGCCAGTCCGCCTTTGAACATGCCGGCCGAGGCGGTTTGCGAAAGTTCGGTATGCTTTTTCATTTCCGCTTGAAATTCTTTCTCATCCACCGTGTAGCCATTTTCTTTAGCTAGTTCTTGGGTTAATTCAAAAGGAAAGCCGTAGGTTGAAAATAGAATAAAAGCTTCTGTGCCGGAAATACGTTTATCCGAGCTCATGCGCTGAAACATTTTTTCGCCTTGTTCAAGTTTGGCTCTGAATTTTTCCTCTTCTTTTTGCAGTTCATCTTTAATAAATTTTTCATTATTTTGCAGTTCCGGATAAATATTTTTATAAATAGCTACGACAACATCAGCTAACGTTGCAGTGAAATTACTATTAATATTAAGTTGTTTGGCGTAACGCACCGCTCGTCTGATTAAACGGCGCAGTACGTATCCGGCGCCGGTGTTGGCCGGCCCCACGCCGCGCGTATCGCCCAAAATCATCACCGCCGCTTTGATATGATCGGCAATAATTCGCATCGCGCGTTTTATTTCTTGCGATTCGTTGTATTTTTTTCCGGATAATTTTTCAATTTTTTCAATAATCGGCAAAAACAACTCTGTTTGGTAATTGTCATCCAACCCGTTGATGACCGCGAGCGTGCGCTCAAGACCCATGCCAGTGTCTACATTTTTTTGCGCGAGTGGAACGTAAGCGCCGTCTTTGGTCTTGTTGTACTGCATGAAAACATCGTTCCAGATTTCAACCCAACCGGAATTTTGTGGATCAAAAACATCTGGAACTTCGTCACTTCCCACTTCTAACTTCTTACTTCTAACTTCCTTATCTCCTACCCAGTAAAATATCTCGGTGTCCGGACCGCACGGACCGGTCTCACCGGCCGGACCCCACCAGTTATCGTCTTTTCCAAGTTTAGCAATTCGTTCGGCCGGTATCCCCAATTTTAACCAGAGATTATACGCTTCTTCATCAAATGGCGCGTCCTCATCGCCGGCAAAAACCGATACCGCCAGTTTGCTTTTTTTCAGTTTTAAAACTTCAGTCAAATATTCCCAGCTCATTTCAATTGCTTCTTTTTTAAAATAATCGCCCAAGCTCCAGTTGCCGAGCATTTCAAAAAAAGTGTGGTGCGTGCTGTCGCCCACCTCATCAATGTCACCGGTACGCACGCACTTTTGC
>JAUYLZ010000044.1 GCA_030698385.1 bacterium | reverse complement strand
GCATCGCTACGCGGTAACGGCCGCCGCCAACAAATTAACTAAAATAGTTTATCATGTTTTAAAGAACAATTGCGTATATGATGCCAAACTATCGTGAAAATATTTCCAATCAAGGCGGATTAACAATATAACTTGTCATATAAACATATTAACATGTAAGCATTTAAAAATTATCCAGAGATATTATTTAAATGTTTAAATATTAAACGCCTTGAAGCTTTCAGGGTTAGTGCAATACTCTGTATCAATCCCATCCGGCGCGAAGCCGTATATTTGCGTCATTACTTTTTTTTTCTGATTTAATTGTTTGGCGGTTAGTTTTATTATAATATCAGCATTGGCGGCGGAAGCGAGCTTATAATCGCTAGTTTTTTTATAATGAAAACAATATAAATTTTTTGTCTTTAGCTCATTTTTTTTTACCAGAGCAACTATCGCGCGGTGGACGCCTTTGTGGCGCGGATGGCCGTATTCGCCATTACTGCCATGGGTAAAGATACAGTCAAAATTTTTGTTGCCGATTTTTTCCAAAATTAATTTTTTGATAACCGGCAGAGTCTGAGGGATTGTTAATTTGTCTTCGTCATCCAGGTCGGTCATGATGCTTCGAGCGCCAAAGAACTCGCAGACTCTTCTGAATTTGGGCGCGCGGTCAATGTCTTTGGCGCGGCAGAGTGAAAATATCGTCCAGTCGGCATTTTTGTGCATTAAAATAGTCGCCCCCATCCAAATAGTTTCATCATCAGGGTGGGCGACGACAATCAGAGCGGTTTTATTTTTGTTTAAATTCAATTTTTGCATACGACTTATTTTTAGTATAGCAATTGTGCTAGATTTGGCAATAACTTGTCTTGTCGGGTGGTTGTGCTAAAATGTTTATATAGTAAAATAATTCCATTTTTTGAATTATTATATTTAAAAAAAGGCAATAATTTTTATGGAAATAATTATAAAAAATGACTATGATGAGATGTCTTTGGCGTCAGCCGATATAGTTATTAAACAAATTAGAGAAAAACCACATTCCTCTTTTAGCTTCATTGCCGGTTATACGCCAATCGGTCTTTACCGCGAACTCGTTACCGCTTGTCAGCACGAAGAGCTTAGTTTCGCGGCAGCCAAGGCTTTTGACCTTGATGAGTATGTCGGACTTAGCCCTGAGGATGAGAACAGTTTTTATCATTTTTTGAACAAGCATATTTTTATAAATTGTAATTTTGATCAGGAAAATGTTTACCTGATCAATGGCGGCGCGCAGGATCTGGAAGATGAGTGTCTCAAGCATGAACAATTAATTATGACCACCGGCGGAATTGACGTTCAATTTTTGGGTATCGGCCAGAACGGCCATATCGGTTTTAATGAGCCGGGATCAAGTTTTGACAGCGTTACGCGCGTGATTGACTTAGCCTCAAAAACCCGTTACGCCAACGCGAAGTATTTCGGCAGTATTGAGGCGGTGCCCTACAAGGCAATTACGGTCGGACTCAAAACTATTATGCAAGCGCGTCAGATTGTGCTGATGGCGACCGGCGAAAAAAAAGCTGATATTGTGGCGGCGGCATTGCAAGGAGAGATAACCGAAGAAGTGCCGGCCTCTATTCTGCAGCGGCATGACAACTTGATTGTTGTCTTGGACAAAGAGGCCGCGGCAAAATTAAAAAATATTTAAATTATATGAAAAAAGTAATAATCGACAAGGTTTTGATAGAAAAGTTTTTAACACGCGGCGTTGAGCGGATTTATCCCAGTGCGTCAGCCTTGCGAAAAAAATTAATGAGTGGCGAGCGTTTGCGCGTTTATCAGGGTTTTGATCCAACCGGGCCTTATTTGCATGTTGGCCATGCCATGGGAATAAGGGCATTAAGAATTTTGCAAGAACTCGGCCATGAGGTTATTTTTTTGGTCGGTGATTATACCGCCAAAGTCGGCGATCCGGACAAGGACACCACGCGCAAGCTCTTAAGCGACAGTGAGATTAAAAAGAATATGGAAGGCTGGAAGAAACAAGCCGCTCAGCTGATTGATTTTTCCGGCAGCAACCCGGTGCGTTTTGAACGTAATTATACATGGTTATCAAAGTTAAATTTGGAAGATATTATTAAACTTTTGTCGCAGATGACTTTACAGCAAGTGCAGGCGCGCGATCTGTTTCGCCGCCGGCTCAAGGAAGGTGGTGAAGTCTATATGCATGAACTGCTCTATCCGCTCCTGCAGGGCTACGATTCGGTGGCGATGGGCGTTGATTTGGAAATCGGCGGCACCGATCAGACTTTTAATATGCTGGTGGGGCGCGACCTCTGCCGGAGTTATTTAAAAAAAGAAAAATTCGTGCGCACGAACAAGATGATGGATGCTCCGGACGGTATTACCATGAGCAAAACCAAGGGCAATGGCATAAATTTAGGTGACAGCGCCGAGGATATGTACGGCAAAGCGATGTCGTATCCGGACGCTGCGATAATCAGCGGCTTGGAGCTTTTAACCGAAACGTCGCCGGATGTCATCAAAGGTATTGAAAAATCCATCAAAGCTGGCGAAAATCCAATGCAGTACAAAAAGATGATGGCTTTTGAAATTGTTAAAAATATCAAAGGAAAAGCCGAGGCGCAGAGCGCACAGCAGCATTTTAAAAAAACAGTTCAGCAGAAAGAAACACCGGAAGAGGTAAAAAGTATGACGTTAGAAGTTAGAAGTATGAATATTATTGATTTGTTGGTTGAAGCAAAGTTAGCCAGTTCTAAAGGTGAGGCGCGCAGATTGATTGAGCAAGGCGGCATTAAAATTGACGGCGCGGTGATCAAAAGCATTGCCGCGGAGGTCAGTCTTACCAAAAAAGGTTTGCTGTTACAGCGAGGAAAACGGCAGTTTGTGCGGGTGACGGGGAAGTAATCCCGAGTACTCGGGATATGACTTATTTTTTCGCAAGGCCACTTCCGGCCTTGTTTTTTTGTTGCGGACAGTTTTTCCTCTGGCATTTTTATTAATTCTTTGGTATGCTCAGGTGGCTCGTATCAAAGGTGGCGGCCGTTGCCTCCAAAAAATACGTCTGCGGCCGTCACCGCTATATCAGCTTTTGGGGGTGTGTTTTTTAAAGCGCCCCCTTTTTTTGACTTTGGCGAGGGAAAATGTGATAATAATTGTATGATCACCATCATTCAATTTCTACTGTTAAAATGTGTATTTATAAGTACTTAATGAGTAGAATACTATATTTTTGGGTAGATTTAGATGGTACTTGTGTAGATTTAGATTATATGATACCATATTTAATATGGATGAAAAATTAATTACAATCAGTCAAGCGGCTGAATATCTCGGGGTTTCTTTAAATACGCTTCGTCGCTGGGACGAAAGCGGTAAATTAGTTGCAATCAAAAAAGACGGCGGCACGCATCGCTATTATCGTGAAAAAGATTTAGAAATATTTGCCAGCGATTTGATGAAGTTTGCCTCCGAGTGGATCCAAGACGGCATTGAATTTCCAAGTACGTTTTATTGTCCGACCAGTTCTATCTTCAATGCCAGATTGACGAAAATGCAGAGTGCGCTCATGCAAAAGCCAGGGTTTGAAAAATTGTACTCTTTAATCGTTTTAGTTGCCGGAGAAATCGGTGATAATTCGTTTGCTCACAACTTAGGAAAATGGTCGGATACGGCGGGAATTTTTTTCGGCTACGACCTCGCTAAAGGCATTATTGTACTTGCTGATCGGGGGTTGGGTATTTTAGAAACATTGCGTCAGGTTCGTCCGGAACTTCCAAACCATGTTACGGCGGTGAAAGTCGCGTTTACCGAATTTATTTCCGGGCGTGCTCCGGAAAAGCGCGGTAACGGTCTTAAACTCGTTCGTGAAGTGGTTATGGAACAGCCGATTGATTTATTTTTTACCAGCGGCGATGCTGAAGTGCGCCTGAAAGGCGCTGGCAAAGTATTTCAGGTTACGCGCGGCAGGCGTACTGTTCGCGGGTGTTTAGCCAAGATAGAATTTTAACACATTTCAAAAAACATATGAAATTACAAATAGAAAAATTTGGCAAAACATTAATATCTCGGGAATTGGGCAGTGAGGCCTTTAAAGCATTTCAGCCAACCTTGCGCGAGTTTTCTCATGATGAAGAGTTAGAAATAGATTTTGCCGGAGTATTAACATTGTCGCCGTCATGGGCAGACGAGTTTTTAAGTCCCTTGTTAAGTCAATTAGGCGACCGCTTAATTCTCTTACCAAGCGATAATCTTTCGGTACACGCGACGCTTAAAATTCTTCTAGAGGCTAATAAACATCCATTTAACATTAAATCATAATGAACGAAGCGGAAAACGCGAGTCGAAGAAAAAACCAGTAATGATTAGGCATTATTAAATTTAATTACGGAATAAAATTATGATATAATGGCAGGCAATGGCTAAAAAATCATATGACTACCATTAAAAAAACCAAACAAAATATTGTCGGGAAGATAAATAAGGCTTTGGGCGGAAAAGTAAAAGTCCATGAGTCTGATTTGATATTACCTCCTGACGTAAAAATGGGAGACTTAAGCTTCCCATTATTTAATCTTGCTAAAGAAGTGAAAGCCAATCCGGCGCAACTGGCCGGTGAGCTGGCTCAAAAAATAAAACCTTGCTCAACGGTAAAAGAAATTAAAGCAGTCGGCCCGTATCTTAATTTTATTTTGCAAGAAAAAAAGTTAGTTCAAGGAGTTCTCGCTGAGATAAGCAATCAGCCCAAAACAAAGAAGACAGGCAAGACAATTATGCTGGAGTTTGCGCATCCAAATACGCACAAAGCCTTTCACATCGGGCATTTGCGAAATATTGTTACCGGCGAGTCCTTGGCGCGTATTTTGGAACACGCCGGTCACAAGGTTGTTCGCGCCAATTACCAAGGCGATGTCGGTATGCATATTGCCAAATGTTTGTGGGGAGTTACTCAATTAAGCAAAGAGTTGGTAAAAGCGGAAAAGGGCGCTATTGATGCCAAAGTAGCTTTTTTAGGCAAGGCTTATGCCTATGGCAGTGAAAATTTTGAAAAAAATAAAAAAAAGCAGGCGGAGATTATTGAATTTAACAAAAGAATCTATGACGCTGATGAAAGTATCAAAAAATTATATTCTAAAACCAGACAGTGGTCGCTTGATTATTTTGATAAAATTTATCAGCGCGTACTGACCAAGTTTGACAGATTATATTTTGAATCAGAAACTTTTCAAGCAGGAAAAAAAATTGTTTTAGACTGTGTAAAAAGGGGAGTATTTAAAGAGAGTGAGGGCGCGATAATTTTTGAAGGCGACAAACACGGTTTGCATAATCGCGTTTTTATCAATTCCGAAGGCTACCCGACTTACGAGGCCAAAGATATGGCGCTGGCCAAACTTCAGTTTCAAGAGTATCATCCGGAAAAAATTATTCATGTGGTTGGTCCGGAGCAAATTGAATATTTCAAGGTAATTTTTAGAGCATTGGAATATGTTTTGCCACAAAGTAAAGATAAAGAAATTCATTTAGCCTACGGCTGGGTGCGGCTCAAAGCGGGCAAGATGTCCTCTCGCTTGGGCAATGTCATTTTGGGCGAGTGGCTTTTGGATGAGGTGAAAAAAGAGATTTTAAAATTAGTTAAAAAAAGCAAGGAGATAAAAAATCAAGCAGAGACGGCGGAAAAAATAAGTCTGGCCGCGGTGAAGTTCTCAATTTTAAAAAATGGCTTAACGCGCGATATCGCTTTTGACATAAATGAATCAATCAATCTCTCCGGCAATTCCGGGCCTTATATTTTGTACACCTACGCGAGGATTCAGAGTATCTTGCGGAAGGCAAATAAACCTAAAAATATTTTAACAGCTAAACAGCTGGCTATAGACATTTTGGCACAGGAGAAAAGTTTGGCATTTAAACTGGCGCAGTTTCCGGAAGTTACGGCGCAGGCGGCCGAAAAGTTTGAGCCATCGCTGATTGCGAAGTATCTCTTTGAACTCTCGCAGAATTTTAATGACTATTACCACCAAACGCCAATTTTGAAAGCCGAAGCGGAAAAAGCATTCCGGCTGGCGTTAATTGAGGCTGTTGCTCAGGTGGTTCAGCAGGGGAGCCACTTGCTGGGATTTGAGACGGTGGAGAAGATGTAGCAAAGGTAAGTGAGCTTGACAAAAAATAATAAGGTAACTATACTTTGTCTTGATGTCTGATATAGTTTTTAAAGTAGCTCTTTTTAAAAAAATAATTATGACTGATATTGCTAGTAGAAAGGAGGTAAATATGAATGTCATCTTAAAAAAACCATGAGCAGGGCCACTACAGCCCTAATGTAATTAAGTACATCGGTGAGTACGAAGGTTAACCAGTAAAAAGAGGAGATAAAATCATGAAAAAGGCAGTATTGATTGTTTTTGTACTTATGGCGATATTTAGTGTAACCAGTCACGCGTCAGTTTGGTTTGTGCCGGATGACTTTGCGACCATTCAGGATGCGGTAGACAGCAGTGATGTCGTCGATGGTGATAAGATAGTTGTGCACGAAGGTGAACATTTTGGCGCCTATGTAAGCAAGGCAGTTATTATTACCGGCGCTGGCGGCGCTGTCATCAACGACGGTCCGTTGCATTCGTCTGGACTGACGATGGGGTTTCGGTTGCTAGCTGGTAGCGATGGCGCTACCATTAGTCATTTTAAGTTTACGGTTGATTTGGCGATTATGAACGGCGACGCCGTCAATGATGTCACTGTTGACCAGTGCATATTTTTGAGCTCCATTCAGGCTGTTTCCAACTGGCGGGGTAGCGGCTGGCAGATTTCGCACAATGATATCATTGATCTGCGCTCTCGTTGCGGCGGCGGCATCGGCATTTTGGTCGCCGACTATACCGGCGGAGTTGTGTCCGACAATGTCGTGTCACACAACAAAATTAGCGGTATTTTGTACGTCGATCCCGCTGATTGCGGCGGTTACTCTGGCACGGGCATCGTACTGTACGCTGATTTTCGCTGGGGTAGCCTTGGAGCTAGCGAGCTGAGCTTTAATCGTGTTATAAAAAACACAGTCAGCTTGGCAAGTGATACTCCTAATGTCGTTGATGTCATTGCCTTGGAGATAACTGACACTAGCGAAGGCGCCAATGGCAATGTCATTTTTGATAACGCGATCGGTTTTAACGATTTTCGCGGCACCATTAATCAGTTGGTCCTTACTCCGGATACTTTGGATCAGTACAACGATATCTCACGCAATTTTGGTGAAAATCGCGGCCACGGGCTGCATCCATCGGTGTTTAATCCTGTGAACTAATTAGTGTGTGTAATATTTATGGAGAGCCTTGATTCTTTCAAGGCTCTTTTTTCATACCTATTTTTATATAAATATTATTTGACTTTCTCACTATTTTTAGCTAATCTAAAAATAGAAAAAGCTTAATAACCAACTAACAAATATATGAGCATTAAAAAACAACTAATTATTTTTTCTATAATTATATTGCTTGTAATTGCGTCTTTTTTAAATTTTTCAAACAAAGAACTTTCAGCGGCGCAGAGCGGAGATTTGATAAAAATTGAGTCTCTATCTTCGGTATACTATCTTGCCAGTGATGGCAAGCGTTATGTTTTTCCCAATGAAGTAATATATATGAGCTGGTATAGTGATTTTTCCAATGTAGCAACTATTAGCGACGAAGAGATGGCTGCATATCCATTGGGTGGCAATCTCACTATCCGACCGGGAACCAAGCTGGTCAAGGTTACCACTGATCCTCGCGTTTATGCTGTTGAGCCGGGCGGGGAATTGCGCTGGGTTGAATCAGAGGCAGTCGCTATCGCAGTTTACGGTAAGAACTGGGCCAAGCGCGTGGTGGATATTTCTGATGCGTTTATCGGTTCGTACCGCGTGAATGGCAAGTTCTACAGCTTTAAAAGCAATGATGACGTGGTAGATACGAAACTGGTCAGCGGTGAGTATCCGGCCGGTACGCTGGTGCAGTGGGAGAATTCTCCAGATATATACTATATAAATAGCGACGGACTTACGAGTCCTATTGATAGTGAGGAGACGTTTATAATCAATCGCTTCAAACGGTCTGATATTATTATTCTGCCATTATCATTGGCACTCTCGCCGAGCGGAGAGACTATTGTTGGTTTTACGACTGCTGTCAGTGATGCAGCCGCCTTTCGTATAAAGCAGGCGGTCGCCGGTATCACTATCGGTAAAAAAATTGGCGGCGGAGGCGGCTCATCAGGCGGTGGAGGCGGAGGCAGTTCATCAGGCGGTGGAGGCGGAGGAGGAAATAACTCTGGTGGTGGCAGCGCTCCCGAACCTGATGCCTGCAGTATTGACAACGACTGTGATGACGGAGATGTTTCTACTAGTGATAGTTGCGGTGGTTCGCCAAAAGTTTGTTCTAATACTACAATTACGGCTTGCGTTGATGATGATAACTACTGCCCAAGCAGTTGTGTAGTTACAAATGATAATAACTGCTCCCTTACTGAATTGGACTCCCAATACACTTTCGAGACTGCAAATTCCTGCACGTCAGGCTGGGGAACCTGTTGGGAGAATAATTACGCATTTATAAAAACTATGCCGGCTAGTACTACTAGCAGCTACTTTTTGCACGCGAGCGGCGAGGCAATTTTTCGCAATATCAGTATTGGCGGCACCGCACCACAGCTGGCGCTCTCGGTGCTGGAAGGTAGCGGTAACTCAAGCGACGGATTTTACTTTAGTGTGTTGGTCGATAACGCAGTAGTCGCTTCTACAACTCTCATTACCAAAGACAGCGAGGCTGTTGAACTAACGGTTGATTTTTCTGATTACATTGATCAGATAGTCGATATAGCATTTGTGACAGATGAGAACACCAGCAATAGCTGGGACCAAGCTGCTTTGTTGGATCCTGTACTGACCATGCCAAACGCCTGCGGTAATGGCGTCATCAATGCCGGAGAAACATCATCAAACTGCCTGGCGGATGCGGGGCAGGAAATAGATCTCAATACCACCTTCATAGAACGCACTCCCCGCTATGAACGCTACAATGTAACTTACAGCGCAGTCAATACACCCACCGGTATTTCCAATGCCGGCGTTTCACAGCCAAGCAATGGCGATATCGTAACCTTTGCCGCGCATGTAGTCAACAAAGGCGCTGACACTGCGCCGGCGTCTGCTTATCAGTGGAGTATTGACGGCGCGGAAGTCGCTGCCGGCGATTTGCCTAGTTTGGCCTCAGGCGCTGAAGCAATCGTAGAGTATGGCTGGACCTGGGCGGATGCGGGCGATCATACGGTAACATTCAGCGCGGACAGCGCCGGCGAAATCTCAGAAGTCTATGAAACAAATAACAGCATTACTAATAGCATTGATGCCTACTATCTTCGCATTCAGGTGGAACAAGAGGTATATGACAACTTCAACGCGTCAGTGAATAATGCCGGCACCAAGTCTTTCGAAGACTGGATTCAGTTCCATATTGCCCGCATGAATACAATGATAACCTCTGGCGGAGGAAATATCAGCGTACGCATAGATGACATAGACGTTGTCGATAACGACACCTTGCCCGATGGCGGAACTCACGCGGATCCGAACTGGGACTGGGACGGTTCCTGGGGATTTGAACGCACCGGCTGGACGCCGAGCGTCATCAATACCTGGATTAACAACATTGAATATGCCCTCATCCACGAGCTGACTCATCAGTTAGGCATCATTGATGCTTATAATCTCAATTATGACTGGAACTATGTTGCCGCCAATGAGATAATCCCCATCTGCGCCAGCTGTCCTGACGGCTCCTACTGTGGCGGGCAGGTTGCAATTTATGAAATGTGCACCTACTACAACAGTAGTCTGCTCGGTCTGATGCGCGGGGGCGGTAATGACTATAGCGCTTATGATATCGCGAGTATGAACGCGACCGCCGGTTTTCGGCGCGGTTACTTCGGGGAATATTTGCTTGATGTGCCGGCGGCTAATACTCTGATTTTTAAAAATCAGACCAGCAATGCGCCGGTTACAGACGCGCAAATAGATGTCTATCAGGCAAGCAATGTAGCTATTCGTCTGGCAGATAATATTTTGTCCGCGACTACTGACAGCAATGGCCAAGTTGCCCTGCCGAATCAGCCATTTACAGCAATACCAACCACTGAGACCGGCTACTCTCTTAGCGCCAACCCTTTTGGAGATATTAATATTGTAGGGCTTAATGGTATATTTTTGATAAAAATAACCAAAGGTGAAAATATTGATTATCAATATATGGATATCAGCCAGTTTAATATGGAATATTGGGAGGGGAATACGAGTTCTGCGGAATATACAATATTGACAAGTATTGAGTAATACTATTGACATATAATTTAAAATTATATATTATATATATAAGACTTACTTATTTAATTTTCTATTATGAACAGTCAAGTTATTTTTACTATTGACACCAAGCTTAAAGAAAAAGCGATGAAAAAAGCGCAGCGAGCAGGTCTGCCATTTGCCTCTATTTTAAAGTTTGCCACCAAAGCTTTTGTAGACGGAAAAATTGATGTTGACTTAGTAGGTATTGAGACGTTAAATTCAGCGACGCGTACCGAATTACAGTCAGCTCTTAAGGATATTAAAAAGAATAAAAATATCTCAAAGGGCTTTAATAACGCTGGCGACGCAGCCCAATATTTAAGCAGCTAAGTCATGCAGGTAAAATTTCATAAAATTTTTAAGAAGAAATTTAAAAAATTGCCACCATGGGCGCAGAAAAAGTTTTATGAGCGTTTAGAAGTTTTTTTGCGAAATGATCATGATGCAGTATTGCGCAATCATAGTGTTGATAAAGCGTATCCGAACTGCCGTAGTATTAATATTTCCGGAGATTACAGAGCCATTTATTATCACAACGGTGATGAGGTGATATTTATTATTATTGGCACGCATGCCGAATTATATAAATAAAATTATCAATTTTTTTTCATACGTCCTTAAAAAGATTTGGCAGGATTTTTTTGTCAACGAAGCAAAGAAGCTTAGCAAAAACATATTGTCATAAATCTTGAGGAAAAGTTGACTTTCTCACTATTTCTAGCTAATCTGTAGGTAGTAATAGTAATTAAGTTAACTCTAATGTTATGAATAAAAAATATATCATCGTATTAATAATTATTTTAGTCCTGCTTGGTTTGGGCGGGTGGTATTTGTATTCTAAAAATCAGACGGTTAATCCGCTAGTGGTTGGTGATGATAATGATCAATCTGCAATCGACAACCTGCCTGCCGACCCGTCTGCCGACTCGTCTGCCGATGAAGCAGGCGAGGCAGGCGAGGCAGACAAGGCAGGTCAGCAATCTGAAATCAACACGGATGACTGGCTGACCTATCGGAATGAGGAGTATGGGTTTGTGGTGAAGTATCCGGAGGGGTGGAATATAACTGAAAAATATAAAGAATATAATAAAAATAATATTATTTCTGTAGAAAACATGTTTTCTAATACTCGTGGGACTAAAGACGGAAGCATTATTAAATTTAATATATACTCTGTTTCGAATAATGAAAGTGTGCAAAATTGGTTAAACTCAAATAATCCGATTAATAGTGATACTGAAACATTACATGATATGCGTAGTAAAAAAGTTGCTTCATTAGATGCCATTTATAGAATTATTACCTCAAATGTTTCTGGTGGTTATTTTAATGATATTACTTTAATTAATGGTGGTAATTTATACTTTATAGAAACTATAAGCCGAATTTTAGGTGAAGATAAAATAAATACTGAAAAACATAATATTGAAATTGATGCTATTATAAATAGTTTTAGTTTTATAAAATAAATGACTCTTTAGGGGATATGTTAATTAGTATGTCTCTCTAAGAGTAATTTTATTTTAAAATTACTTTTAATATATATGGTTCTTTTATGGTTCTTTCAAAAAAATAAGCTTTGCTTATTAAAATCAAATTCTGTAAGACAGGAGAAGAAGACATGAAAAAATTAAACATGATGAGAAAAGTTGTTGTACTACTTTTTGTTATGGTTTTAAGTTGTGTTAACTCTGTTTATTCTGATGGTTTTTTAACATTACCCATCAAGGTTAATGTTAATGAAAGTGGTATGTGTCACTATGGATGTTATGCTGGTCATCTAGGCACTGATTGGTCTCTTAGTGAGGGGAGTGACATAATAGCTCCTTGTGATGCTGTAGTTGAGAAAATACAAGATAATATTCCTCACTATGATTTTGGTAGCGGTATTATGTCTTTTGGTAATAATTTAAAGTTAGATGTTGGCATGATTAATGGTCACCAGATAGATATTGTACTTGCTCATTGTTTGCAAAATTCTTTTTTTGTAACTGAAGGAAACAATGTGACAAGAGGTCAAAGATTGGCGTTGTCAGGTAATTCTGGAACAACTACTGGTCCACATTTAGACATGACTGTATATATTGACGGCATCGCAGTCGATCCCTACAGTGCAACCAACTGGCTTTGGACCACAAATCCTCCGGTTCCCGGCCAGTACAACCCCTTCACCAACTTCACCTTCAAAGACAAACAGCCGCAAGGATTCACCGCCGGCTATGACGCTGATGTATTATCTCCCGAGTACTCGGAATCAATTCTGCCAAACGGCACCTGGGGAATCTCAACCAAGCCGTCAGCTATCTCCGGCAAATCGCCTAATCCGGGCGTTGTTTCCCCCTCACTGCCGGCTGGATTTGTACCGGCGGAACTGCCATACCTGATTGTTGACTTTCTCACTATTTCTAGCTAATCTGTAGGTAGCAATAGTAATTAAGTTAACTCGTAATATTATGAATAAAAAATATATCATCATATTAATAATTATTTTAGTCCTGCTTGGTTTGGGCGGGTGGTATTTGTATTCTCAAAAACAGCCGATGAATCCGTCAGTGGTTAGTGATGATAATGATCAATCTGCAATCGACAACCTGCCTGCCGACCCGTCTGCCGACCCGTCTGCAGGCGAGGCAGGCGAGGCAGACAAGGCAGGTCAGCAATCTGAAATCAACACGGATGACTGGCTGACCTATCGGAATGAGGAGTATGGGTTTGAGGTGAAGTATCCAAGCAACATGAGGATTGATAATTATAATCACGACATTAGGCCATCTATAATCTTTATGAATAAAGATAAAAAAAATAATTGGTATTTTGAAATTGATATTTATAAAAATTTTAAACGTGATCTAAGTAGTTACGCGTTACTTGATTTTGAAGCTACGGGTTATACTAAATTAGCTGGTCAGAAAGCAAATATATATGAAGTTCCAACGGGGTATTGTGATGGACATGGCTGTGGGTATCCATTTATTGCTTATGCAACTAAAAAAGACGAAGATATTATTAGTTTAATATTTTTTTCGGATGTAGATTTAAATGAACAAGAAAATTATATTCTTTCCACCTTCCACTTCCTCAATTAACCTCTCTTAGAAAATGCGATGAATAAAATCGCGTTTTCCATAGAGCATGTTAATTGCTCTAATAAATTGATCTTTTAATAGATCTTTTACAATTACACTGAAAGGAAAGATGGA
>JAUYLZ010000041.1 GCA_030698385.1 bacterium | reverse complement strand
CAATGCTTTAACATGCCTAAATACGACTGCAGACTTTGCTTAAAAGATTCTTCGGAAATTATTTTATTTTGCAGTTCATCATGTCTGCCGCTTATTTTCTTAAACATTCTCCTTTTGGTTTTAGTCCGCAAAACCCGATAAACTGATCAAACTTATTCATATAAACATTAACAAACAGCTGCGAGGTTAGATTCCCCAGAGGCAGGCCGATATTTTTATCTTTTTCAGACGAAAAACTCTCAATTACATTTTTCAAAAGTTCTATAATATTTTCATCATTAATATATTCTTTTAATATTTTAATTAATATATCATGGTCAATATTGGCGAAGAATTTTCTAATGTCGCATTTTAGCGCCCAGCAGGTTCTGATATTATTTTTACTGGCTTTCCCCGCAAATTCATGAAATTTGTTAACGGCTTTATGCGTTCCTTTACTTACTCGGCAAGAATATGAATCAGCAATAAATATTTTATCAAAAAACGGATAGAGAACTCTATAAATAGCGTGATGAAGCAACCGGTCGCGGACGCTCGCTTTATGAATATCTCTGGGTTTAGGGTCATTGATTTTAAACGCTTGATAACCGCCGTGATTGTAGGTATTATTAATAAGGTCGCTGTGGAGCGAAAAAATATTGTCCATCAGAGTTAAAGAAAACTCTTGCACATCCTGCCTTTTCTTTTTTCCGATTATAAACTCGCGCCAGGCCGCAAGCAAATTTTCAACACTAGCTATATCTTCAAATTTATGACTCAATTGAATTTTCATAATAATTCTTTTAAGCAAGCCCCCCCCCCCCCCGACGCAAACGGATAATTTTCCTATCTTATTTCAACTCGCTGAATGTTATAAATTATGGCACAGCTTTTTTGCGAGCTTACCCAAACACGCGCGCCGTACTTTAGGAGAAAAAATAGACAACATTTTTATTGATTGCCTGGAACTTTCTCTTGAGGCCGGTTATGCCAAACGCGAAGAAAAAACAAGTTTAGTTAAAAAATTAAACACAAAATTTGACTACCTAAAATTTTTTCTAAAACTTCTCTGGGAGCTAAAAGCTTTAGATAATAATAAATACGCGGCGATTTTAACTGATTTATCAACTATTGGTAAAATGATAGGCGGCTGGCTTAAAACCCTGGGCTAACAACTTAAAGAAGGCCATATCGGTCTTCTTTTTTATTTTTTACAAACCATCAGAGGAAAACAACCGATGTTCGGATTGCGATTGTCATTCCAATTCCAGTTGTTGCAGTTGAGTCCGTTCGCATTGAAATCACCGAGATTAAGCCGATTGCCGTCAGAGTTGAGCGCTGAAATTAATGTGTTTAAAGCCGTCCATAACACCGCCCTTAGAATACTCTCCGGGCTGTACTTTATTCGGGGCATTAAAACCCTCTAGCCATAAACACGGGGTGTGTAAAAATTATGTAACTGCCGGCCGGAGGCCTTAACCTCCGGCATCTTGCGGCGCAGTTATTCTAATTCTAATTTATTTTTTGAAAAATAAAAAGGTCCCGATGCAAAAATCGCAAAGGGACCAAGAAAATTGAATGCCCAAGGAGCCTAGGCTCCGAGATCCACCCCCAGAGGAAAACAACCGATGCGCGGACGGCGAGCGTCATCCCAATGCCAGCCGCCGCAGTAGAGCCCGCTCGCATCGAAACCACCGAGAGAAAGCCGAGCGCCGCCAGAGTCGAGCGAATCGGTACGTGCCCACTCGCCATTTAGCGGGGTTCGTTCACCGGTTCGTTTAAAATGCGCCAATATAAGTCCGGAATCAAGAGCGGCTGTACCGAAACAAGACAGATGATGTTCAGGCAGACCAAACCTCTGCCGCAATTCGGCAAGAATCGAAATCTGTTCCTCTACATTCTTGCTCTTACTCCCTTGTACGAGACGCGGCACCCAGAAAGCGAACGAGTTTTTTGTCGGCTCGTCATTCCGAATATTCCAGTCCTGAAGATACTGGAAATTTTCGTAGCACGGACCGGCTTTAGGAGCTTGAAACTTAAGAGTAAATCCCTCTTTAACCTTCCATGCGACTGGTCCGGTATAGGCCAGTTCTGCCGCCAGCTTGCGCCAGTTGAGCGTGGTCTCGGCCAATTTTTCCGCCACGTCATGGTCGGAGAGCGGAATAAAAAAAGTGTTCTGGACAATCTTGATAACCAGATCGCCGACAAACTTCTTCAACTCCTCCGGGCTCTCTAAAAGGACTCGCTGTTCATCTTCCGACAATGACTTCATCAATGTCGCCAACGCGTTAAACGATACCTTGTTGTTCATGGTGCTACCTCCTTAGTTTCCCAAAATGGGGTTATTGCCGACCAAAATGGCCGGATTTGAAACGAACATACCATACATAAAACTAACCCTAATTTATATCACAATATCTAATTTATGTCAAACGTTTTAAATAATTTTTCCTTATATTAAATAAAAATACTCATTTCAAAATCACCCGGGGGTTCGGGGGTTGGAGTTGGCGCCAAGGCTTACAGAGATTAGATTAATTAACGTGATAGCCAATCGGAAACCCCCGAGACTTTTTGGTTACTTTTTAGTCATAAAAAGTAACCCCCTAGCGGGAGCGTCGCGGATATTTTATTTTATATAAGGTATACGATTATATTTAAATGTTTATCTAAAAAACCGGAGATTGCTTCGTCACTAACGCTCCCCGCAATGACAAAGGTAAAACAAAAAACAGCCCTGAAGCTGTTTTACTTCTGGATTCCTGCCTACGCAGGAATGACGATTATAATTTTTTTACTTTAGCAACTTCCACTTCAACCACTCCCCCGGCTTCACCATTGCCTTCGTCCAATAAAACTTTTACCGTTTGTTTTAAAATATAACGGGCTAAAACTCGGCCCTTCCTGCCTTCAACTTTAACCAAACTATCAATCGCCGG
>JAUYLZ010000036.1 GCA_030698385.1 bacterium | reverse complement strand
AATCAGCGACCACCTGGCCGGCGACTGAGAGTTTGGCGTAGGGACTGGTGGTGCCAATACCGACATTGCCGGAAAATATCGCTTGATCAAAAATTGAACCGCCGATAACTTCAAAAACATCTCCGCTGGACCAATCGGTTGTTGTGGCGTTGCCGCCGAGCACAGTAACGTAGGAAGTTGGTGTTGGTGAAATTACCAAATTATTTGAACTAGTTGCCCAAACTCCGGAGCCGCCGCCACTGCCAGTACCAAAGTCCGTCCATGAGCCACTGGAATTTTTAAACTGCATTGTACCGCCGTTATCGCGAAAGCCATAGCCGCCGGAGCCGGCTGTGTCGCCAAAATTAATATAGCGATTAGCGCCGCTGATAATGGCGCTGCCAAAAACATCCAACTGCGACAATGGAGATGTCGTTGATATGCCAACCAAGCCGGTCGAGGCGATGTAGAGAGTTGAGGTGCCAACCACCGTATCGCCACTGGCGCTATAATAAGCCACCTCGCCGATATTACTGCCAGTTACCGTACCAGCGGTTGTGTTATATGTGTTGTAGGTATTATTCGTGATAGTGTTGCCGCCACCGCCGCCGCCACCGTGTGTTAACGAACTCAAAGAGACCCATTGCCCGTTATAATTTTTGTATTGAATAAATCCGCCTTTACTGCGAATACCAAATCCTTCTTCTCCGGCAACACTGCCGCCAAAATTTAAATAACTTGAGTCGCCTTCAACTCCAATGGTTAAACCTAGCCCTGACTGGCTGGCAATAGTTAAGCTACGAGTTACATCCACATCATCGTCAATGACAAAAGTTTCAAGAGTATTATATAGCGGCGAGCGAAAATCTGCCTGACCGCTAATTACAATATTAGAAAAAAATTCTGCGTTGCCTTGAACATAAAGATTGCCAGGAACAGTTAAGTCCCAAAAATCCTTAGCTACCTCAACTGTTTGATTATTAATAATTTCTTTTACAATCTCACTTTGGGTACGCGCCGGAACTTCTTTCGTATAAACCGGCAATTCAACAACTGTTGTTCTGCCTTGTCTCCCGTCAGTAATGCTAATCGGAGCAACTTGCCTATCAACCTGTTCTTTGACCTCCTGGCCTTGAGCAAATTTTTGCCATATCACCTTTGGTGTAAACAAACTTTTTACAGCCTCTCCCAGTTTGGATAAAGATCGCTCGGACTTTAGAGCTCCAGTATAGACAGTATCTTGTGATCTGGCTATATATCTATCCAAAGTATTACCGACTATACCCAAACCATCATCCACTTTTTGCCAAATTTTTGCAGGTGAATTTTTCGCGACTTCATGAGCTCCTTTTACGCTTGTTTGACCTGCTTGTATTTTGTTATCAACAAAATCCTCTATGCTTTTTACGACATTATTTGCCGCGAGCACAAATGATATACCCAGATTCTTCTGAGAAGTTTTTAAACTGCCGATATTTTCATTGCTTTTTTCATTAATAGCCTGAGCCAAATATTTTTGATTCTCAGATGCGTTATAAATTTTGGCGAGCATTTTATCTTTTAATGACTCATCGCTATTTGTTAGCTCAAAAGCTCCAGCCACTTTTTCAATATTATTATCAAAACGGCCTAGCGCTCGGCTGGTTCCGGAGATTGTACTTTGGGACAGTTTAACTCCACTCACTACAATTTGTTTCAGCGGCGCCGGAATTGCCTGAACCGGCAATGTAAATATCTTTTGGAATGACAGCTTTAAGTCATCGGTAATTGTATCCGCGCTTTGAATGGTTTTTTTGACAGTATAATCAATAATGCTGAATAAATAATTTTGGCGAGTCTTTGTCGTGTTTTCCAGATTTGATAAAGTGATTGAAATGCCACTGCCAATATTTTCAATTTCTTTCACGGTTTCCACTGCCGCAACTTTTTCAATACTAGAATTTTCATCTTTGGCGATACTATTTAAATCTATTTTTATATCACTGCCTTTTTCTACTGTTTTGTTAACCAGGGAACCAACCTTATCGGATACAATATTTTTTGAGTTTTCATATACTGAGGCAAGCTTGTTGCCAAGGTCAATCCAGCCATTTTTTTCAGTAAAGGAGTACGTTGGTGAAAGCCAAGTAAATGTGCTAAAAGATACAATCGTAATAATTAAAAAACTCGCCATCAATGTTTGGAATTTGTGGCGAGAAAAATTCGTAAAATTGCTATCTGACAATAAATCAAAAGCCTTATTTGCTTTTAACGATATTGTTAATTTTTTATCCGTTGAAATTACTTTTTTATCAAAAGTATCCGATACTTCTTCTTCATCATCTTTTTCAAATTTTTTATCATCAATTTTTTTAATATAATTATCTATATCAATCATCCTAATCTTCCAGTTTCGCCCAAACTTTTTAGCCGATATTCTTTTTGTGCGCGCCATCAAGGATATATAGTCCTGAGAAAATTTTGTGTATTTAGCCGCTTCAGCCAAAGATATATAGACATTTTTGTCACCACTAAATTCTATTTTTTCTATCTCTAAATTATCGGATTTTTTCTCCAAATCAAACGTATCGGATAGACTAAAGTTCAAATCCTCCTCAGATATATTACGACCTATTTGTTTGTTATTTTTTTGACCAAGCATGGGGATATAAAAATACTTGCAAACAAGTACTTTTTAATATCGGATAGTTTTAATGTGTTGAGTTTATTATAACATTTTTATGGGGTCTGAATCAAGTAAAAATAGACTTAATTTAATATTATCCGATAGATATTTTTTATCCGATATGTGGCTTATTCTATTTAATTTTAGTCAAAAAAAAATTAGTACCAAAATACCTCATTTTATTAATACACACCTCATTTGCTATATTTGTCATTATTATTCAGTTATTTTTAATTATCCACACTATTTATATTTTTTAAATTTTATCCGATATAATATTTTATGTTATCGTAATTACAATTTATTTTTAAAATTTCACTTAAACTTTTGTTATTGAATCAAAAATTTTTTATATATTAATCGCGCTTCAATCTCCTATCCGATATCTATCCGATATTAAAATATTTAGAAATTTTTTATCTCCGCATTGCTTATTTTTTAATAAGTTTATACCCATTATTTTTTATATAGCTATTTCTTGATATCGGATTATAGATCACACAAAAGTTTTGTAAATTAATTACACTGCCGGCAATCTTAATTTATTTATAATTTACAATTTAGTTTCACAGAATATTATTAGTTATCCAGTTGTCTGGAAATTTGTTGCCTAGTAATAGAGAATAGAAATGGAAAATAGACATTGGCGGCGCAATGAATAACGGCATATCTAATTTCAATTTTCCGTTTTCCCTGCCTACCGGCAGGCATAGCCAGACAACTAATTTCTTGACAACCCGGCAACTGATTTACTCTTTTTTTTGTTTATGAAAGTCAGTCCAACATTAATCTAATTTTGCCAACTGTTTACAACTAATATCGTATAAACTTATTAACTCCTTACATCGTGAAATATCTACATATTTATGTATTATTTTCTAAATTTAAATACGGACAATTTATTGCTGATACCCAACTATTTTTTACAAAAAAATAGAGCATTTCATAATTAATAAAACACCCTAAACAATACCTTAAAAATACAATTAAACAATCTGTTTTAGTCAGTTTCATTTCTACTAGCCCCTATAAACCATACTTATTTTTATATTAAATTATCATTGCTCATTGGTAAATTCATTACTTAGTTTTCATAATCTAATCTACCCATCCCCTGCTTCTAAATATCAAACTTACTCCAATTGCTAGTAACCAAGTATTATTAAATTAGTTATAATACTATTTTTTATAACCTGCGCATTTAATCATTTTACAGGAATAATTTAATCTGGTTCCATCTAATCCGCCCGCTTGCCAAGACTATAGCGTTACGGAAAGATAATATTTGCCCATGAATTAGAGCTAAAATACATATTTTCTACGGCGATTAAAATTTTTTTAAATAAACAATTTTAGCAATACCACTTTTAGTAAACCCACACACAAAGATATCGTGGCCGATGGCATTTCACCCTGTGAAATTGCCTATGGCACTATTTCATGGGGTAAACCACCGGCACGACATATTGTATTAACCTCTGACTTCGCTCGCCTCGCTATAGCTATGGCGAAGCGGGTCAAAGGCATTTTGTGTGAGGGTAAATATAAATTCAGGCTATAGCTGCATTTAGCGCGTTAATTATCGTATAAAAAAATCCGAAATATCATAAATTTCGGATTTTTTTAACTTGGAACGATTTGTTCTTAGTTAATTTTTATTAAAATTTTAATATTTTTTCCAGCCCATCTTTATCAATTTTGTCTCCAATTATTGCTAAATTCAAATTCTTGTTTACAAATATCTGCCTAGCAATATCTTGTATATCTTGAGCGCTGATCTTATTAATCATTTGTAAAAATTTCTCCGGAGTTAGATTATTTTTATAGTCCAATACTTCCTGCTTGGCATACCAACTAGCTATGCTATCAGAGGACTCCAGTGTTAGCACTAACTTTCCATTTAAATAGTCTTTTGCTTTCTGCAACTCATCTTTTCCTACCAGAATTTTTTTAACCTTTTTGTACTCGTCAATAATTGTCTTAACCGCCAAATTAACACTGGCGAGCGATGTACCGACGGTTGTCGTCAAATATCCAATATCTCTATAGCCATCGGCTTGCGTGTGAATGCTATAGGCAAGCCCTTTGCGCTCTCTAACGTTTATAAAGAGCCTGGAACTCATTGGGCCACCTAGAATAATACTCAATAATTGCAGGGTCAAATAATCTTTATGATTGTAGCTATACGCTTTTACACCAACTGATAAATTTATTTGATCGGTTTTTTTTATTTTAATTTTTAAACATGGCTCGCTCTGAGTATTTTCAAAATCAACCGCTATATTTTTATCCCCTTCCCTGATTATACTGGCATATTTTTTGGCAATTGCCACATCGTTATTTTTAAAATTTCCAGCCAAACAAATTACAACATCCTTGCCTCTATACTGCGACTTAAAATAATCGATAAAATCTTGTCTGATAAATGATTTGATGTTTTCTCTTGTGCCAATCGTATCGCGACCCAGCGGCGTATCGCCAAACAAACACTCTTCAAATACGTCATCAATATAGATCATTGGATTATTTTTGTACATATTTTCTTCTTCCAAAATCACCCCTTTCTCTCTCTCAATTTCACGAGATTCAAACTTAGAATTATGCAGCATGTCACTTATTACATCTATTGCCGTCAAGGCGTGCTTACCGTCAACTTTTGCGTAGTAACCGGTGTATTCTTTGGAAGTAAACGCATTAAACTCGCCGCCAATTTTATCAAGCGCGGATGATATCGCGAGCGTAGTGGGACGCTTCTTTGTGCCTTTGAAAAACATATGTTCAAGAAAGTGTGATATACCGCTGTTTTCTTGAATTTCATGTCGTGAACCGGTCGCGACCATTACCAAAAATGTAAATGTCTGAGTGCCTTTCATGGGAATGGTCAGCAAGCGAACGCCATTTTTTAATACTTCTTTTTTTTGCATTTTTTTAGCTTTAATAATAAAGTCCTTTCATCATAACAGATCACTTTACTTTTTTCAAGAAGAACGTATTTTACAAATTAAAATATGGCTGAATTATTAATTGCGGAACCGATTGCATTCCTGTCTGCCTGCCGGCAGGCACGAAAATGACAAAAAAAGGTTTTAGAGTAAGTAAAAAAGCAATTTCGTAATTCAAGAAAAATTATCAATAAACTGAAACTTAAGCAAAAGTTTAAAATTTTTTCTTGCTCTCTCAAGATGTAAAAGTTTAAAACAGTCCGCCTCACTCGCCTCGCTTTGCAGGCGAAGCGGGCACGGCGGCCAAGTTTTAAACTTGGCAAACTATTTTTCATCTAAACCAAGTTTTAAACTATTCCGAATGTATCGGAATTGTTTAAAACTTTTACTGAAGTTCCTTGAATTACGAAATATCCTCAATTGTCATTCCTGTCCCGTGTCATAGCACGGGGTAAACTCAGGCAGGAATCTAGGTTTTAGCGTGTTAACACTGGATTCCTCCCGCAGTCTGCGGGACGGGAATGACAAAAAGAGTAATTTTTATTCATTTCGTAATTCAAGGTATATAAAAAAAGCGGCCTAATTAAAAACCGCTATTTTTCTGATTTTTTTTAACAAAAATAAAATACACCATCTTGGCACCGACCTACCCGCTTCGACTTCGCGAAGCGAGGCGAGGCGAGCTCTCCCTACAGAATAATCCCAAGTACCATCGGCTCCGCCAGCTGGCGGATTAACTTCCGTGTTCACCCCAGCCACTTATTCTCACATACTTTATTCTTGGCACCGACCTACTCTCCCTGAGAATAATCCCAAGTACCATCGGCGCTGAAAGGCTTAACTTCCGTGTTCGGGATGGGAACGGGTGTACCCCTTTCGCAAAGGACACCAAGAATAAAATACACGAATAATAAATTGTGTACTCTATATAAGTATTAAAAAATATGCTTTCTACAAAACCTAAAAGGTAAAGAGTAAAAAATGGTTTATTAGTACTCCTCGGCTTAACACATTACTGTGCTTACACCTAGAGCCTATCAACGTCGTAGTCTCCGACGAACCTATGAAATCTAATCTTGAAGACGGCTTCGCGCTTATATGCTTTCAGCGCTTATCCAAACCAAACGTGGCTACCCAGCAATGCCCTTGGTAGAACAACTGGTACACCAGAGGTTTGTCCTTCCCGGTCCTCTCGTACTAGGGAAGGGACTTCTCAAATTTCTACGCCCATAGCGGATAGGAGACCGACCTGTCTTACGACGGTCTGAACCCAGCTCGCGTGCCTCTTTAATTGGCGAACAGCCAAACCCTTGGGAGCTTCTTCACCCCCAGGATGAGACGAGCCGACATCGAGGTGCCGAACCGCGCCGTCGCTGTGGACGCTTGGGCGCGACTAGCCTGTTATCCCCGGAGTAACTTTTATCCGTTGAGCTTCCGCCATCCTATATTGGACGGTCGGATCACTAAGTTCTGCTTTCGCAACTGCTTGACTTGTAGGTCTCGCAGTAAAGCTGGCTTATGCCTTTACACTATCTCTCGGGTTTCCATCCCGAGATAGCCAACCTTTGTAAACGCCTCCGTTACTTTTTAGGAGGCATCCGCCCCAGACAAACTACCCGCCAGATACTGTCCCTTTCTCGGATAACGAGATGAGGTTAGTGTTTCAACATACTAAGGGTGGTATCTCACTGTCGCCCCGCAAAATGCGGGGCTCCCACCTATACTGAACAGAGCATACCAAAACACAATATCAAGTTATAGTAAAGCTTCACGGGGTCTTTTCGTCCGGCTATGGGTAGCGAGCATCTTTACTCGCCTTGCAATTTCGCCGAGTCCCTCGTTGAGACAGTCCCCAAGTCATTACGCCATTCGTGCAGGTCGGAACTTACCCGACAAGGAATTTCGCTACCTTAGGACCGTTATAGTTACGGCCGGCGTTCATCCGCGCTTCAGATCAAAGCTTCTTCGCCCGAAGGCAAATAACCTCTCCCTTTAACGTTCGGACACTGGCCAGGCGTCACCCCCTATACATCCTCGTAAGAGTTAGCAGGGAGCTATGTTTTTGATAAACAGTTGCTTGGAGTCGTTAGCTGCGCCCCGCAAAATGCGGGGAGGCCTTATCTCGAAATTACGACCGCTGTTTTGCCGAGTTCCTAAACGAGGGTTCTCTCGTGCACCTGAGGCTTCTCGCCTCGCTTACCTGTGTCGGTTTACGGTACGGATACTATCGCATTAGCTCTAGAAGTTTTTCTAGGCACCAGTTCAACTTAAGTTGTCTCCACGAAAAGCGCTTCAACTTCTGCCACCTTTGTTGAACAAAATTATGCCGGATTTTCCTGGCAAAGTTCAACGCGAGGCAGCAACGTTCATACCATAGAACGCTTAAACATCACTGGTGCGTCACTCCATTGAAATACAATAGTAGTCGCCGAATATTGACGGCGTCATCCATCGGCTACCCTAGCACTACACTAGACTCACCTTAGGACCGACTAACCCTGGGCCGATTTACGTTGCCCAGGAAACCTTAAGCTTTCGGTGGGCGGGGTTCTCACCCGCCTTTTTGCTACTTATGCCAACATTCTCTCTTCCCTGCTCTCCACCATCTCTCGCGAGACGACTTCAATGATGCAAGGAATGCTCCTCTACCACTTCTCGATAAAATCGAGAAATCCGTAATTTCGGTATCATGCTTAGCCCCGTTACATTTTCGGCGCGCGGTAACTAGACTAGTGAGCTATTACGCTTTATTTAAAGGATGGCTGCTTCTAAGCCAACCTCCTAGTTGTCGCAGTCGCGACACCACCTTTCACACTTAGCATGAATTTAGGGACCTTAATTTACGGTCTGGGCTGTTTCCCTTTTGACTGATGGAGCTTAGCCCCCATAGTCTGACTCCTGGATTTCACCTACAGGTATTCGGAGTTTGATTAAGAGTGGTATCCGAAGACCCAACTCTTATCCAGTGCTCTACCCCCTGTAGTAAGCATCCAAGGCTAGCCCTAAAGCTATTTCGAGGAGAACCAGCTATTGCCGAGTTCGATTGGAATTTCTCCGCTAACCACAACTCATCCCCAAGTGTTGCACGGCTTGTGGGTTCGGTCCTCCTGCCGTCTTTCGACGACATTCAACCTGGTCATGGTTAGATCACCCGGCTTCGGGTCTTGTCCATGCGACTTTCTTACGATTTAGACAAGAGACTAACATAAATCTCTTATCTAAAAAGTAAGATGCGGGCGATTAACCCTCGCTTTCACTTCACATATCCTCCAAGCGGAGTTTATGTAAGCCACATAGAACAAACTCGTTGGCTCATTCTTCAATAGGCACACCGTCACCCCGCAAAATGCGGGGCTCCGATTCCTTGTAAGTATATGGTTTCAGGTACTATTTCACCTCCCTTCCGGGATGCTTTTCACCTTTCCCTCACGGTACTTGTTCACTATCGATCATTAAGAGTATTTAGCCTTGGGTCATAGTCGACCCAGATTCAGACGGGATTTCTCGAGTCCCGCCCTACTTAAGAATATTTACCGTAGAGTTATAATTCCTTTCGTGTACTGGGCTATCACCATCTTTGGCCGGCCTTTCCAGACCGTTCTACTAGAAAATTACTTTTTGTATCTCTACCTTGCTTAATCCATAAAACAAACGTAAATATCTTGCAACACCTTAGAAACATATGGACATGGATCCTTTGGCAATTCACACAACTAAAAGTCATGTAAAAAGCGCGGTCTCTAAAGTTTAGGCTAATCCGCTTTCGCTCGCCACTACTAACGGAATACTCGCTTTGCAACTATACACACATAACCAAAGGCTATCCATGTATAATTGCTTAGCGATTGTTTTTTTTCTTTTCCTCCGGGTACTAAGATGTTTCAGTTCCCCGGGTACTCGTCCCTACTACGCTCTGCGCTCCGCTTGAGCTACGCAGGGCAAGCTCCTCATAATTAATATAAGGGCTTGCCCTGCGTAGCTTTTTGCGAAACAAAAAGCGTAGAAGGGACATCCCGTCTACAACGGGATAGGTTTCCCCATTCGGAGATCTCCGTGTCAAAGGTTGCTTGCCACCTCAACGGAGCTTTTCGCAGGCTGCTACGTCCTTCATCGTCTCTTAATGTCAAGGCATCCACCATACACCCTTAATATTACTCTTTACCTTACAGATTTTGTAATTGTAAGGATTTTTTTTGACATCAGCTGTTGATACTTATCAACAGATCGAAATTGCATATTTTTTATACTAGCTTATTAAATTGTTAATGTACCTTCCATTAACGGCTAATGACTGGCGGCTAACCTACAGTCATTAATCGTCAATTTGTTCTTCAAAGTATCAAAAAACCGCCCATTTGGCGGCTTAACTACACAAAAATTGCTAGTAATTAACCGCTTCCTTTTAGTTGAGTTAAAATTGAATTTTTTATCATAAAATGAAGAAAAACTTTAAATCTTTTAAAGATATTAATATTATACACTATAAAAAAAGTATGTCAATACTTATAATTACGCAAAAAATAACACTTTTTGCAAAAATTCAACCTATGGTTTTATTTCTATATCAGTCGCGTAAATATCTATTAATTCTTTTGCAATCAAACCATCTTTATATAAATTCTTTAACGACTTATCCATAGTGATCATGCCTTCTTTAGCGCTAGTTTCGATCACGTGGTCAACTTGAGCGATTTTATTTTCTCTAATTAAATTCCCTACTGCCGGCGTATTAATAAGCATCTCTCTGGCCGCGACCCTGCCGCCATTTTCTTTTGGCAACAAACGTTGTGAAATAACCATAGTCAGAACAGCGGAAAGCTGAGATCTGATTTGATCCTGCTGATAAGGAGGAAAAATATCAATAATTCTGTCGATTGTCTGCGCGGCGCTATAGGTATGCAAAGTAGCTAAAACTAAATGTCCGGTTTCGGCCAAACTAATGGCCGCGGCTACGGTTTCCAGATCCCTCATTTCGCCGACCATAATGATATCAGGATCTTGGCGGACAATATGGCGCAAGCCACTGGCAAAACTCGGGATGTCAAAACCAAGTTCTCTTTGCACGATAATACTTTTGTTTGGTTTAAACAAAAACTCAATCGGATCTTCTAGCGTAATAATATTTTTCTTGAAATGAGTATTAATCTCTTCAATCATCGCGGCCAGAGTTGTCGACTTGCCGCAGCCGGTCGGCCCGGTCACTAGGATAAAACCTTGCTCACGCGATAGCAAATCATAAACAACTTCCGGCAGGTTAAGCTCTTTCATGGTTTTTATCTTGTCTGGAATAATTCTGGCCACCAGACCCAAATTACCTTTTTCAAAATAAATATTAACGCGAAAACGACCATTATCTGTCACCTGATATGACAAGTCTATATCCTTATTTTTCAGTAGCCTTTCTTTCTGTTCCGCGGTCAGCATCTTGAAAACAAGTTCCTTGATCAGGCTGCTGCTCATTCCTTTTTGGTCAAGCGGATGCAGTACGCCGTCAATGCGAACAATTGGCTTAAGACCGGCGACTAGGTGAATATCAGAGGCTTTTTTTTCAACCGCTGTCGTGAAAAGACTGTCGATTGTCATATATTTAAATTTTAAAAAAATTATAATTTTAAAATAATTACTACGGTTATTCTACCACTTTTTCTTCTTGAGCGCAGCTACTGCCGCTTCAACTTGCGCTTCCTGCTTGCTTGAGCCGCTGCCGCGAGCAACCAATTCATCCCCAACGTACACGCCGACTTCAAAAACTTTGTCATGGTCAGGGCCTGATTCAGCTATGACTGAGTAGTGCGGAGTAACGCTGAATTTTTCTTGCACACGCTCTTGAAAGGTGCTTTTTGGATCCAGATACAACTGTTGTTCCATAACGCCATCTAGGTGGGATAGAATTTTATTAGTGATAAACTTCTTGGCCGCTCTCACTCCCTGATCCAAATAGATTGCGCCAATTATCGCCTCAACCGAGTCTGCCAAAATAAAAGACCGCGCTTTGGTATTTTTATCTTTAGCTTCGCCTTTGCTTAAGTACAAACACGACTCAATTTCCAATTCATTGGCTACCGTTGCCAGCATTTTGGCATTGACAAGACTCGCTCGCAGATTAGTGAGCTCGCCTTCAGGCTTGTCGGAAAACTTATTGTACAAAAATTCCGTCACAACAATTTCCAGAACCGCGTCGCCCAAAAATTCCAAACGCTCATTATGGTCCAGTTCAAAACTGGGGTGCTCGTTAAGGTACGAGCGATGGACGCAGGCTTGTTTCAAAAGATCTTTATTCTCAAAGGTAACTCCCAAAGAGTACTCGAGGCTAGTAAAATCCTTCATGAGATTATATTGCTTTATTGTTGAATTGTTCAATTATTCTACTGCTTTCTTTAACACAAAATATCAATTAAATGAAACGATAGAGCAATTAACAATTTAGTCCCGCTCAAACGGGATAACAGTCAAGCAACTATTAGTAGTTAATTATTTATTTTTGTTCATCAGCGCCATCTTGATCAAGATCTTTAAAAATTGCCCCCAAAACACCGTTAACAAACTTACCGCTGCTCTCGCCGCCATAAGCCTTGGCAATTTCAATCGCTTCGTTGATGGCGACTTTGTCGGGGATATTTTTATCAAACAACATCTCATACACGCCAATACGCAAAATATTGCGGTCGACATTGGTTATTTGATCCAGCGGCCACTCGGGCGCGTAATTTTGAATTTGTTTATCAATTTCAACATTATTTTTTATCACGCCTTTGACAATAGCTAGAGCAAAACTGTCATCATCAAAACCGGGAGCGAACTCCCGTATGCACTGCATTACCAAATCTTCCATATCTTTATTTTCTTTGCCATTAAAATCCCATTGATACAGAGCTTGCATCGCTATAGTTCTCGAAAGATGTCGATTTGACATAAAAAAATTTCAAATTTAAAATTTCAAATTGCAGAATTTTCAAATTATTAATAAATTTGCATTCTACATTTTACATTCTGAAATTAAGTTACTTTTTCTTTTTAGCTGCTTTCATTTTTACTTTTATAACTTCCTTGCCCTTATAGTAACCGCAATGGGAGCAGGCTGTGTGCGGTAATACTGATTTGCCGCATTGCGAACAAGTCGTTAGTGTCGCTTTTTTTAAAGCATGGTGGGATTGGCGTCTTTTGACCGAGCTTCTCGTTCGGCGTTTCTTTGGTACTGACATATTATTAAATACAAATTTCAAAATGAAAAATGCAAAATTATTAATTTATATCATAGATAATTCTAACTTTAATATAACTTAATATTGTATTTTTTGCAAATATATTATAAAGTTTAATAAAATTACTGTTCATTCCAAGTCTAAATACTGGAACAAAATGAGCCGAATAAAGGAGTAAAAACTGATGAAAATTTTTAGCAACATTATCACCTATGTTCCTTTGACACTGATAATCACGGCGCCGAACTGGTATTTTTGCTCCAATCCGCCGCTGGCGCTTGCTCTGATCAGCATTGGCGACTCGCTTTATATCGTTATGATTAATCTTTTAATCAAAAAAAAGGCAACCGCGCCGTCTCCGCCGAAATTAAAGGTAATCACTTCAAACTCCCGCTCCAAAAAAGGGCGGGGATTTTTTTATAAAAAAAGAACGACTGAAAAGTCGCTCTATACAATGAGTCAAAATCATCTTAATCGCATCTGCTTATGGGTGATAGCCCACATCACGATTGATATCAGCTAAATATTGCCTAATGTAACTCCCCGGTTCATATTTAGTTTCTGGAAATTGCAAATCGCCAGAGGCTTCTTGTTCAAGTATTGCGGCTTTTACTGCGGCTTTCACAGCCGCTTGAATCTTATTATCCAAGTTACATTTTCGGAGCTGGGATAATTTATCCTCCGGAAACTCACCGAGGATGTCATTAATCATGTCAACAATTTGCAACAACTGCTTTTTTTCTGACATATTGTATTCTCCTTTTTATTTTGAAATCACTCCGACAACTCGGAGTTGGGAAAGAACAATTGCCTTATGACTATACACTATTTGCTGGCCATGCCAAACAACAACAAACCTGGAAAACTACAGCAATATATTTTGCGATTTTATAGCAACGCCCGCTTCTTCTCGCAACGCTCACACTGACAAGCATTATCAAAACGTCCACACAACTCACCGGCTTTTACCGCTATTTCAAACTTTTTACAATCAATAATTTTCATTTCACCATCAACTTCAGACAGACCCCATTTTTCACAACTCTCTTTCCGTATCTGCACGCCTGCTTCAATATACTCAATGGGAGTATAAAGTAGCCGTATATTTTCCGGCCTTATCTTTGCTGGTTTATATATTTTTGTGGGCATTGTTACTAGTTTCCTTTCTTCGTAAATTTGCTCCAAAAAAACCTTTCCAACTACTTTTCCAATCAAAAAAAACATTTTTTCATCCGTGATCGGCTCTTTCTCCTTTGCTATCTAGTTTTAAAGAACGATGTTATTTTTATAGTAGTACTGATCTTGAAAAAAGTAAATTCCGTAATCTTTACTAATCCGTAAATAACTTGTGTTGATCTGTCGTCTTAATACCCAAATGCTCTTTGCCCAAATCGGTTACCACGCGGCCGCGCGGCGTGCGCTCAATGAAGCCGAGTTGTAAAAGATACGGCTCGTAGACATCTTCAATGGTGGCCATCTCTTCCCCGGTCGCGGCGGCAATGCTGTTTAGTCCGGCCGGACCGCCGCCAAACTTTTCAATAATTGTTTCCATGATTTTGCGGTCAATCTGATCAAGACCAAGCTGATCAACCGCGAGCATATCCAGCGCCTGCTGACTAATGCTGGGAGTGATTTTACCATCGCCTTTGACCTCGGCGTAATCGCGAACGCGCTTGAGCAGGCGATTCGCAATCCGCGGCGTGCGGCGCGAGCGGCGGGCGATATGACCGCAGGCATCACTAGCTAATTCAATATTTAAAATATTTGAACTGCGGTTAATTATTCGCTCAATATCGTTTATTTCATAAAAATCAAGGTGGTAAACCGAACCGAACCGGTCGCGCAATGGCGCTGAAAGCATGCTCATCTTGGTCGTTGCGCCGATAATGGTAAACTTCGGCAAATCTATGCGCAAGGTCCGCGCGCTGGGGCCCTTGCCAATAATAATATCCAGCGCGTAGTCCTCCATGGCCGGATAAAGAATTTCTTCAATTACTTTGCTAAGACGATGAATTTCATCAATAAACAAAATGTCTCCCTCGCTTAAGTTGCTCAAAATCGCCGCCAAATCGCCGGCTTTTTCTATGGCCGGCCCCGAAGTTACCCGGCAGTTCACGCTCATTTCGTTTGAGATTACGTGCGCGAGCGTTGTCTTTCCCAGGCCCGGCGCGCCGTAAAGCAAAACATGTTCAATCGGCTCGCCCCTTCCTTTGGCCGCCTGCATAAAAATCCGCAGATTCTCTTTAATCTTTTCCTGACCGATATAATCAGCCAACGTTTTGGGACGCAGTGTCTGGTCTAACAAAATATCATTGCCTTTCTCAACAGGACTAACTACTCGATTATCATTTTTTTCTGTTGTCATAACAATGGAACACGGATTTAACAGATTAAACTGATACTCACTGATCTGTTTTAATTTGTTATATCCGTGCAATCCGCGTACTATTAAATTTTAAATTATTATCAAATATCTTTCTTTTAAACTGCGGTTTCTGATTTTTCATACACTTTTTCCAAAAACCCGTAACCTAACTCATTAAATACATTATAAAAAGCTTTAATGCACAGACCCGTTTCTCTTTCAAGTTTTATCATAAACTAAAAAGTAAATAAAAATCCATTTTTATCAGTTTAATCCGTTCAATTCGTGTGCTATAAGTTTACCCAACTTGTCCAAAAAAAGCAAAATCCCAGACGAATCTGGGATTTTAAAAAAATAGCCTGAATCAAATGATCCACATAATAAACGCTACTAAAGCAAAACCTCCAATCGCGATAGCAACCGCGCAAATCACACCCATAATATCTTCCTTAACCGCCTGTTCATTTTCTATTTCACACTCTCGTTGGCGCAACTTTACTTCTCCAATCCAGGTATCAGTGCCATTAAGTTTATGTAACTTATCTTGCCATGTTCGTGCCATGATCTTTACTCCTTTCACTTCATGTGAACAAACTTTTAAGATGCTGTTTCATTTGTTGCCTCAGCCACCATCTTGTATGATGGCCTAATCTCAGATCCAATTTTTTCCAACTTCACTCGCAATTCTTGCGGCAACCATTGCACGTAAATACTTTTTTGCTGTTCATGAATATGTGAACCGCAGTCGGGGTATTGTTGCACGATGTATTTTGCTGCCGCAAAGTTATTGGCGTCCGTTTGTATTAGATACATATTACACCTCCCTTTTACTTTTCCAAAATCACAATCTCCCGCCAGACCTTCTGATCCGGCCGGCCATACAATAATGTGTTTCTATTCGTTAATTCCAAAACTTTATGATTAAAACCCGCAATGGGGCTAATGATTTTCAAAGAACTATTGCTGATTATTCTATTACTATTTAAGTATATTTTCTGATTATCCGCAAGTACGAACACCGGCCAAATCATCACCGCTCGTCCGTCCGGTTTTAAAACTTTGGCAAATTCTGACAGCGCCTGCCGATACAACTCTTCAAGTTCGCGAATGACTTTATTCAATGAATTCTTATCCCGTTGCATGCGCGAAGGGCCAAGGTATGGCTCAGTTACAATGGCATCAATGGAATTTGGAGAAATTTTTTCTGATAGCCGGCGGACATCAGATACGGACAATTGACTGTTAACTATTGACCATTGATCATACTGCTTCTGCATCCATTCTAAATTTTTTATCGTATCAAAAACGGCTTTCTCACTTTTATCACAACCGATAAAATTCCTATAACCCATCAACATTGCTTCGGTAAGAATAGTGCCGGAACCGCAGAAAGGGTCCAACAGAACGACCTCACCCTCGCTCCCTCCCCTGAATAGGGGAGGTTTGGGGAGGGGTTTTGCAAAATTAATCATAATCTGCGCGAGTTTGGGCGGCAACATACCGGAATAATCATCACGCCCGGGACGGCCATAATCGCGCGCAGAGAGCTCTTTGAATGGTTGCACGGCCAAAGTTTTGCCTATATAATATTTATCTGAATTTTTAATAATCACGATTTCCAGTCCTCGGTCAGTGACTAATCTGTTTTGTTCAACCACCACCGAGGAAAGCGTTTTTTCTTTACTCGTCACCCAGCGAGAACTGATACTTTTTTCTTTTAATGACTTTTTAAATTCCATGGCCAAAATTTTTTCTTGGTTAAACTTGCCAGCGCCATAATAGGAAATACCAAAATTGAACTTGCCAGAAAGACCCGCTTTAATACTTTTTTGAACATTTGACATTAAGACATTGGCATTTTTTTTGACATTAGAAATTAGAAATTCATCATTGATTTCACCAATCTTAATTGTTCCGCCTAACCTTTTTATTAATGTGCGCGGATTTACTTCTTGAAAAACGTCAATAATTAAAATTTCTTTTGATAAAAATAAAACCTCCGCCGGTTTTAAATCTAAAACGGCGGCAAGTTCCGCAAACGATATGGTTGGATTGTTACCGAGAATAAAGAAGTATTGCATATAATCATCATAGTTGAATTATCATAAAAATAAAAGAAGGCGCGGAAATGATGAACATTATTCGCGCCTTCGTCCCGCCAAGCGGGACCAAAGCCTCTGCCTTCACGCTCCGCGCTACGGCGGACAAGCAAAAAACCAAAACAAGAACAAAAAAAACAAAGGAACAAAGTCTAAAAAACTAACTTGCACAACCCACGGAAAGACTGGCGGCACCCCAGCCGTCACCAAGCCAGAAGCAGTCCCAGCCCCACTGCCCAACACCGCGCCGGAAGAGGTAAGGCACGCGGCGAATGCCGTCCGGATTGCGAAGAACGGTGCCAGGAAAATCAAGATAAGTCACTTTACGTTCTTTGTACAACCTTTCAAGAACGCTGTTTTTTTTATTGGCTTGATAATCTGTCCACAAGCCAAGAAAAACATTAGCACCAAACCGAACGAAATCCGATTTAGCTTTCAAACGGTGGAGTTTTTCCTCTCCAGTGATTGAACCAGCACTTGCCTGTAAACAGGTTTCAAATAAAAATTGTGAGACTTCAATTTTGACGAGCGCCAGCGAACGAGGATCAATATCCTCTTCTCCGGAAAGGCCGTCGCCATCGGCTGGACCTTTCCAGACTGTCCACCCCTCACCGAGAAATTCGGCGGGGTTAAACGGTTTGGTTATAATAGATTGAACATCGCCGATATCCAATCTGCAACCATTTCGCACAAAATCAGCGAATGCCTGACCCCGCTGACTTGGTGTCAGTTCAATAAAGGGCTGAATATCCACCAAAATTTCGTCCCAAGGAGTATCAATCGTAAACGACGCGATTAAACTCCGAGCTTGACCTGCTGTAATTGTGGCTTTACTCATTGTCTTTCTCCTTTGTGAAAAGAATATTTGCAAGCTGCCAACCTCGCTTAGGCAATATTTATATAATCATGTATTAAAAATTTTGTCAATATTGCTCTATTTTTTTATCCATGTTACAGTTACCTTTACAATTTAATAAACCTATTCCCATATCCTTTTATACAAAGGACAATTACGGCATTTTGTACGTAATTACTAGGTATTTTAGCAATATCCCACTTTTATTGTCTGCCTAGTGGGATTTTTTAATTTATATTTAATACTATGGAAAAAAACAAAACAGCAAAATCCGTTCAATCCGAAGATGGAATGGATGAAAAAGTTCTGAAGCGTTATGAACTGGTTTATCTTATCCCCAACAAATACAGTGAAGATGAACTTGCGCCGATTCAAGAAAGTGTTGTAAAATTCATTAAGGATAATGGCGGTAAAATTATCTCCGAAGATAATTGGGGAAAAAGAAGACTGTCTTATAATATCGGCTTAAACTATCATGCTTACTACTATATCATTGAATTTGAACTAACTCCGGACAAACTGGTATTGTTGGAAAAAAATCTTCGTTTAAGTGATGAAATTTTGCGCCATCTGATAGTTCTCAAACGCGTTAAGAGCGCCCAAGAAATCAAGAGTGAAAAAGAAGCTGCTGAAAAAAGAGCGGAAGAAATTGCCCAACAAAAAGAAGAAAGACAAGCTTTAATTGAAAAATCTGAAACCAAAAAACCAGCCCGAAAAGACCAGTTTGTAAATGCCAGCGAAGCTAAGACTAAAGCGCCCCAGAAAAAAGAAGAGATGGAAAAAATCGACATCAACAAACTAGATGAAGAGCTTGATAAAATTTTAAAAAACACCGAAGACTTAATTTAAATTACTAAATAAAAATTTACTAATGATGTTGTAGGAACATCACCAAATAAATATATGATGAATTTAAATAGAGCTCAAGTAATTGGCAATGCTACCCGCGACCCCGAGGTTCGCACTACTCCTTCCGGGCAGACTGTTGCCTCATTCGCGGTCGCCACAAATTTACGATGGACTGATGCCAGCGGACAGTCGCAGGAAAAAGTTGAATTTCATAATATTGTCGCCTGGAGACGCTTGGGTGAAATCTGCGGACAGTATGTCAAAAAAGGCCGTCAGCTCTTTGTTGAAGGCCGTTTACAGACTCGCGACTGGACCGGCCAAGACGGTGTCAGACGCTACCGCACTGAAATAGTGGCTGATAATGTTATTTTGCTTGGCTCGCCCGCCGGCAGTCAAGGCGGCAGTTTCCGTCCAGCGCCAGCCGCTCCGGCGCAGAATCCAATGTCAAACCAAACGCCGATTGAAGATATTCCGGTAATTGACCAAGAAATGCCGACTAACATGGGTTCCGGATCTATGGATGATTCATCAGACGCGGATACTGAAGAAAATATCAAAGTAGAAAATATTCCATTCTAAGAACTAATAAATCGTTATATGGATTTAAACCGATAGCGATCGCTTAATTCGAATGAGTTGTACGGACTAAAAATAACATTGCAACTATCCGAATGCCACGAATGTTTTTACCGCGCATTGTTAAAATTATTCGCGGCATTCGCATACATCCAAGTCAATTTAAGTCAGTCTAAAGCATTCGTATTACTGGTTTGATACAATATTAAATCCGTACTAACTTTCTTGAACACTATGAAACCACAACCATTAAAAAAAGAAAAGGTTTGCTATTTTTGCGTAAACAACCTAAAAGAAGTGGATTATAAAGATTCACAACTTTTGCGTCGTTTTTTGAGTTCATACCTGAAGATTCTGCCGAAAAAACGCACCGGCGTATGTTCAAAGCATCAGCGCAAACTATCAACATCAATCAAGCGAGCTCGTTTGATTGCTCTATTGCCTTTTGTACCACGTTAAATCTCTTAAAATAACAAGCTCCAAATAACAAATAACAAAAACCTGCCTGTCGGCTTGCCTACCGGCAGGCAGACAGGAATTCTAAATTTCAAATATTAAATTCCAAAAATCGTATTTTGAAATTTATAATTTTAGATTTATTTAATACTTGTTATTTGGAACTTAATGATTTATGTTATCCCTTAATGAAATCAAAGTAGGAAAATTAATAAAAATAAACGACGAACCCTATATTGTAATTCGCGCCGCTCACAGCAAAGTCGCCCGCGGCGGAGCGGTTCTGAAAACAAAACTGCGCAGCCTTATTAATGGCAATGTTTTAGAAAGAACTTTTCAGGGCAATGACAAGGCTGACGAAGCAACGACCGAAGAAAAACACTCGCAGTATTTGTACAAAGATGAAAACAATGTCTATTTCATGGATAATGAAAATTTTGAACAATTCAGCCTCTCGCTTGAAATGCTTGGCGAGATGATAAATTGGCTGAAAGAAGGCGAGGACACCAAAATAATGTATTTTGAGGGCAAGCCAATTTCTCTCAAATTGCCGCCAAAGGTTGAACTAAAAGTCACCTCTGCTCCTCCCGGCGTCAAAGGTAATTCGGCGGGTAACGTCACAAAAATAATCACACTTGAAACCGGCGCCCAAATTGCCGCGCCAATGTTTATCAACGAAGGCGACATGATTCGCGTCAATACCGACACCGGCGAGTACGCGGAACGCGTTTAGGAAGTAGGAAGTTAGAAGTTAGAAGTAAAAAGTATAAAATAAAAACTCTAGGCCGATGAGGCTTGGAGTTTTTTGTTGTGGCTAAACGGCACTCAAACGGCTTGTATTGACACACACACTTAAATATGCAAAGATTAATTCAAATCAAAAAATTTTCCTAAAGGAGGAAAAAACTATGCCGAACATTGACAATCTAGAAGGGAAAACGATACTTTCATATCCAGAGCGTCCATTTCATCAAATTTTAATGGACATTCTCACAAACTGTGAGAGTGAAGGCTATAAAATCGAGTCATTAAAATTAGTAAGTAACTTGTGTTCTATAATAGCAGCGGGATGTTACATACCAATAACACTTCAGCCTCAAGTTACAGAAAAGTTACTTAATCTTTTACTAACTAATGATGATTATGATTATGAAGTATTCTGTTTTATTATTTTGGCTTTGGTGCGGTTGAATGGCCTAAAAACATTCAAGACAACTGCAATCGAAAAATATAAAATGGTTAATATTGTTAAACAAGATAAAAACTTTTTGGCAATGTTGCTAAATGACTGGCAAACATTTTTATCAGTAAAATAAAAAGAGATAAAATTTTTATATCATCTAGTTGGTCTGTCGGTTGTTATGCTGACAGGCCTCTTTTTTTTACAACCGCTCCAAAATCTTCAACTCCAGCTCCCCGCTTTTCGTATCCCACACCGCGAAAGTGGCCTTGCTAAACAGCCCCGCCAGCGTGCCGGGATTAACCACACGACAGGAGTCAACTATCTCTTCCCAAGGTTTATGAGTATGGCCGTAGAAAACCATGTCGTACTTCCCGCTTTGCGCAAGTTCTTTAGCCTCTTTGGGATAGTGGACAAAAGCGATGCGTTTGCCGTCCAGCGTAACCGTACCAATATCGCCGTAGTGCTTCACCTGCGGAAACATTGCGGCAACTTCTTTGACCAAAACGCGGTCTTCAACATTGCCGTACACCATGTGAATGCGCCCCGCAAACTTTGGGGCTAAAATATTTTTTAAAATAGAGGGAGCGCACAAATCACCGCAATGAATAATTTGTTCAATTTTATTTTCTTTCGCCCATGCTAAAAACTTTTCCAAATTCGGCACATTGTCATGGGTATCGGAGATGATGGCAATACGCATATAGTTATATTGTTATACTTTGAATTACGAAACACCCCAAATTGTCATTCCTGCGCGGGCAGGAATCCAAATTTTAGCGCATTAACACTGGATTCCTCCCGCAGACTGCGGGACGGGAATGACAAATTATAAATTTATTTTACCAAATTTTATCTGTTCTTTATACTCTTCCTCAACTATTGATTCTTTTGCCAACCACTCCAACCATTTCTCTCTTCGCTCTCCCTCCATCAACCGCGCCTGACTGTACTCATTATAGAATGGAAACAGAGCCAGTTCAAACACATCATCGCCCCAGTTCACGCCCACGCTCAGCCCTTCCTGCGTCTCGCGCGAAAAGTACTGATCAAAGATGAAATTTCCTAGTGAGTAAAAAATCGGCTTATTTTTGCCCGCTTCGCCAGAGCGAGAGCGAGGCGAGTAAATCTCAACATCTTGAACGACGTGCGGGTGGTGGCCGATAATCAAATCCGCGCCGCTATCAATCATCTGATGTGCTAGTTTTTCCTGAATTAAATTATGTTTACTTTCATACTCTACTCCCCAATGGATATTTACAATTACTAGATCACTATTATTTTTCACCTCAGCAATTTGCGCGGTAACTTTTTCTTCGTCTAAACTGCCGTACACCATGGAGTAGCCGAGCATGGCGATTTTTTTACCATTAACGTCTATTATCTTTACACTGCAATCATCAACTTTTTTATCCGGACAGCCGGTGTAATCAAAACCTAATTTATCTAAATTAACTTGCGTTTCAGTAAAACCACTTTGTCCTTGGTCCAGAATATGATTGTTGCTGATGGTAAAAAAATTAAAATTATAATTTTTTAATACTGCCACATCTGCCGGGTCAAAAGCAAAGTCATAAGCCATCTCCGGCGCGGAGTGCGCGCCATTTTCAATCACTGCTCCTTCCAAATTCGCGCTAATAAGATCAATGCCTTGGAAAAATCTATTTTCCTCGCCGGCTAAATTATGCAATAAATAATCCACGCCGCCATTTTTATTCATTACTTCTTTGACATGCCGGTCCAACATGATGTCGCCGAAGAAAAGAAAATTCGTTAAATCGCTATCTTTTTTACTGCCGGCGGTAAAATAGTAAAAATTATGACTTGTTGTTGGAATATCAAAATCGTTAATTAGCCTCCCAGAGTTAGTTGAGTATAAAAGTTTAGCGCTCTGCCCACCGGCTAGTTCCAGATATTTAAGCAATGCATATATTGACGGCGGTGAATCTATCTCTAAATCACTAACTTGTTCATACAAAAAATTCTCAATTACTTGTCTGCTTTTCTGGTCATGAAAATCTGCTACCGCCACCGGTTGATAATGAGAGAAATCAACGCTTGCCAGAACCAATGTTTTTTTCGGATCTACGTTCTGATAAACAGTATTAGCTAAATTTGTAATATCATTAGTACCTGTATTTAATTTCATAATAATTGGCAAAAAATTTACATCTGGCAAACTTTTTTTAATAAAACCAACTAACCCGGATATTGAGTGTTCGGCAATAAATGGATCTTCTTCAACACTAACGCCTTCTGTTTTTTGCAAAATATTTGCTAATTTTAAATTCGGTAATAAATATCCATACGGAGTCTCCCACTTCGCCTGTGATACAATAATATCTTCATCCCCCGCAAAAAAATGATTAGGTCCGATCAATACTACTGTTTCATAGTTATTGTCACTTAAACCTTCTAAAAAAGCAGCGATTTTATCTTTGACGATTAAGTGATGCGGGATTATACCGCCATATACACCATACGACACTGAATAGATCTGATCTTTCCCCTGCTCAAAAGCCTCATCATAAAATACTCGACTCGAAAAATACGCGTAGTGTGTTGGTAATTTATCAATGTCATAGCTAATTTGAAAATTATTTAAATTTTTTGCTTGCTTCAGTGTAATAAAAATTAGCCCTGCTTGAAATACGGCTAGTAGGGCTAATATTATTATTAAAAATTTTGTACTAAATTTTTCCATAGGTTACTTATGGATAGCTCCACCCCATTCTGCCACGACAAACCCCTCGCGCTCCGGGGTAATAATCTTTTGCTCGACTACTTCTCGATATACATCCAATCCTTCATAATCCATAAATACGCGAATAACCGTATCCGGTTGAGGAGAAAATGCGAGTGGCGCAATCAGATCAAATTCTTCTTGTGGCACAAAGGTAACGAAGTAAAAAAGCTTCTCCTGCATTCGTGGCAACCAAAATTCTATAAACTCATCAACTTCATTCTGTATCAATCCCAATTTAATTAATTTCTCTTTCAAAAATTGCTCAACATCATCTCTGGCAACGACAAAACCCTCTGCCGGACGTTCATAATTCAAACCATACCCTTCCCAAAAAAGATATGGATACACTGTATCATCACCGTAATTATATAACTCTCCATTTGGTTTGGCTTTTACATTCCAGCCATTATTGTACTGCGGTTCGGTAACTTTGAACCCGCCGGTAGGATTCACCCAGACAGACACATCAGTTTCTTCTTCGGGGTATAGATAAATGACGGGTTTCCCACACTCAACGGAAGGTAAATATTTAGCATTTCTAAATTCAATAAAATCTCCGAAAGGATCCTGCCAATATATAACTGGATAATCAGCTAAAAATTCTTCATACTCAGGCTTATCTTGAGTATAGTGCATGTTGTACATCTTCTCTAAAATATTTTTTTCATCAAAATTATACTCCTTAATCTCTGTGTCTTTCAGTCCATATATTGGATCGTCGGTAACAGTTCTGCCAATTTCATTCAACTGGTTAGAGTCATTGATATAGTTCGGATAATTATAACAACCTCTAATACCGCAGGAACCAACACTTTTAAAAATATACTCTTCGGTATTTTTTTTACCATTATTATTTGTAAACTGAATCAAATTTGGTGTAATGCCACTATATATCGTTTTTTCTTCACTTGGTTCTAAGAATTCTAAATCAAAATAATACTCTCTTGCCGTTCCGTCTTTTGCCTTTACAATAAAGCAATCCTTAGCTTCACTTTTGTAAATATAGTTATTATCATCATATTTAAATAATTTTTCTATATCACTATACTCAGAGACTAGTGTCATCGGCTCTTTTTCTGATCTAACAAGTTTTATGTCTGAGTTGGGGACATTAATAATATAAGGTGTTTCCAAATTACTTATTTCTATGTTGTTATTTTCGATAAAAAGTTTTTTTAGAACATCAGCCCACACTTCGTCTGAATAGCCTGACAGTAAAATTACTTCCTCATTAATTTTAACTATACGATATAAATAATTTCTAAATGATGGTCCTTCTGGATGTACAACCATTATATACAAAATACCACCATTATAAATACCCTCTTTTACATTACCTGCTTCGTAAAAATCAAAATTACTAAAAAAATCTATGGGGGTCAATTCTTTACCTTGATAATTTTTTTCACCTTCGAAACTATCATTTAGCAATTGATTTTGAAAAACTTGCCAATAAGATGCGTCTACTAACCACTCATTCCACTCAACAACAATCTCACCTTCAGTAAAATCTTTTTTCAACTCCACTGGCGCGTTCTCCACAACCTGGGCGTCATCAACTATTTCATTCTCAACTAAGCTATTGTTATCGCTCTTAATATTTTTATCCACCACTTCAAGACTTGAATCAACGCTCATTATTGGTTCTTTACTTTGTTTTTGTTTATAAAAATAAAAAATCGTCGCTATATTACTAATTACCAAAATAACAACCGCTGTTATTAATATAACATTAAATATTTCTTTTTGGTTTTTTTTAGTATTCATAAAAATCTTAGTTACCAAATATATATTTACACAAAGTTATAAATGAATCAAATTCTACTTTCTGATACTTATCTCGTAGCTAACCTGCTCAATTTTTCTTAAATTCCCTTTCGCCTGATCGTACTTGGTGCGCAAGTAACCGGCAATATCAAATTCTACCAACTCCCCCATGACGTCATTGATCAGATTTTTTATTTTTTCCACCTCAGCCAAATTACCGGCCGCCGCTTGATTTGTCCCAAGCCTAACCAGCTCTCCGGTCAAATCGCTAATGCCGCCGATATAGGCGTCAATACTAAGCTTCACTTCTTTAATGGCGTCAACTTTGTTTTCTTTCAAAACTTTGTAAAAAAGCTTGGCCTCAACATATTCTTCCACGCCGGCGTTGTAGGCGCCTTCCTTGATAATGCGATCATAACCGAACTTTTTATCCAGATTATTTAGAATTTTTTCAATTTCTTTCAATGACTCTGCGGCTTTTTTCATATCTCCGCGATGCAGGGCAAAAATAACCCGTTTGGAGTCATGCAAGACGACATTTGCCAGGCTGATAATTTGCCGCCGCTCACTGTCCCGCGCGGCATACTCTTTTTTTAAATTTTGGAAAAATTTTTTATTAAGCATATGTTAGCGCTTTTATAAAACTACTAATTTGCATTAAGTATTAAAATTAGATTTGCTTACGAGAAACTACCAACACATAGGCAGAAAACAGTATAACTATACTTGGTATAAACAACACCCCAAGTAAACCCATAATATTGTCATCAGCGTCAACTATGTGATTTAGAAACAAAAAGAAAATACTAAATACACTTACTAATACAAATAAAGATGGTCGCGCCGATTTTATCAAAAGAATCAACCCGAAGCAACCAAGTAAAAACCCCACCAACAGACCAACTTCATTACCACCAGATAGATTTTGTTGGCTAAGCGCAGCCGCAAAAAAGAAAAAAGAGCCGACCCCCATATATACCAAAATAGCTATCGGAAAAAGAAATTTTTTCATATATTTTATAATAAAAATGTTAATTAATTAAAACCACTGTGAATTATTTTTGTATATCATAATTCTGCAATCTGAAATCTGAAATCTAAAATTGGGAGTTACTCCGCCACCCTCAACACCTCCTCAACTGTTGTCAGGCCTTTGATGGCTTTTAAAAGACCGTCTTGAACCATAGTAGTCATGCCACTGCTCTTGGCTACGCCGGCCACATCAAACTCAGACACTTGTCCGGCCTGAATAAGCTTCTCAATTTCGGCTGTCATCGGCATTATTTCATAAATACCAATTCGGCCTTTGTAGCCAAGCCCTTGGCACTCCTCGCAGCCGCCGCCTTTGTAGAACTGAATTTTTTCCAGACTAATTTCTTTTTTTTCAGTCTCATTCATACTATCAATAATTTCAGCAATGCGCTTTTTTTGGTTTTCATCAAGCTTGATTTCTTCTTTGCAGGTTTTACAAATCAAACGGACCAAGCGCTGGCCGATCATCACATTGAGCGACGGGCTGAGCAAAAAAGGCTTAACACCCATGGATAACAAACGAGGAATCGTGCCGGAGGCATCGTTGGTATGAATAGTACTCAAAACCAAGTGTCCGGTCAAGGCCGCTTGAATGGCAATTTCGGCTGTTTCAAGGTCGCGAATTTCGCCAACCATCAGAACATCCGGATCTTGGCGCACAATTGAGCGCAAGCCTTTGGCAAAAGTATATTCGCTGGAAACCTGGCTTTGGTTAATGCCGGTTATTTGATACTCAATCGGATCTTCAATGGTGATTATTTTTGTCTCCTGATTGTTTAATTTTTGCAAAATAGCGTAAAGAGTTGTCGTCTTGCCGGAACCGGTCGGCCCGGTGGTAATAATCATTCCGTTCGGCCGGTCAATTTCTCTTTTCAAAAGTTCATAGGCTCTGCCCATCAAACCCAATTCTTCGAAAGACACGCTCTGATGGCTGGAATCCAAAATACGCATCACTACGCTCTCGCCATAGGCTGTGGGTAAAAATGAAATACGAATATCAATGCGCCTGCCTGACGCTGAAACATCCTGGTTGGTTTTTTTTTCATCACTATCAGACATATACAGCGAAAAACGCCCGTCTTGCGGACGATCCTCAATATTTATCTTCACATGAGCCAGCACTTTTAAACGCGAGACTATTTTTCGTCTCATATCCTGATCCAACCTGGCAACATTATGCAAAACGCCATCAACGCGAAATCTCATCTTTATTTCTTTTTCTTCGCTTTCAATATGAATATCCGACGAACGGGACTTGATGGCGGCCGCCAGCATAATGGAGACAACCTGTGAAACATCGGCCTCGGAAATCTGTTTTTGCAGATCTTTAAAACTGCTGAACTTCTCACTGTATTTATTCAGCTCTTCAATATCAATGGTTACGCCCCGAAGGTTCTCGCGCGGCTTAGCAAGATTTTTGTACAACGCGCGCGCGCTTTGAAAACTCTCTGGTGATATTAAATATATCTTGCCCTCGCTATGCAATTCTTTTTTGAGTTTTTCCAGCACTTCAATCACCTCTTGCGTTATCTCTACCGCCGCCAATCTGATCTGCGTACCGGTATATAAAAAACAGACCGCTTTTAAGCGCTCACTCTCTGCCTCTGAAATTTTTACCAGAGCCTCGCCGCTGATTGGGACGCCAATTAAATTAATATATGGCGCTCCCATACTAGTAGCCGCTTCCTCGGTTCGTTTTTCTATACCCTTGTGCTCGATTTCAATTTGCTTTTTCTTTAGTTGGCTCTGCGCTGACTCATCGTCGTTTCCATTATTATCATCAGCGAGAAGTTCTTCAATTGATTGAAATTCACTATCCATAGATATTAAATTTTATTAATTGAGATGACTGCGAAATTACTTTGGTTGCAACCAGCTCAGGCTACTTTTTTCCTAAAATTGACCTGATAATACTCTTTGGGTTGTCTTTGGCAACACGCATAAAAATCAGTGTCCAATATATTTCGGTAACGGCCCCAAAGATGCCGCCGATTATTGCCATCAGCAATACCAAGGTAACAATGCCGGCTGTCATCACAAAAACAAGTCCTGCTTTGAAAGCTAGCAGATAAAAAATATAAAGCAAAAATACAAATGGTATGGCAATGCCAGCTACAACCATAAGCATTACAAAAGCCATAATCGCTGTCAAAAGCAGTATCAAGGCGGCCGCTTCTACCGTAACCATGAAATTTCTTCGCAAAAGCGAAAATCCCGACTGTAAAGATTCCGCAAAACTCAGACTCTCTAGCACCTGATAACTAATGGCATACCTAATGCCAATGGTAATAACAACAACTACGGCCAGCACTATAATTGAAGTAAAGAAATACAGTAATTGTTGGCCAGTCTGATCGGACGCGGCCAATACCGAAAACCAAGAAATCAATATAAACGACAACAACGCCATGGCTATAATTTTTTCGGCGATTCGAAAAAAACAAACCGGCCAAAAGTGTCTTTTACCGGCCATTAGCGCTTCATCAAAACTTATTTCTTTTTTATCACCAAACTTAGCCGTACTATAAATCAGTGATCCTTGCGAAACAATCGCTAGCCAGAACATAAATATAGCCAAAGCCGCGACTGCCAACAAAATTACCAGCTGCAAAGCCAGCGCCAGCGGGTCAGCCTGCGCCAAATTAACAATTTTTGAAAAAATGCTGAAATCAAGAACACCGGTGCTCTGCAAATGCTGCCAGTTTACCATAAACTCATCACTGCTGATCTGATAGCGTACTCCGCCGCCGCCGGTCAAAAACGCGGCAAAGAGTCCGAAAAATAAGAGATACTTGTGATGAATAATCATCTCTACCGTATCTAGGATAATTTTTTTGAAATTGATAGACATAAAGCCTCCTTATTATTTATAAATAAAGACAATACTATAATATCATTTTTTATGAATATGGACAATATTACAAATTGACAATAGCTGTCACATATACTACTCTAAAATCAAAAAGATCTTTAAAAAATAAAGGAGAGAAAAATGTTTAAAATACTGTATAATCCGCAAAATTGCCGTTTGCTGTTTTGGATATGTTTTTTGATAGTAATTCTAATAGCATGGCTTAGTTCAAAATAAGGACGGAAAGGAGAAAAATAATGAAACAAAAAAGACCGGAAAAATCAGAGCATTTTGAAAACGACATCACGCACGAGCGTTTTAAACCAACACCGAAATTAAAGCAAAGATCACGCGAGCTTGCCCAAGCGCCGATTATTTCCAAAATGACGCTCGGACCAAAGATTGTCGGCCAACCGGATTGAAGATAACTTGAAGAGGAGGATATTATGTGTAAAACAAAAAAACTAAACGAAAAAAACCCTGAGGTACAAAGAGATTATCGTCCCAGTGAACAGGAAAAGAGATTATTACACAATCTCTTCGAATGGGAGCGGAGAGGCAAAGAAAGCCTCAAAGACTGCATCGTTGGTATACCTCGCGACAAAAACATATTATCTGGGGACGCCCGCTAAAAGGAGAAACTTAAACATGAATACATCATCAGAAACTGTTTACTTAAAAAACTGCATCGTTGGCAAGCCATTGCCCAATATCTTTGAAGGAGATATACATTATGAAACAGCTAAGCAAAGAGGAAATTAAAAATGTCCGCACGGCTGTACGTAAAAAAATTAACATTCTGCCTGCGCGTATTGCTATAGATTACGATGAAGCGTGTCAAAACAATGTGCCTGACCCCCGTAATTATGTTCTGCAAAATTTGCCACATAATCTCACCGAGGAAGAGCAAGGAGAAGTTGAAGCTGCCTTAGACATGGTTGATCTTATTATTCGCGCTCGCCGCGCATTACCGCGCCGCCATGAAAGGAGAGTCTAATGCCTGTCGCCCACCCTACGAATGAGGAAGCCTTTGAGGAGTTTGAAGCTTTTCAAAAAATAAAAAGGAGAGAGTCAATTCAAGAACAAATTACTGAACTGAAAAAAATAAAAAAACGCATCCTCCCAAAACTCTCCACAGAAGAAATAAGTAAATTAACAGAAATTATTGATGAGAGGATCAAAAAATTAAAAAACAGCGCGGAATACAATAACTGCTAATCAAAACTTTAGCCCTCGACTAATTAGTCAGGGCTTTTTTTTATTTAAAAAATTAAAAAAGAAGGCGGCCAAAAAACAAAAGAAGGCGGCCAAACGTGTGGCCGCCTTCTGATTAACCGCCTTCTTGCCCGTTTGGCCGCCTTCTGATTGGTTAATCTGTTTTTGTATTTACTTCATTGCTGGCGACATCTGCGGTTTTTTGTTCATCACCTAGCTTATTATCCAGTTCTTCCATCAGCTTATCAAACTCTTCTTTTTCAATAGTTTCTTTTTCCATTAAAACCTTCACAATGCCCTCCAGTCTTTCGCGGTGATTTTTGATAATCTCGCGCGCGACTTCAGCGGCTTTATTAATATAATCCATCATTTCTTCGTCAATGCGCTCGGCCAGTTTTTCCGAGTAGTCGCGCTGTTCATGCAGCTGCCGGCCCATAAAAATCATATCGTCTTTTTTGCCAAAGGTGCGCGGTCCCAAATTCTTACTCATGCCATAAGCGGTAATCATACTGTGCGCCAGTTCAGTCGCCTTGTTCAAATCACTGGTCGCGCCGGTGGTAATGTCGCCAAATATTTCCTGTTCGGTAATATAGCCGCCCAGCATGACAGAGATGTCTTCAACAAGCTCTGCTCTGGAATGCATATGCTTATCCTCAGTCGGAACTTTTAGCATATACCCGCCGGCCAGACCGCGGGAGATGATGGAGATTTTTTGCACCGGATCCACCAGCGGCAAAACATGCGCCACCAGAGCGTGTCCGGCCTCATGATAGGCGGTGATTTTCTTTTCCTTATCGCTGATAATGCGATTCTTGCGTTCGGGGCCGAGCATTACTTTTTCTATGCTTTCAAAAAGTTCGCTCATTTCAATCATGCGCTTATTACGGCGCGCGGCCAGAATAGCCGCTTCGTTCAGCAAATTAGCCAAATCCGCTCCGGAAAAGCCGGGGGTGCGTTCAGCAATGCGGCGCAGTTGCACTTCTTTGGCAAGCGGTTTTTTCTTGGCATGGACTTTCAAAATATCTATTCTGTCCTGCAGGTCAGGGTTATCAAGTACTACGCGGCGGTCAAAACGCCCCGGACGCAATAACGCCGGATCAAGCACGTCAGGCCGGTTAGTCGCGGCAATGACGATGACATTGGTAGTTGGTTCAAAACCATCCATTTCGACTAAAATTTGATTTAATGTTTGTTCGCGTTCATCATGACTGCCGCCCATGCCGGAGCCTCGCTGGCGTCCGACAGCGTCAATTTCGTCTATAAAAACAATACAAGGTGAGGACTTCTTAGCGCGTTTAAATAAATCACGAACGCGTGAAGCGCCGACACCGACAAACATCTCGACAAACTCCGAGCCGGAAATATGGAAAAATGGCACATTCGCCTCGCCGGCAACGGCTTTAGCCAGCAGAGTTTTACCGGTACCGGGGCCGCCGATTAAGAGCGCTCCTTTTGGTATGCGCGCGCCGAGTTCGAGAAACTTCTTTGGCGACGTCAAAAACTCAACTAACTCGCTTAATTCTTCTTTGGCTTCTTTGACGCCGGCAACGTCTTTGAAAGTAACCTTTTTTTTCTTATCCTGTTCCTGAGAATTAAATTCGCGCGCCTGCGACTGCCCGAACATCATTGCCTTGCCATTCGCGCCCTGAACTTGGCGAAACATAAAATATATAAATACGCCAATCAAAAGTAACGGCAGTAGAAAAGGCAAAAGCGTTGTCAGCCAAAACTGGAGACCGCTTTCTTCTTTTACCTCAATATCAATCTTGGCAATTTTGTCTTGCGCGACTTCGAAATTTTTTAATAGCTCAGAAAGTGATTCTCCGGCTTCTTTTTTTACGGTTTGTTCGCTGTCGTCATTTAGAGTGATTTTGAGAATTGATCCTTCTACAGATATGCTTTTGACCGCTTCACCATTAATCTCTTCAACCAACCGCTGAATGCCGACACGCTCGACATTGCGAGCATCTTCGGAAAAGCTATAAAAAAATCCGGCCAGAACAATAAAAATGGCAAAAAATATTATAAAATTTTTTAATAGTTGTTTCATATAAGTTCTTTTAAAAGTTATTTACTATAATAATGCATATATGAAAAATAATCAAGGTTTTATGAAAGACCTTGATTATTTTCGCTTAAACTATCTTTTTTGTATTATTGGTTATTTTTCTTCTCAACTTCTTCCTCTTTTTCCTCTTCTGCTTTTTCCGTGTTCTTTACTTTGACTTTTTTTGTCTTCGCTTCTTTTTTTGATTCGGCAGTTTTTTGATCATCAATGTTTTTTTCTTCTGTATCTTTTTTCTCTGCTTTGACAGGTTCCTTAGCCTCCAGCGGTTTTGTGCTCAAACCCAACCGATGCTTATCCGGCTCCATTGAGATGACAAAAAAATCATATGATTGCCCGACTTTAAAGCTGTCTGCCAACGACTGGCCTTCGCTTTTTGGCAGAGTTGAGATGTGAGCCAACGCGTGAATATCATTATCTAGTTTTACAAACAATCCAAAGGGATTAATCTTCAACACCAAACCACTAACCTTGTCATTTAGCTTGTACTTCTTCTTCACATCCTGCCACGGATCTTTGATGAGTTTCTTGGCGGAAAGGAATATCTTGGCGCCGTCAATATTGATAATTTCGGCTTTTATTTTGTCGCCGATTTTTACAATGTCAGCCGGATTCTCAATGCGCTGCCAGGCAAGCTCTGAAATATGTATCAAACCTTCCAAATTCTGACCGAAGCTGATAAATGCTCCAAAGCTGGTGATCGCTGTAATTGTCCCTTCCACTACCGACCCCGGCTTGTATTCAGCAATCACGTCTTTTTGCTTCTCGCTCCATGACATCTTTTCCGAGACAATGAGCTTATCTTCTTTTTCGGAAAGATCCATTATTTTTACATCAATATCTTTATTTATAAAACTTCTTAATTTTTCCAGAATCTTTGCCTTATCTCCTCCGGATACGCGCGGATAATTCTCCGGCGATAGCTGTGATACCGGCAAAAAACCGACTATCTGTCCATATGATACTATCAAACCGCCTTTGTTGGCTTCTTTTATTTTCACTGAGATAACTTCGCCTTTTTCAAAAGAATTATTCAGAGTTTCCCAGGCCTTTTGATGTCCAGCATAGCTAAATGATAATTCCAACTCGCCATTTTCGTTCTCCACGTCAATAACGGTCGCTTCGACTTCATCGCCAACTTTCAAACTAGCATATTCAGGAGCTTCGCGATAAAGTTCGCGGCCGCGCACAATACCAACCATGATTCCGTCAACATCAAGCTTTACCGCTGATTTGGACGCTGATATCACCGTGCCTTTGACAATATCTCCGACCTTTGGCGGATTTACTTTGAAATCGGTAATTAATTTTTCAAAATCACTGTTATCAACCTTAACCGCAACTGCTGAATTTTTGTCGTTAGTTAAACTTTGTTTTAATTCTGTAGTCATATAATTTTATTTTTTCAATAAAAAAATAATCCTAAACCCGCTTTAATTTTTTAGATACATAAAAATGCGAGTTCTTCTGACGCCCTAGTAATCAGAAGATTAAATAAATTATGGGCAAAATTATTAACATCTATAGATTATACTAATTACCATACAATGTCAACAACTGTATGCGGACTTGACATATTAAAAAAATAAGCTAAACTTGAGATACACATATATCTATGCATTTATAGATGCTTATATAAATATTATTTTTTACATTATTACAGCTATGTTAATGATAAGACTAGCCAGAATTGGCAAGAAAAAACAGCCTTACTATCGTTTGATAGTATCAGAAAAAGCCCGTGATATGTACGGTAAATCCCTGGAAATATTAGGTCATTACAATCCTAGAACAAAAGCCGCTGAAATTAAAAGCGAACGCGTTAAATACTGGATTTCCCAAGGAGCGCAAGCATCAGCAACAGTTAATAATTTATTGATTTCTAATAAAATTATTGAAGGAAAAAAGAAAAAATCAAGTAAAATTAGCAAAAAAAATAAAGTAAAATTAGCTAAAAAAAATGCTGAGAAGAAAGAAGCTGAAAAACCAACAGAAAAACCAGTAGAGGAAAAAACAGTCTTGTCTAAAACTGAGGCGGAAGAAAAAAAACCGGCCAGCGCGGCCGAAGAAAAAACTGCGCCAGCGCCAACAGAAGATAAAAAAAAGGAAGAGAAAGTTAAGGAATAAATAGTTAAGTTTTTATTAATATTAGTATAAATTTATTCCTAACTATTGACAAATTTTTTATATATGTTATAATCATAGCATAATATACTAAAACATTAGTATTGTTTATTTAATAATTTTACTCTTGTTACCTTCCATTCCGAGCACTCGGAACGGAATTGCATATGAGTAAGAGGATCTAAAGATATGGAGACATCTGATAAAGAGTTCCTAGAATTAATTGTGAAAGCTATTGTAGCTCATCCTGAAGATGTGATTGCAGAGCGCACAGTTGATGAAATGGGTGTTTTGTTAACGCTCAAAATTAACCCGCAGGATATGGGTTATGTAATCGGCCGCAGTGGTCAAACTGCCAAGGCAATCCGCACTTTACTGAAGATTGTCGGCGCTAAAAATAACGCTCGCGTTAACTTGAAAATCGTTGAACCAGAAGGCAGTACCAGACATTCAGCGATAAAAAGAGATGAAATTTCAACTGAAGCAGTTGATGATTTGAAGATCTAATACTCCCAGACCTCATACGAGGCTGGCAAACATTAAACTTTAAAACCAAAAAACCACACTAAGCGTGGTTTTTTTGGTACTTATGTTAGAATATATGTTACAATAATAAAAAAATGACATTTAATATCATCACAATTTTTCCTGATATTCTAAACTCGTACTTAAACGAGAGCATTGTTAAACGCGCGATTAAGAACAAAATTATAAAAATAAACACTATTAATCTGCGGGACTTTGCTAGTGATAAGCACAATACCGTGGATGATCGGCCATATGGCGGCGGCGCCGGTATGGTGCTGATGGCGGAACCAATCTGCAAAGCTTTGCACAAGCTCCAATCCCGCCGTGGCGGGACAAGCTCCAAACTCCCCGCCTTAGGGTCAAAAATCAAAGGTCACCTGCCTGCCGGCAAGGCAGGAAGGTCAAAGGTCATATTACTATCAGCCAAGGGCAAAAAATGGGATCAGCAACTCGCAAAACGCTATGCAAAACTTAATAGCATTACCTTTATCTGCGGGCACTATGAAGGCGTTGATGAAAGGGTAAAAAAACTAATCAACGCGGAGGTCTCAATCGGCGACTATGTTTTAACCGGCGGCGAATTAGCCGCGATGGTAATGATTGACTCCATCACTCGCCTGCTCCCCGGAGCGCTTGGCAATAAAAATTCTATTATTGAAGAATCACATTCAGTAGTAGGAGAACTTGAATACCCGCACTACACACGTCCAGAGGTTTTAAAAATTAAGGGAAAAAACTGCAAAGTCCCCAAAATACTTCTCTCAGGCAATCATAAAAAAATTGAAGAATGGAGAAAGAGTAGAAGCAAAAAGCTTAAAGTAAGAAGTAAAAAGTAGTAATTTTAAGCTCCAAATTACAAACTTCAAGCTCCAAACAAACTCCAAACCACAAATTTCAAATATTAAAATTTGGAGCTTGTCCCGCCACGGCGGGATTGGAGTCTGGAGCTTAATTTTCATCTTATGAAAATTTTAGGAATTGAAACCAGCTGTGATGAAACCGCGGCCAGCATAATTGAAGCCAAAGGCGACTCAATAAAAGTCGTCTCTAATGTCGTGTCTTCGCAGATTAATATTCATAGAAAATACGGCGGCGTCGTTCCGGAAGTCGCCGCGCGCGACCATATAAAAAACATTCTGCCGGTCATTGAGCAAGCTCTCGCTCCCCTCTCCCCAAGAAAAAGCGACCCGGGGGTAAAAGCGCTAGCCGTCACTCGCGGACCGGGTCTTATCCCCGCTCTGATTGTTGGTTTGGAAAGCGCCAAAGCATTGGCCTATGCTTGGCAAAAACCGCTGATTGGCGTCAACCATATGGCCGGCCATATCTATAGCGCCTGGCTGGAACAAAAAAAATTACCACAATTCCCCGCCCTAATTTTAATCGTTTCCGGCGGCCACACCGAATTAATTTTGATGAAAGGCCATTATCACTTTAAAAAAATCGGCCAGACGCGCGATGACGCGGCCGGTGAGGCTTTTGACAAGGTCGCAAAAACTCTAGAGCTTGGCTATCCCGGCGGGCCAAGCGTTGCCACTGCGGCAACGAAGATAACAAGTTCCAAAACACAAATTCCAAAAATTGTACTCCCGCGGCCAATGATGCATGACAAAAATTTTGACTTTAGTTTCTCAGGTTTAAAAACCTCTGTCTTGTATGCTGTTCAAAAAGATAAAAAATGGCAACAGCGCCTTTCGGAATACTGCGCTGAATTTCAGCAAGCAGTCATTGACGTTTTGATATTCAAAACTCTAAAAGCCGCCGAGCAATACAAAGTAAAATCTGTTATTCTCGCCGGCGGCGTGGCGGCCAATCTGGAGCTAAGAAAACAGCTTGGCAATAAAATCAAAACTGAACTACCGTCAGTATCATTTCATCTGCCTCATCTGAAATATACGACAGATAACGCAGCCATGATTGCCGCGGCCGGCTATTTTTATCAGCAGTATGAAAAAAAGAAAAATAATATTACTGTTGATTGTAACTTGACATTTTAAAAACTTGACAAAATTAAAAATAAGTGATAATATAAAATATAATGATCTTTTCATTAAAAATAAAAATCTATCAATACAAGGAGAATTATCATGAATACCAGAATACCTGTATTATCGATTGTACTTATTTCATGCTTGAATAACTGTGCCGTTGTCGGACCGTATATGGTAAGTCCTAGCGTCTACGGTAGCACGAATAACGCTATTGTTGAAAACAACAAAAGCAAGCAGGAATTTTCTAAATCCCAACAACTTAATCAACAACTACTCAGAGAACGAGCACTAGCTCGTAATAAATACGCTCTAGGAGAGATTAATGGATCAACCGAAACTATCAAAATCAATGAGCTTGTCAGCACTAATGGGCTTATTGGCGGGGTTCCCGTAATCTTTGTTAATGATTCACGAAGATCTAAAAATATTACGGTAACCAGTGTGAATAGTTACATGTTTGGATATAAATGGAACTTTTTACTGCCCGAGAAAGGATACCGGGAATTTAAACTTGAAGTTGGGGAATACTGGATTGAATGGACATCTGAATACTCCAATCAAGTATACCCCCGTGAAAAGCCAGATGAATTTTTTGTCACTCTCGATCCGCATTACTGGCACGATCAAACTCAAAAAAATTACCATGGAGGGTACAGAATATACGGTTACTAAAAACCAAAATTAAGGGAAGCTTTTTTAAAGCTTCCCTATTTTTTTATAAAATAATAATTTATAGAGCTTGTCCGCCACTTCCACCCCCGCCTCCGCCTCCGGTTCCCGTCACCCAGCTAATCACAAAATAAGTAATCGCGTACGCGGCTATGATTATAATTAATCCAATCACCGCGCTACGAATCAAACTCTGCGCTTTTTCCACCTGCTGTTCATTGCCGCGCGCGCTCATCCACAAATAGCCGCCGTATAGCATTAGAATAAGAAAAACTATACCAAGCAGAGCTGTAAAACCTTTAAGCGCGTTAGCTATTATATTCGCAATTCCGCTGCTGCCAACATCCGTATTAAAGGTGCCCTGAGATATTATATGTACACGTTGCAGTGGGTCCGTTTCGCTACTGGGGCTCTGTGTAGATCTAAGATCATCTCCGGGTATTTGCGCGAAGACAATATATGGAGCAACTAGCGCAAACAAAAAAGTAATTATTAAAAAAAAACTCTTGAATCTGAAATTGTTAAAAGCAATCATCATTTAAGTGTTTAACAATATATTTAAGACGTAATACGTAATCGCGTATGCTCCAATCACTATTACAATACCCACAATGGCCGCGATTATCAAACTGCGTGATTTTTCCACCTGTTGTTCATTGCCGCGCGCTGTCATCCAGAGGTAACCGCCATAGATCATCAGAATTAGAAATACCACGCCAATTAAAGAAATAAAACCATTTATCGCTTTGCCAATTATAGAATTAATATCTACAATGCCGTCAAGACCGGAATCTTGGGCGATAACTTCCGTATTTTTACCAGCTCCCTGCAAAGTTCTTGGCGTCTGCGCCAAAGCAAATGAAGTCAGAGTGAATAATAATAATACTGAAATAAAAATATAGGTAATGAATTTATTCATACTTTTTTTAAAAAAATTACGCGCCTTATGAACCGCTTACTCCCAGAGCCTGCATTACATAGTAAGTAATGGCATAAGCGCCGACAATTATAATAATGCCATAAATCGCCGAGATAATTATATTCTTTGCTCTGGTCACTTCCTGATCATTGCCGCGCGCCAGCATCCAGATAAAACCGCCATAGAGCATCAGCAATAAAAATACCGCGCCAATCAGCGCCAAGGCCGCGCCAATCACCGTGCCGATTAACTGCGGTAAGTTGTCAATGCCGGTATCAAGCAGTCCGGCGGCGCCGGCGGTTTCTTCTAGCCCGGTATTTTGCGCTAAGACAACCGTCGCCATACCAAAAAAGATTCCGGCCAAAAACAGAATAATAATAATTTTTTTGTAAAAATTTTTCATAAAAATATCCGCTTAACAACTTGCCCCGGCAACCGCCGAGGCAAGCAATAAACGGATTTTTTTCTAGGTTACGCCAGTCGCGCCGAGCAAAGCGTTGACAACAAAGGTAGCAATACCAAATGATGCCAAGACGATTACTAAGCCGAAAGCGCCGGCAACCATCAAATTCCTAGCGCTAGTTACCTTATCTTCATTTCCAGCCGCAGTCATCCACATAAAGCCGCCGGCTAGAATCAATATTACCGCGATAATTCCTAAGAATCCCAAGATAACGTTGATAACGTTAGCGGCAATCGCGCGCGGGTCCTCATTTCCCAGCCCCAAAGTATTCTCTACGCCCTGTTGGCCATAGCAACCCCAGACAGTTGAGCAACAGACGCGGCCTGCTCCGGAAGGATTAGCGACACAACTTTCGTCATTGCCGCAGACAGTCGGATCGGCCGTGCAAACAACGCCAATTTGCGCCTGAGCAGAACCGGCTAAGGCAATGCTTAAAAGCGGCACTATAAAGAAAACCAATACTAGGGTAGTTATAATTTTTTTCATAAATATAACCTCCTCCTCTCACGTCAAAGCACTATATGAATAATAACAATTACGTGAGTAATAAATAAGTAAAATTAATAAATTATTAAGTTACGCCGGTCGCGCCCAAGAAGGCGTTGACAACAAAGGTGGCAATGCCAAATGACGCGAGCACAATGACCAAACCGATAACACCGGCAGTCATAATTGACTTGGATGTGGAAATCTTATCATCATTGCCGGCCGCGGTCATCCACATGAAGCCGCCGGTTAGAATTAATATGACAGCGATAATACCCAAGAAACCGAGCAGAACATTGACAACATTAGCGACAACCGCGCGCGGGTCTTCACTGCCCAGACCGATTGTGTCTTGTACTCCCTGCTGGCCAATACAGCCCCAGACGGTTGAACAACATACTTTTACGCCAGTATCATTGACCACACAGCTCAAACCGTTTTCGCAGTCATTTGTATTCACACAAATATTATTAACCGGCACATTCCCTGAGCCGTCGCCCGGCGTTCCTACTTGAGCGTTTACCGCGCTTACCAAAACAAAACTAAGCGCCGGAATTATGAAAAATACTAATACCAAAGTTAAAATAATTTTTTTCATACTTGTCTTCTCCCTTGCTTATATTATAACACAAATAAGCAATAAGTAATATAAATAATGCTAGGTCGCGCTTGTGGCGCCTAAAAGCGCCTCGACGACAAAGTTTGAAATGCCAAAAGCGGCGAGCAATATGACCAAACCAGCCACACCGGCAGTCATCATTTTTTTGGCGGTAGATATCTTGTCATCATTCCCGGCCGCGGTCATCCACATAAAGCCGCCGGCGATAATGAGCACTACCGCGATAATGCCCAAGAAGCCGATGATTACATTAATAACATTGGAGACGATTTCACGCGGATCATCAGTGCCCAGACCGGCCTGAGCCGCGAGCACATCAACGTCTTTTGGCCCCCAGACATTAGCGCCTTTTTTTACACACACCACGCCAACTGTTCCGCCCTGATTAGCGCAAACCAAACCGGGATCACAGTTACCGGCATTGGCATTTGGCCGGCACTCGCTAGCTGGACAATTTGCTGAATTTACACATGTTGCCGCATTATTCTTGCAGTAACCAAGTGGAGAAACACAAAAATTACTAGCTGGATCACCGCAATTACTATTAACACTACACACTCCAGGAGTTCCGTTTGTAATAGCCCCCGATGCGATGCCACATATACCGCACGGCTGTCCCTGAGCAATAGCAAAAACGTTACTTACTAAAAATATATTACTGATAAATAAAATCGTTGCTGCTATTAGAAAAATTCTAATACATTTCATAATTATAATTTACGCGCCAGTCGCTCCGAGCAGGGCGTCAACCACGAACTTGGCTACGCCAAAGGCGGCGAGCAGGATGACCAGACCGATGACACCGGCGGTCATTAATTTTTTTGAAGTAGCTATTTTGTCGTCATTCCCGGCCGCGGTCATCCACATAAAACCGCCGGCGATAATGAGCACTACCGCGATAATACCCAAGAAGCCAATGATTACATTAATAACATTGGAAACTATTTCACGCGGATCATCAGTGCCCAGACCGGCCTGAGCCGCGAGCACATCAACATCCTTTGGTCCCCAGATATCCGCGATGCGCGTGCAGATAAGTGTCCCGGGGTTACAGGTTGCTTCTGCCGTATTGCATGTATCAGGCGCATTACCTGTAACCGCCCCGCATGTTTGTCCTGTTGGACATGGCTTTGAAACTGAACAGGCGGTATTTTGTTCAGTTGCGCCATTATAACATTCACCACAGCTTTCACCCGGGCCTAAAATTGGCGCCGCATTTATACTGCCGGCAACCAAAAAACTAAATATTAATATCCCGCCTGCTACTATGGCTATTAGGTTTTTATTTAACATAAAATTAAGTAAGTATAATTAAATTATGTCTGCGCTCCGGTCGCGCCCAGCAGGGCTTCAACCACGAACTTGGCCACGCCAAAGGCGGCGAGCAGGATGACCAAGCCGATAACACCGGCGGTCATTAATTTTTTTGAAGTAGATATCTTGTCGTCATTTCCGGCCGCGGTCATCCACATAAAGCCGCCGGCGATGATGAGCACTACCGCGAGAATGCCCAAAAAGCCGATGATTACATTGATGACATTGGAGACGATTTCACGCGGATCATCAGTGCCCAGACCGGCCTGAGCCGCAAGAGTGTCAGCATCGGTTGGACCCCAGACGCTGGCGGAGCAAACACCGCTGAGACAACGAAGCTGGCGATAACACTGGTCATCAATTGTACATGCGGCATTTTTTAGACCAACGCACTTCCCGCCGTCACAAGTTAAGCCAGGGTTACAAGTTGTTGGAGGTGTTGGGCAATTACCACCAATTGCCTGCGCGTTCACCTCGCTAATCAAGGCGAAGCTGAATATAAATACGAGTATAAATAATATGAGAAATTTTTTCATATAAAAATACGTAATTAAATAAATGAAGCTTTTGAACTTTCTTTTATTTTATAATACAACTATTTAAAAAATATGTAAAGTTTTATCCCCAAGTCATAGCACGGGGTAAACTCCGGCAAGAATCCAAGTTTTAGCGCATTAACACTGGATTCCTCCCGCAGTCTGCGGGACGGGAATAACAATTTTGGTCTGTCACCGAAAGTCATCTACAAAAAATCGCCGCCAAAAATAAATCTGACAGCGATAATACCAAAAAAACCTACAAACTACGGCGTTACTCCGGTCGCCCACAACCATGATCTGATGACAAAAGTGGCAATACCCATGGCGGACAAGATGACAATAATTCCAATCGCTCCGGCCCAGAGAATGCGCTTGGCTTTTTCTATTTTTTCCTTACTCCCCGCTGAAGTCATCCACATAAAGCCTCCCGAAAGAGTAATAATGACAGCGACCAGCCCCAGAAACTCCAGCGCCGCGTACATTATGTCTACGGCTATTTGTTTCGGATCGTCAGTGCGAATACCGATGATATTGGCAATAGTATCCGCGTCGGTATTGTCGTCACCGGTAAAGACAAAATTTGAATTTAAATCAGCAGCCTGGCTGTATAACGCATTAGGAATGCACAGCCAGGCTGAGATGATTACTATTGATATGTATTTCGCAAGCTTCATAGGTTGCATATTTTACACTCCGGTTGCGACAACCAGACTCTTTACCACATAGACCGCTATGCCAAACGATGCCATGACAATTACCAGACCGATAATGCCGGCGCTGATTAGCTTTTTTGCCTCTTCCACTCGGTCTTGATTCCCCGAAGCGGTCATCCATTTAAAGCCGCCGGCAAGAATTATCACTACTGCCATCAGACCCAAGAACCCCAAAATTACATTGATCACGTTCGCGGCGATTTTACGCGGATCCTCTTTGCCCAACTTCACAGTATCTCCAAGCTGGTCATTATCTCCCGTCTGAAAATAATAATCAACATCCACTCCGCCCTGCGCGTTTACCGGCGCGGCCAAAGCAAAACTTAGAGAGTTCAAAATCAATACTAATAGCGCAATCCGTACGCCTATTTTTTTTAAGACGTTTATCATAACTAATATTTCCCGCTCAAACATATCATAATCCTCCTTGTTTGAGCGAGTAATAACTTAAATTAAACCGAACAAAATTAACGATTAGGTTACGCCGGTCGCGCCTAAGAAGGCATTGACGACAAAGGTGGCAATGCCAAATGAGGCGAGCACAATGACCAAACCGATGACACCGGCGGTCATTAATGACTTGGCTGAAGAAATTTTGTCATCATTTCCGGCCGCGGTCATCCACATGAAGCCGCCGGCTAGAATCAGGACCACAGCGATGATACCCAAAAAGCCCAAGATAACATTAACAACGTTCGCGGCAATCGCGCGCGGGTCCTCATTTCCTAAACCAAGAGTATTCTCCACGCCTCCCTGACCAAAACATCCCCAAACAGTCGAGCAACAAATTCTACCCGCGGTCGCGTCATAACCGGCAGGCAATCCTACTTTTGGATTGCCAACACAGCTAAAGCCAGGGGTTGCGCAAGTCGAACCAACCGCGGAACAATTCTGACCGTCAGCGACCTGCGCCTGAGCAACGCCAACCAAGACCAAACTCAGCAGTGGTACTGCAAAAAGCACCATCACCAAAGTTGTAATAACTTTTTTCATAATTTTCATAAATTAACATCTCCTGCTCAAACAGATAAAGTTTCCCCTAGACTAAGCAGGCGATGACTTAAATTAAACCGAATAAAGTTAACGATTAGGTTACGCCGGTTGCGCCTAAGAAAGCGTTGACGACAAAGGTGGCAATGCCAAATGAGGCGAGCACAATGACCAAACCGATAACACCGGCGGTCATTAATGACTTGGATGAAGAAATTTTGTCTTCATTCCCGGCCGCGGTCATCCACATGAAGCCGCCGGCTAGAATCAAGACCACAGCGATGATACCCAAAAAGCCCAAGATAACGTTGACAACGTTCGCGGCAATCGCGCGCGGATCCTCATTGCCCAGCCCCAAAGTATTCTCTACGCCCTGTTGGCCATAGCATCCCCAGACAGTTGAACAACAGACGCGTCCGGCGCCGGAAGGATTGGCTACGCAACTCTCCCCAGCCAAACAAACGGTTGGGTCAAGCGTACAATCATCACCAACTTGAGCTTGAGCAGAACCGGCTAAGGCAATGCTTAGCAGCGGTACGATAAAGAAAACCATCAGCAAAGTTGTAAAAACTTTTTTCATAAATATAATCTCCTCTCGCCTAATGGCTACAAAATAACCATTAAGTGAGCTATAAATAAACAAATTAATATACAATTCTAAGAAATTCCGGTCGCGCTCAATAAGGAATTTACGACAAAGGTAGCGATCCCAAAAGCGGCCAATACGATAATTAATCCTACCAAGCCAGATGCCATCAAATTCTTGGCGGCAGAAACTTTGTCTTCATTCCCGGCCGCGGTCATCCAGATAAAGCCGCCGGCTAGAATCAAAACAACGGCGATTATTCCCAAAAATCCCAAAACTATATTAACCACATTGGCGGCAATCGCGCGCGGGTCCTCATTGCCCAATCCTATGGTACTCTCAACGCCCTGCTGGCCATAACAGCCCCAGACAGTTGAGCAACAGACGCGTCCGGCGCCGGATGGATTTGACACGCAGCTTTCCTCGCTGGTACAAACTGTCGCGTCAGCGGTGCAATTAGCGCCGACTTGAGCTTGAGCAGAACCGGCTAAGGCAATGCTTAAAAGCGGTACGATAAAAAAAACCATTACTAAGGTTGTAAAAATTTTTTTCATAATTTTTCACCTCCCTTTATTCATATAAATTAACAAAAAGTCAATATACATGAAAAATAAATAAATAAGTACATTAAAAAAAGTAAATTTTTTTGATAATATATAGAAAAAACAAGCTAGAGTTATTAACAGTCTTATTTATATTGTACCAAAAAAAGAACAATCTTACAAAAAAATGTCAAATTTTATTTTTATTAATTTTTTATAAAAATAGCAAGTTACCTGCATGCTACACATTGATTAAATATATAATTTTCGATAGAATAAATACATCGTCTGGAAAATTTTTAAAAAAATATTTTTTAATAAATAATATGAACAAAAATAAATATTTAAACGGCTTGGATGGTAAAATTATAAATGCTATTGATTTATTGTTGCCCTTGCCGGACTCTCGCAGTTTTTTCAAAACACAGAATGCCCTATTTATAATTGGAGCAATATATGAATCAGAACCGCAAATTATTTTAAAAATTGGCGGCGATGAAGAGTTGCTTGCCGGTATTGCCCCAACCATTGCCGCCCAAACTGATATTAAACTCTATAAATACGAAATCGCCGCCACCGAACTAAAAAAACAACGAGAAGTAATGCGACATATCGCGCAACACACAGCAAGCGCCGCACGCGAACTCGCTCCATCACTAAACGCCGCGCAACTTGATATACAGGCAACCGGACAAATCAAGCGTCATCTTTTTTCCTCACAAATGGAGGCAACATTTTTGGATGTAGCTTCTGAACATGACCCTGCCCTCGCCGACGCAGAGGCAGGACCATTCGCCAAGCTTGTGCGCGCCTTTGATAGGCCAGTTGATGAAGCGTTTGAACTTACTATTACAAAAGAAGATATTGAAGCGTGGAACCTTGCCTCACACGATGACACCAAAAAAACCTGGATAAAAAACTTCATTGCCATCGCACCTCAAGCCACCGCCGGTCTTCGTGAGACCCAAGACGTCCGTCACCCGTGGAATCCGCACTATACAACCAATATCATCGGCAACCTGCTCTCCGGTCTCGCCTTTGCTGAAATCGCCGCAAACGGTAAATCATTCACCGATATGCATTTGCTCGCCGGTGGCGAGGTGCGCTATGCTACTGAAAGTAACGTCAACCTCTTAAGCCGTCTGTGGGCTGGCATGGGCATTACCGTACACCGGCCGCCAGAAGGAACAAAAACAACCATTTGGGGCGCGACCTTTATCATCGGCTTGATGAGCTGGGACGGCGGCATCTACTTCACCTCATCACACTCTGGCCGTAACATTTTTTCGGGAAAAATTTTATCAAATGAAGGTTCACAGCTCTATGTGGAAGAAATTATTGATATGGTGCGTCGCATTGAGCAAAAACTCATGCGCGTGCTTAAAACCGGCGAACCGCTCACACTTAAGTTTTCTGCTGCTACCGCTCAAAACATTAGCCCCGATTTGGATAATACCGCTCACCCTCACCCTATCAACCTGCGCGGTCACTACGCCGATTACCTGCGCAAGGGAGTTGCCACCGATCAGTTGATAGCTGACGTACAGACTGCCACGCGCAACGGTCTGCGCATGGGTTACGGTCTGGTGCACGGTTGCATGGGCGATAACATGCCACCGCTACTGGACATACTAGGCATTAATGAAACGCTTGAGTACCACAATCTGCAAAAAGACGCCTACTTCGGTGGTATTGGTATTGATAACTACAACATCATTTTTTGGTCAGCACAGGAAAACGAACCGCTTCGCAGCGCCGTTGAGGCCTACGTGGAGCGGTACATTAACCCGGCTGATTTTGCCGACCGACCGATAAATGACACTCTCACTGCGACTATTGCGACCAATGAACTCTTCGCGCTTACCAAGCGACAACGTCCCGACACCTTGCCGGAAACAACCACTATTACCTTCAGAGTTGATGCCGCCTATGCCGATGACTTGGCACTGGTTGAAGAAAAAAAGATGAGCTACCGCCGCATTCCCGATACTGAAAAAATGCTAATATACTATGTACCCAAGTTTATTGATCTTTCTCAAGATCTCACGCTGTTGGAGGTGATTAAAACCATGGGATATGACTACAGTTTAGCACAGCAGCCAGTCGGCCATCTGGAACTCACAACCGACCCCGACGGCGATCGGCTTGTTTTCTTTCAAATTGAACCCAATACCTCAAAGACACGTGAATGTTTGCAAGAACTTGGCGTTGCTTCGGTTTACATAAACGATAAAAAAATTCTCGCCTTCTACAATCCCAACCAACTCTTCTTAATGACCATGAACTACCGTAAACGTCAGCTGATTGCCTCTGGCTTATGGGAGCAGTATGACTGGTTTTTGATTACCACGACCGTATCGGCCGCCAGCTGGCTGGAGTGGGCGGCCGCGCAAACCGAGCGCACCTACCGCACTAAACGGCGCGGCGCGCAAGAGTGGGTCGCGCAAACAGGCATCCCCGCTCTTGCCGGTCCGGTTGGTTTTAAAGAAATTGCCGGTTTTGAGCGTAAGGTAGAAAAAGCGATTCGCGAAAACAAAACGCGCGTACAGCGTGGTGAAGAGCCGCAAGACGTTATTGTGCATGATGTTTACGGTACTGCCATAAACTTGGGCAAAAACCCCGCGGTCCTCTTTGCCGGCGAACAGTCCGGCGGCATGACGCTGGGTCGCGGCGCTACCGTACCCTCGCTTGATGGCAGTCATGAATTCATCGCCATGCGTGACAAATCAGCCGGTGAAGCATCAGTGGCGCTCCTGGGACTCGTGGCTGAACTCTACAATCAAAAGCGCATCAGCTTAGCGCAGGAACTTAAGCGCATCTATGATGACAACCACATTATCCGCAAGTACGACGTGGTGGTAAATAACAACCTCTATGATGCCACCGCGCCCATTGAGATTCAAAAGGTGCAAAAAGAACTTGGCGTCGCTCTACGCGACCGCAACAACGCTTTTTACATTGGTCTCGCCTTTGCCTTTGCTGATGGCGCTATCACCATTGAACAAATTCAGACTATTTTG
>JAUYLZ010000033.1 GCA_030698385.1 bacterium | reverse complement strand
TTATGATTGATACGATGGCATTATTTTTGGATAAAATTCCCGAAACGCAAGAAAAGTTTTTTTTCTGCACCCTGCATCGCGCGGAAAACGTTGATGATCATGAAATTTTTACGGATATTTTAACTGCCTTGACTAAAATTTCTAAGACTCATAAGATTTATCTGCCGCTGCATCCGCGTACGAAAAAAAGAGCGGAAGAGTTTGGCCTGCTGAAAAAAATTAATCGGATTTTTAGCGTTTTGCCGCCGCTTAACTATGAACAGTCTTTATATTATCAAAAAAATGCTGGACTGGTTTTAACGGATTCCGGCGGCGTACAGGAGGAAACCAGTTATCTGGGCACGCCCTGCATCACCTTGCGCACCGAAACCGAGCGGCCGATTACCGTTACGCGCGGCACAAACAGCATTGGCGGCGTAAGTAAGAATTCTATAATAGAAGTTTTTAAAAATAAAAATTTAGCAAGAAAAAAAGTCGAGATACCTTATTGGGACGGACAAACAGCGAGACGAATTATCAAGGCCATTTTAAAATAAAAAGCCGCTCTTATAGAAGTGCGGCTTAATGTCAAGGCTTCGGGAGAAGTATGGCTACGAATAAATATGGAGTAGTTCACGAATCAAAAGATCAGTATTTTGGTCGCCGAATTGAAATGTTTTTACTAGTTGGCGCGCCTCTTTAAAAGTAATTATTTTGGGCCAGATGCATTGGTTTAATTCAGATGAATTGATTATTATAAATCCCAGTATTGAACATATTTTAACGTTGGGATTGCCGATTGGTCTGACACAAAAGTTAATATCTTTGTCACCTAACCTCCAGTTTTGATATTCGCGGCGGCAAAGCTTATCAAGAAATGAGCGCAGATTTTCATATTCGTTATTTTTGACAATAACCGGATTCTTGTAAAGAAGTGCATCAAATATTTTTACCATATCCGATGCAACTAGTGAATTTGTTCCAGCAAAACCGCCGGCACATTTCAAAATTGCAGTATTAGATTCCGGGCGAAATTCTTTTTTTACGACAAGTCTCTCGCCGTCAGTGATGGCGACAGTGGCGCCGGGACCTGACTGGTGCCTGGGAAATACTGAACCGTCGGGCATTTTGATGCGATATTGAATTCCAAAGGGAACCAGAGGTGTAAAAGGCCTTTCAATCACTGCTTCGTCTGGTATGGTTTGTGGATTTAATCCCGGCGCAAATTTAGAATACCATTCATTAATTAATTTTTTATTCATGATTATCTCCTTATATATTCATAATTTTTAATGTACGAGGAAAAAAGTCTTGATTTATTATGGTAGCATATTTATTAAATATTGTCAAATTAGTAAAAAATTTTTTAAAAAAATATTGGGCAGTAGTTATTGGGGTAATAGTTGTGGCAGTCTTCACCGGCTTGCCGTCGTTTTTGTTTTTTCAAAGAGTTGGTAATGATTTTGCCGGCGTGTATCCTGTCAATAACGGCGACACGCTGTTTTATTTAGCCAGGACGCAGGAAGTTTTTGACGGACACAAAGCTATAAACCATCAGTATTTTTGGGAGCATAAAAATTCAACGTACGCGCAAGCCCGGGGAGCGGAGTATTTTTTTGGTTTTATTGCCGATATTTTTCATATCAGCTTGCCGGCTCTGCAGATTATTATGGATTTTGTGTCGCCGGCCATTATTTTTATTTTAACCTACCTGTTGCTCTATACCATAGCGCCGCATAAATACGCGGCGGTAATTCTGCCGTTGCTCACGTTTACTTTGGCGTTTGGGGGAATTACCAAACCCATGCACCCTCAGCTAAGCCTGCCTATTTTAATAATTTTTTTAATTTTTTGGGTTAGGTTCATTAAAAATAATCAAGATAAACGGTTTAACGCGGTTTTAGCGGGAGCATTTTTCGGTTTGCTTTTTTTAACCTATCATTATCATTGGATGTTTGCGATAACGCTGACTGGAATATATTTTTTGATTTTGTTATTACGCCAAGACTGGCTTAATACAAAATATTATCTTTTAATGTGGGGCGTAGCCGTGGCCGCCGGCATTCCCTATTTACTGCAGTTTATCAGCGGCGCTAAAGTTCCGTATTACGCAGAGATGCTCGTGCGGATAGGTTTGTATCACTCGCATTTGCCGGAGACTTACCCGCGCTTGGCGGTCGCTTTAGTTTGGCTGGCTTTTTTTATTTTTTTCGCACGTTATTACAAACTGGAAGAAAAGCCGGCCGCGCAAATTATTGCCAGTTTGTTAATTGCCAATGTTTTGTTTCCGAATCATCAGTTAATCACCGGCATCATTGTAGAAAATGCCAATCATTGGGCATGGATGCCGCTATTTATATTTATTATCAGTGGCCATTATATATTTTGGGTGATTAGCCGACAGCAGGAGCAGGAAAGAAAACGCGCTATTATAAAAAAAATTATGCTGGCCATATTATTTATTTTAATAATCGCGCCAGCTTATAGATTTTCAACCTTTACTCTGCAGCCTTTCTTGCAGTTGTACGCGGATAGAAGCTCAGCCGGCTTTCGGCCGGCTTCGCCGATTGATACCAAGAATTTGCAATATTACTCAACTATTTTTGACTGGATTAATGAAAATACCGAACCGGACGCGGTAATTTTTTCCGACTCCCGCTTAATGAGCTTCATTCCGGTTTATACGAGGGCTAATGTTTATAATACTGAATATGCCCAATGGCTACCCGGCAGTGACCAAGAAATAATTGAGCGTTCACTACTAACAAAATTTTTTGATGAAGATGCTTATGTTAATGGAGAGTTTCAAGTAGAGAAATTTTATAATCTTATTTGGGCAATGACGAGGCAAACCGAGGAGAATACCCACACCATTTTGGATAATTACGGTTTAAGCTGGCGTTTGCGGTATGAGCCGAAGTACAGCATCAGCCAAGAGAAAGAAAAAATACAGGCAGTTTACGCCAATTTAAAAATTTTTGGCTGGGATATTAATTTATTAAAAAAGTATCGCTTGGATTATATTATTTGGGACAAAAATTTTAAGCCGGAGTGGAAGCTGGATGAGTATCAGCAGTTAAGCAAGGTGTATGAAGATAATAACGTTGCTATCTACACATTGGCCAGATAGTTTATTTTATCAAAAATGTATAGTAAAAAAGTTTGTACAGATACGCCGGCGCTTCTTTGAAGAAGTTTATTTTTGAGCGGCCGAATTCTCTGGCGTAAAAAGTAGCGGGAATTTCCGCAAAGTTTGCTTGAGTTCGCTGCGCTTTAAGAATGGTTTCAAAGAGAAAAAAGTTTCTGTCTTCTTTGGTGTTAAGTTTTTGCCAGAGCGATTTTTTAAAAATACGGAAGTTGGTATTGAAATTTTTTAACTTTATGCCGCTGACTAGTCTGACGACCCAATTACCCATGTAGCTGAGGCGATCTCTGTTATTAATAGAGCTTTGCGGCGGTGATATTTTATATCCCAAGACCATGTCATAGCCTGCTTGTATTTTTTTATAAATTGCGCTCATATCCGCGCCGCGAAATGACAAATCAGCATCGCTGGAAAGAATGAATTCGCCGCGAGCGAGCGCGTACCCTTCGCGCAGGGCCGAGCCAATACCCAAGAGCGCCGGACGCTCAAGGATTTGAATATTGCCAAATTTTTTTTGCAGGTCAGCCAAGAGCTCAATGGTGCCATCTTGGGAATTATCATCAATCACAATAATTTCAAAAGGAATTTCGGCAAATATGTTTTCTATTTCCGGAATTAAAATAGCCAGGTTATCACGCTCCTGATACGCCGGCAAGGCGACAGACAAGGCCAGGCTAGTTTTTTGGTCGGGGGTATTAGGTTGACTGGACATTTATTGATTATTTTTTAATAATGATTATATTGGCATAATAACATAAGTGATGCCGCCAAACAAGAGTTTTTGTTTATTAAGTTATGAAATATGAAGTGCGCAGTTTGCGATCAGGCCAGCCCTAAATTTTTTATGAATAAAAACGGCTATGATTTGTACCGCTGTTCCGGTTGTGGTTTAATTTTTGTTTGGCCACTGCCTAAAGATTTTGCAGAAATTTATTCCCAAGATTATTTCAGCGGCGCCAGCCAAGGTTTTGGCTACGCGGATTATAATGCTGACAAAAAACCCATGCTTTCAGCCTGGTTGAAATATCTCGCGTTAATAGAGAAGTTATTACCAAACAAAGGGAGGCTCTTGGACGTGGGCGCGGCCACCGGTTTTTTTATGTGTTTGGCTAAAGAGCGCGGCTGGCAGGTGAACGGCGTGGAGATTTCCGATTTCGCGGCCCGGTCCGGTCGGAAGGCCGGTTTAGAAATTTTTACGGGAACTTTAGAGAACGCTCCTTTTGCAGAGGAAAGTTTTGATCTGATTACCATGTGGGATGTGGTTGAACATTTGCCCCAGCCCCGGGAGTTTTTTTCTCGGGCCAGCCGTCTTTTAAAAAAGGGGGGAGTGATTGTCATTAACACTCCTGACGCCGGCAGTATTTTGGCCGGGCTTTTAGGCAAAAGATGGCATTTGATTGTTCCGCCTGAGCATCTGCACTATTTTAATTTAAATAGTTTATCCTTGCTTTTGTCTAAGACCGGATTTAAAATTTTGCAACACGGGAAAATAGGTAAAAAATTTACTCTGCATTATGTAGTTAAATTTATTGAAAACAGATTTAGCCGACGAGGATTTTTTTCCAGTCAAATTGCCAAAAATAAATTTTTAAAAAAAATAGCCATACCCATAAATACACGCGACAATTTTTTTGTGCTGGCTAAAAAAGTATAAAGTTAAAATTAACTTATGTGCGGCATCAACGGCTTTAACTTTCGGGATGAAAGTTTAATAAAAAAAATGAATATGACGACTCAGCATCGCGGTCCGGACGATGAAGGAATTTTTTTATCCAAGCATTGGTCGCTGGGGCATAACCGGCTTTCAATTATAGATTTAAGTTCGGCCGGCCATCAGCCAATGTTTACGCCTGACAAAAAATTTGCCGTTATTTTTAACGGCGAAATATATAATTTTTTAGAGATAAAAAAAGAACTTGAAAAAAAAGGCTGTAAATTTCAATCAAAAACCGACACCGAAGTAATTTTGTACTCATATCAAGAATGGGGTCCTAAATGTTTGCAGAAGTTCAACGGCATGTTTGCGCTGGCGATTTTAAATTTAGAAACCGAAGAGGTGTTTCTGGCGCGGGATAGAGTCGGCATTAAGCCGCTTTATTATTATTATAAAAATAATAAATTTATTTTTTCTTCAGAGGTAAAGGCGATTTTGCGGCATAAAGTTGAGACGCCTCTTAACTACGACGCGTTTAATATTTATTTTCGCTTGCTTTATGTTCCTTCGCCTCTGACGATGTGGCAAAATATCTTTAAATTGCCGCCGGCGCATTATGCAATTATAAAAAATGGAGATATCAAATTAACAAAATATTGGCGATTAGAGGATGATGAGTTGATGAGTGATAAAGATATGATAATCAAAGACGTTCAAAATCTTTTATATGATGCTGTGAAGTTGCGTTTAATGTCGGATCGGCCAGTCGGTGTTTTTTTAAGCGGCGGGATTGATTCAACCATTATCACTGGCATCATGAGCAGGTTATCTAATCAGGTTAACACATTTTCGGTTGGATTTGAACAGACCGAGGAAGCGGAAAAGTACAACAATGATTTCGTGGTCGCAAAAAAAACCGCTGAATATTTTAAAACTAATCATCATGAGTTCGTCCTTTCTGCCCAAGACATTATTGATAACTTAGCAAAAACAATTTACCATATGGATGAACCTATTTCTAACCACATTCAGACCGTGAATATGCTTTTAGCCGAATATACAACCAAGCAGGTAAAAGTTGTATTGGGCGGTGACGGCGGCGATGAATTATTCGGCGGCTATGAGCGCTATTACCATAATTATTGGCTGGACAGGCTGCAACGCGTGCCCGCTTCTTTTCGTAAAAATGCCGGCGTGAAAAAGTTACTAGGCGCTTTAGGCAAAAAAGAATGGTATAATAAAATAAATGCCGCGGCCGGCGCGGAGCGTTACTTATCTTTTTTTTCTCAAAAAGAAAGCTTAATAGCTTCATTTCTGAAACAAGGGGGTGACACCGGAGTATTGCCGCGTTTTATGAACAATAGGTATTTTAAAAGTGTGGATGAAAAAAATTTTACCGGTCAGTTTATGAAAACCGATATTTTAAGCTGGCTGCCGGATGAGTCGCTCGTGCGCAGTGACAAGATGTCCATGGCTTTCGGCTTGGAACAGCGGGTGCCGTTTTTGGATCATCGCCTGGTAGAGTTAGCCCAGTGCATTCCGCTAAGCATGAAAATAGGCCAAAAAGGATTTAAAATGGGCGAGCGGGGTAATTATTACCGCGGAAAATTAATATTAATAGAGGCTATGCAAAAGTACTTACCCGAGTACTTACTTAATCAGCCGAAATGGGGCTGGTTCTCGCCGGCGGCGAAATGGGTGCGCGGGCCGCTAAAGCCGCTGATGCTAGAAGTATTGTCACCATCATTTAACGAGGGGACGCGCGAGTTATTTAATTTTAATGAGTTGCAAAATATTTTAAAACGGCATATCAATAAGGAAACTTACGCCTTAAACACGCTTTGGTCAGTAATGACTTTCCAGTTGTGGTATCGGCAGTTCATGAGCGGGCGACAGCTTGACAAGATATTATAATTTGATAATATAATTATATAATTAACTAATTATATAATTATGAAAGAGGAAGTAATATTAAAAATATTTGGCACTGGCCAAATTACTATCCCTAAAAGATGGCGAGATTTTTTAAAGGCCGATACTTTAAAAGCCGTCTTTGATCCCTTAGATCAAAAAATCAGCGTTAAGCCGGTTAAAATGGTGGAACTTGAAGATACAAAGTGGATATCGGCGGAAGAACTGAAAAAGTCGCTGGATGATGCCAATTACAGCGATGCATTTAAGAATGAACTTGTAGCAGGTTATAAAAAGTCTCAATTTTATAAATCCGGATTAAAAAACAAGAACTAGCATGGCGTATATAATAAAAGTATTATCCGCACGCCTAATAAATTATTTAACAAAATATCGTTTAGATAAAAAATGGTTAAAAGTTAAAAGTTTGTTAGAAAGTAGTTTATCTCATCCGTCCCTGCATTTTAAAAAGGTCATGCTTAAGGGTACGGTTTTTTATAGTTTTCGCCTTGATAAAAAATATCGAGGCATTTGTATTATTAAGGGCAATATCATAGAAATTATTTTATTTACCGATCATTATAAATAAAAGAAATGAATAAAAAGATTTTAATCATCACTCCTAAATTTCCCATTCCCACCACCGGCGCCTGCGAACAGGAACGCTTGGCTGGCATGTTGCAGTTGAAAAGACTGGGCTTTGACGTGCGCGTGATTGGACGAATATTTGAGTGGCAAAACGAAGAAGAAATCATTAAGTGGGGACGCGAACATGATGTCAAAATTGATGTAGTGCCATATGAATTTAGCTCAAGAGAAAAGAGTAGTATTTTTAAAAAAATCAGAAAGTTATTAAACCCGATTGACTGGGACGGTTCGGCCTATGAATATACGCAAGCTAATATTAAACAATTGACCATTGACATTTTACAATCATGGCAACCCGACGCGGCCTGGTTTGACTATACTTACCTATGGCCGCTTTATCAAATTTTTAAAGCCAAAAATATTCCCATTATCACGCGTTCCATCAATTTTGAAGCCATTCATTTTTTGCACGAAGACGGCCGAAGTTTAATTAATTATTTGAAATTTTTGCCAAAGTTTTTTTCCGAATTAAAAATTGTTAAAAAAAGCGATTACGTTTTTTCAATCACGCCGGCGGAAGAAAAGTTGTATAAAAAATTAGGCGCCAAAAATATTGACACCCTGCCGTTGCGCAGTCTGCCGGCGTTAGTAAAACAGCGCCGGGAAATTCGTGAACCGGACGTTTTACACTTATTCTTCATGGGTGCGTCATACAATGTAAGCCATAATTATAAAGCGGCCGAATTAATTATCAAAGAAATCGCGCCGGAGGTTGAGCGGCGCGCGCCGGGTAAGTTTTTCTTTCATATTTTGGGGAAAAAATTACCGGAGAACTTGGCCAAACTTTGTCTTAATAATATCAAAGAAGAAGGTTTTGTAGAAAATTTAGAACAGTTTTTAGTAAACGAAGTTGATATCGCGGTAATCCCGTCCATTATGGGCGCGGGCATGCAGCAAAAAATTTTTGAGCCGCTGGTGTATGGCATTCCGACAGTGACTTCAAAACGCGGTCTGGCCGGCTATCCGTATGAAAATGGAAAGCACGTGTTATGCGCTAAAAATAAAGATGAGTTTGTGGAGCAGCTTTTGAAGCTGAAGGATAGGTCATTGCGAAAGAAGTTGTCAGCCAACGCGCTGCGGTTGAGCAGTGAACTGTTTGCGCGGGAGCGGCTGAATACTATTGTGCAACAAGCGGTACGCGACATAACTTAATAGCTATGACTTATGAGCAAGAAATTTGAAACTTTTTCTCCGGAGGCGCAAGCACGATTGGCGAAAGAAACTAAAGTGCATCAGGAAAGAATGTCAAAAATACCTTACATTGAAGGCAAGCCGGAACTGTTTGAAACTAAAATTCTTCGCGTTAAACAATCAAGCACAGAAAACGCAAAAAATATTTTGGCGGCGACACGCGATTTAGGCAGCGGTAAGGCGTTGATGCCGGTATTACGAGAACTCCTCGGAGATGAGGACGTACAGGTAGATATAGCAACGGACGGACTGGCTCAAGAAGTCGTGCAAAAGCAGTTTGACACCACAGACATCACGCCGTCGGGGATGATTTTGGAAGCTGATAATGTCATCGGAACTCCCGACGTTATTATAATGGATCGTTCCGGTGAAACGGGGGTTGATAACTACTTGCTCGCAACATTTCCGGAAGTCCCCAAGGTTTTAATTGAAGACATTTATGGTAACGCCGCAGGGTACTTGTCGACGTTGCGAGAGAGAGAATTGCCGCTGCCGGACAAAATCTGTGTGATGGATAATGGCGCCAAAGAACTTATCGTCAAAGAGTTTCCTGATTTGGCAGACAGGGTAGTAGTAACCGGCCAGCCGGCTTTTGATCGCTTTGCCCATGAAGATACGGAAAAAATAGCGCAAGAAACTAGAACTAAACTAAAACTTCGTCCGGAAGACAAGTTAGTTGTTTTCATGTCGTCAATAGACGAGCCGGACAAGATAGCTAAAATGGCGGCGGCGCTGAAACAATCGGGAGAAAATTTTTACTTTGTATTTCGGCGTCATCCTAAAGATAACGTCAGTTATGAAACATATAAGCGGATGCTCGTTGACGCTGGTATTAATGTTCTTGATACGAAAGGTTTTACGAGCGACGAGATTAGCGCGGCAGCTGACGTGGTGCTTACGACCTGGTCAACGGAAGGGATTAATGCCATTTATCGCCGTAAGCCGACCGCGCACATTACCGATACTGATTTTGAAATTCTTGCCGGGTATGAACTGCCGCTCGTGCCAGTGCGGCTTGGCGCCAGCGTCGGCATTGACAATATGAATGATTTAACCAAGGAGCTACCGCAACTCTTAGATCCAAACAGCGCGCTTAATAAATCACTAAAAGAAAAAATGGAACAGGAGTATCCGGTGGATGGCAACAGCGCCAAGCGCGTCGCTGATATAGTGAGGGCGTACTTGGAAAAATAAAACTCCAATGAAAAATATTTTTATAAAAATCATCAGCTGGTACTTAAACGCTTTTCATCCTTCAAACAAGGTGCGGGATTTTTTAACCTGGCCGGTAGCGAGCCGGATTTTAGGGAAGAGGTATGATGAAGTGACTGTGTTAAAAAACGGGTTAAAAATGAAGACTGATTTGGGCGACATTTTGGGGCGCTTCGTAATTTTTTACGGGCCAAAAGTTAAATACTTTTGGGAGCCGCAAACTACCAGGCTCATGGAAGTTTTAATAAAAAATGTTCATACCGCGATAATTGCCGGCTCACACATTGGTTATCTAGCTCTGATGGCGCGGCGAGCAATGATAAAAACAGAAGGTAGATTATTTGCTTTTGAACCGGTTTCATACCTTCATAAAATTTCCGCGGAAAATTTTAAATTAAACGAAAATATTGGTAAAATTAACTTGGAAAATAAAGCCTTGAGCAGCGCCTCTGGTAAGGTTACAATTTCAGTAGACAGCCTGCGCTCGGCAATTGTTACAGCTGATAGCTCTGAAAACGTAGAAAACGTTGAGGCGATTTCAGTTGACGAATTTATCAAAAAAGAACACATTAGTAGTATGGATTTTATGCTGCTTGATGTGGAAGGGCATGAACCGGCGGTTTTTACCGGTATGAAAAATTTATTAAATAAAAATTATCCCCAAGACATTATCTTTGAATACTCACCGCAAATCAAAGGCAGTTTGGGAGATTTAAAAGATTACTTACTGCCGCTGCGTAATTTTGGCTATCATTTTTATGTTATTGCTGATGATTATGCTTTGGAAAGGGTTAAAGTTTCGGCAGAGGATGTTACACTTTACGACCTGGCCGAAAACATCAGAAAATTTTTTCATCACAATTATTTCAATGTTTTGGCTACCAAAAGAGATGCGGAGGAATTGAAAAAATTAAGTATTAAAATAATTTTTTAATAATATGTCATTGCGAGCGAAGTGTAGCGCAGCGGAACGAAGCGTGGCAATCCCGCCTGGATAGCAACGTCTTTGTCCTCACGGGATTGCCGCGTCGTTTCATTACGCTTCGCTTCATTACGCTCCTCGCAATGACAGCATTGACAAAATGACTAACGAAGCGGCTTTGCAAAAAGCCTACAAAACTTTATCGCCATATTCAGATAAACAACTCTGGGAGTTTAACAACAACCTGGTGCATTTAAATGTTTTGCGCCCGCACTTGACGCCGGAACAGCAAATTTTTGACGCCGGTTGCGGCATTGGCATTTTGGCCTTGACGCTGAAATTTTTGGGATATAATATCGAAGGCGGAGACAAGTATTTATTTTTGCCGGATAACGATTTCGCGGTGGCTGAAATTCAGAACTTACAAAAAATTTGGGAAGAGCAGAATTTGAGAATTACCAGCCGCGATATTTTAGATGATGATTTAGATAAGAAGTACGATGTCATCATCAGTATCGCAACCATTGAGCATCAAAAAGAGCCAAAAAAATTTTTAGAGGCCATGTTAAGAAATTTAAACGAGAACGGTCTAATTTATATTGCGACGCCAAATGTCAGCCATCTGTTAAATCGTATCCGCGGGTTGTTCGGCCGCTCGCAGATGTCCGGGCATTTGGAGAATTTTTTTAAGCGCGGCGATAATTTTGAAGGACACTGGCGGGAGTATACTTTACACGAGTTAAAAGTTATGTTTAAGTGGTTAGGACTGGAAATAGCGGCGGCCGAAAATATACAAAGTATGAAGCCTGAACTTAGTTTTAAAAATTTACGTTCGGTTTACGTGGATTTATTCAGGCTTTTGTCGCGGCTCCTGCCCGGTACGCGTGATACAAACATTATTATTGGTAGAAAAAACAATGGTTAAAATCGTTCATTGGTTTAAAATAAAAATAAAGTATGTCCAGCGAAAATAAAAATAAAAATAGGGCTTTTATCACCGGCGTCACCGGCCAGGACGGCTCCTACCTAGCCGATTTATTACTAGCAAAAGATTATGAGGTGCACGGCCTGGTCAGGCGCTCCAGCAGCTTTAACCGCGAACGTTTGGAACATATTTATAAAGACGCGCAAAGCACGGAAAATATTTTTTTACACTACGGCGATTTAACCGATTCCAGCAGCCTGGCGCGGCTGATTGAAAAGATTAATCCGGATGAAATTTATCATCTCGGCGCGCAAAGCCATGTCAGAGTGAGTTTTGACGTACCGGTTTATACGGCGGAAGCGACGGCGGTTTCTACGATCAGGCTTTTAGAAGCAATCAGGGAAACGCGCATTAAGACAAAGTTCTATCAAGCGTCGTCGTCAGAGATGTTCGGCCGCGTCCGCGAGGTGCCGCAGCGCGAAACAACGCCCTTTTATCCGCGCAGCCCTTATGCGGCCGCCAAAGTATACGCTTACTGGGCGGCGGTTAATTACCGCGAGGCGTATGACATGTTCGTCTGCAATGGTATTTTATTCAATCATGAATCGCCGCGCCGCGGCGAAAGCTTCGTTACCAGAAAAATAACTATCGGTATCGCCGATATCTTAGCCGGCAGCAAGGATAAGTTATATTTGGGAAACCTAGAGGCACGCCGCGACTGGGGATATGCGCCCGAGTACGTAGAGGCGATGTGGCTTATGATGCAGCAAGAGCGCGGCGATGATTATGTAATAGCAACCGGCGAGACGCACAGCATCCGCGAATTTTTAGACGTCGCTTTTGATTTAGCCGGCATAAAAGACTGGCGGCAGTATGTGGAAATAGACCCGCGCTATTACCGGCCGACCGAGGTGGATATACTGCTCGGCGATGCATCTAAAGCGCGTGAAAAACTGGGCTGGCAGCCGCGGACCTCTTTTCCCGAATTAGTTAAAATTATGCTTGAAGCTGACTGTAAGAGTTTAGGCGTGCAACTAGTATCAACCGAACGTCGTGAGCAAATCGGCGTCGGCTGCGCCGATATTGATGAAAAAGCAAAGTTGTACGTTAATGACGTTTTAAATAATGAGCGTCTTTCACACGGGCCTTATAGCCTGCGCCTGGAGAATGAATTTGCCAAGCTGCACGCATGCTCCAGCGCCCTGTTGGTAAATAGCGGCACCAGCGCCTTACAGCTCGCGGTAGCGGCGTTAAAGCAGGTATATAATTGGCAGGATAACGAAGAAATACTTTGTCCGGCGGTGACGTTTGTCGCCAGCGCGAACGTGATATTGATGAATAATTTAAAGCCGGTTTTTGTTGATGTCAGCGAACAAAGCTACAATATCGATCCGGCGCAAATTGAAAGGCATATTACTGAAAAAACCAAAGCGATTATGGTTGTTCATCTATTCGGCCAGCCGGCTGATATGGATCCTATTATTGAGATAGCGAAAAAATATAATCTAAAAATTATTGAAGACTCCTGCGAGACCATGTTTGTAAAATACAAAGGGCGTCCGGTCGGCTCCTTCGGAGAAATTAGCTGCTTTTCAACCTACATGGCGCATTTGATTACCACCGGCGTCGGCGGCCTTGTCTGCACTAGTAATTCGGTCCATGCGGAAACGTTAAAAAGCTTGGCTAACCACGGCCGCGATAGTATTTATCTGCAAATTGATGATGATAAAAATTTATCGGCCGAAAGGCTGGAACAAACCGTGGCGCGCCGTTTTAAATTTATCCAGCTGGGCCATAGCTTCCGCCTGACTGAAATGGAGGCAGCTTTAGGCGTGGCGCAGCTTGAGCGTAAAGACGAGATTTTAGAAAAGCGGCGCGAAAACGCGCAGTATTTAATTGAAGGTTTAGGGCCTTTACAGGCAGAGTTACAGCTACCGAGCTGGCCAGCCTACTGCGAACACGCTTTCATGATGTTTCCTTTAGTTATTAAAAAAGAGTCAACAGTACAGAAAAAAGATCTAGTCATGCACTTAGAAAAACATAACATTGAAACGCGCGAAATGCTGCCCTTAACAAACCAGCCTTTTTACGAAAAAATGTACGGCGATTTGGAAAGCCGCTATCCGGTTGCGCGCTGGATTAATAATAACGGTTTTTATATTGGTTGCCATCAGAAGTTATTTCGTGGTGATTTGGACTATATTATTAAATGTTTTCACAACTTTTTTTTATAATATGTTAAAAATTTTAGTTATCATACCGACTTACAACGAAGAAACGACAATTATAAAATTAATTGACGCCCTACTTTCTCTGCCAATCACGCTCGATATTTTAATCGTTGACGACGGCTCTGATGAGACCGCTGACTTAGTGAGAGAAAGGCGGGACAGGGAAGCGCGCCTGCATTTAATAAAGCGTAATGAAAAATCCGGTCGGGGTAGCGCCGTTCTGGCCGGTTTAAAGTACGGGCTGGAGAGGGACTATGATTATTTAGTTGAAATGGACGCGGATTTTTCACACCAGCCGGACGAACTGCCGGCTTTAATTGCTGTCGCCGAACCAAACACGGTGGTAATTGGCTCGCGTTACGTAAAGGGCAGCGTTATTAAAGGCTGGCCGCTGGCGCGGCGCATTTTTTCCAAGTTTGCTAATTTTTACGCCAACTTAATTTTGAAAATTGGCCTGCATGACTACACCAACGGTTACCGTGTCTATGGGCGCGCGGCGCTTAAAAAGCTGGACTTTGAAAAAATAAAAGCGAGCGGCTATATCGTGCTTTCCGAAATCGCCTATCAGCTCCACCGCCGAGGCGTAAAGTTTAAAGAATGCAAGAGTTTATTTGTAAACCGCCGCCGAGGTCAATCAAATTTTTCCTTGAGAGAGGTCAAAGAGTCTTTTTTTTCCATCCCGAACATTAAAAAGAGGTATTTTAGGTAATTTATTTTTTCATTGAATTTAAAAAATAAAGTATGGATAAAATTCCTTGCAGTGTGGAAATTTTGACACTCAATTCGGCGCAAACACTTAGTAGATGCTTAGAAAGCGTGCGTGCTTTTGACGACATAATTATTTTAGACGGCAATAGCACTGATGATACGATGAAGATCGCAGAATATTACGGCGCGCGCGTTTATCCGCAGGCAAAGACGGATAAGAAAAATGTTAGAATTGAAAATTTTGCTGAAGTTCGCAACCAGGGACTGGCGCTGGCTAAGTATGCTTGGTTTTTGTTTATTGACAGCGACGAGTATCTGTCGCCGGAGGCGGCTGAAGAAATAAGAGGCATTGTGGCGCGCGGCAAATCAAATACACATTTTTTGTATCAGCTTCCGCGCGTGTACACGTTCAATGGCGCGCCGGTCGCGAGTTTAAAGCCAATATATCAGCTTCGGTTTTTTTATATTCCCGCGGCCACCCCGTTCGTCAAGCGTGTCCATGAGCGCGTTAAGCCTAAAGCGGGGTATGCATTGGGTGCGCTCAAACATCCGGAGATTGTTCCTTTGGAAGATATTAAAACTCTTCGTCAAAAGTGGGTGCACTATTTGGATATTGAGCAGGACAAGATGAAAGACATCACTTTCGCTCGTTTTGTAAGGTCAGCGCGGGCCAATATAAAAAAATTTTTAAAGTATTTAATTAAGGCGCTGCTGAATAAAATTTTTCACCCTAGGACAAGTCTGCCGCTGGTATATGATTTATCTAATGCGGCGTATCATTTACAAATTATTTGGCGGTTAGCCGTCAATCTCTGGCGCAATATTTTAAAACATAATTAGTAATTTGGTTATTATTTAACTTTTTTGACAAACGCGGTTATTTTTGGCAATCTTAAATATATAACTTATTTTTCAGGCAATATGAAAAATTATCTACAGGTATACTACAGCGAAAAGGCAAAAGCCTATACCGGCTATCCCGATAAACTATGCAGATATTTAGCAGAACGTTTCGGTATTTCACAGGGGAGCAGATTGATTGACGTAGGCTGCGGGCGCGGTGAGTTTTTACTCGGTTTTCAAAGAGCTGGCTGTTTAGCGGAAGGGTTGGATATTCGCCGGTATGGCGGAGCGCTGTTAGAGAAGTTTAAGATTAAAACAGCTAATATTGAGCGGGATCGATTTCCTTACGAAGATGAAAGCTTTGACGCGGTTTTTTCTAAATCTGTTATTGAGCATTTGCATAATCCGGAAAATTTTCTGGGCGAGTGTCAGCGCATACTTAAACTGGGCGGCCGTTTGATAGTGATGACGCCGGACTGGCAGAGCCAGCGGTATGTGTTTTACAGCGATCATACGCACGTACAGCCGTACGTAGAGCTGGGGCTGGCGCGGGTACTTGATTTATACGGTTTTAAAGAGATTGAGACCGAATTATTTTATCAGTTACCACTGCTGTGGCGTCATCCTTGGATGAAGGTGGCGCTTAAGCCTTTACGAATTATACTCCCAATTAAGCGGGCGCAGGGTAACAGTTTCATGCGTTGGTCGCGTGAACTAATGATATTAGGAACGGGGATTAAATAGCAAAAAATATGCAAATTCAAGTTAATCTATACTACTATGAACATAATCTACATTACCAATTCCCGTATACCAACGCACAAGGCTCATGGAGTGAATATTATGCAAATGTGTTTTAATTTTGCTGATTGTGGAGTAAAAGTAAAGTTAATGTTACCAAAGAGAAAAAACGAAATTGTAAGTGATCCTTTTAATTATTATAGATTGCCGGCCAATTTTACGATTACCAATGTGCCCGTCTTTGACGCTGTTGACAGGAGATGGCCTTATGGATTTTTAATAGTACAGTTTTTTTATTCGATACAATTATTTTTTAGCAGAAATTTAGGAGATAAAAAAAATGTAATAATTTTTTCACGCGACCACTTTTCAGCTTTGCTTTTGGCATGGCGAGGATACAAAGTCTTTCATGATCTACACGGTTTTCCTGATAAGAATTGGTGGTTTTGGAAAATAATTTTAAAAAATATGACTGGCATTATAACTACTAACCTTTGGAAAAAACAGCAGTGCATGGAAAAATTTAATATACCAGCAAAAAAGTTTTTAGTTTTTCCCAATGGTTTTGATTTGCAAAAGTTTAGCAATTTGCCAAATAAACAAGATTCACGTCGAAAACTTAGCCTCCCAGACAGCAAATCTTTAGCTGTTTACACCGGGCAACTTTATGACTGGAAGGGCGCGAATTTTTTAACAAAAGCGGCAGTGCAGTTGCCGGAAGTGCTATTCATTTTTGTAGGTGGTGATAAAAGCTTGGTTGAAGATTTTAAAAAAAGTTATAAAGCCGACAATTGTATATTTTTAGGTCATCAGCCGTACTACAATATCCCGCTGTATTTAAGCGCAGCTGATGTATTAGTATTGCCTAATTCTAAGCACGCCAAGGATAAAAGATTTTCTATATTTTCCCAATATGATACCTCACCGATAAAATTATTTGAATATATGTCATCTAAGAGACCCATTATCGCCTCAAATTTGCCGTCAATTTTGGAAATTTTAAATAAAGACAACGCGATTATTTTTAAAGCTGATAGCACGGATAGCTTTATCAAAAATATGCGTAAATTACTGAAGGATAATCCTTTAGGGCAAAAAGTAGCTGATAGGGCTAATCAGGATGTACAGCAGTATTCATGGAAAAAACGTGCTATAGCGATATTACAATTTATTGAACATCATGTCGAAAACTGAAAAATTTACTCTAAAAATTTATACACCTGCAGGCATGACAAAACAGGCTGTTTTTGCAGATAAAAATATTTTACACCTGGGTTGTGGTAAAAATAAGGTTAACGGTGCGTTGGGCATAGACAAGTTGAACCTACCTCAAGTTGATATCCAACATGATATGGATGTTTTACCCTGGCCGCTGGATGACAATAATATGGATGTGGTTATAGCTCATAGTTTGATCGAGCATATTGACGATCTAATTGGATTTTTTAAGGAAGTTTGGCGCATCAGCAAGCCGGGCGGCCGTCTAATTGTGGTTGCACCGTATTTTCGGTGTGTGGACAGTTTTACCGATCCAACTCATAAGCATTTTTTCACCGCTCGTTCGCTGGATTACTTTCTTACGGAAAAAAATTCTCTATCTGATTATGAATATACTAAGATTAACTTTAAAAAAGTTGATTTTTGGTACGGTTACCCGCATTCCAAAAACGTCTTAAGCCGTTATGCCAAAGAATTTTTTAAAAAGAATTCCTATCTATATGATCAGTATATATCTTTGTTTTTTCCGGTAAAAATAGTGGTTTGGGAATTGGAGGTTGTTAAATAATAATAGATTATGATAATCGGATTTGTCACAGCTTATTCATTAAATAATCCCGCGGGATTGGAACGCGCTACGCTTGATTTACTGCAAGCATTGCTGTTAAATGATACAGTAAATACTTATTTTATATATGTTAAAAAAGGAAATGGTTTTGGAGACGCTCTGTCTAAGTATAAAAATGTTCAGATTATAGAGATTGGCTTTGGAAAGCTCTGGAAAGAGTTTGGTTTACGGTTTGCGCCGCGTGCCGATGTGTATATTTTTAATGGATTTCAAGTGCCGTTTACGTTTTTTCCGCGCCGATATGCAGTCATTGTGTATGATTTTGGATATCGCACGTTTTTTGCGCCAGGTTTACGATCCCACGTTAAACGCCGCTTGCTTGATACGCTCGCAAATTTAGCGTTTCGGCGCGCCCAGCATATTTTTGCCATTTCAGAGTACACTAAAAATGAGATTGTTCGGCTCTTTGCCGTTGCGCCGAAAAAAATTAATATTATGTATTTAGGTTATACGGACATGTCAGTCTTGCCTCAACAGACCGTGGCTGGCTTAACGCAGCCGTTTTTTTTGTTCGTTGGTACGCTCAAACAGCGGAAAAACCCCTTGAGCGCACTGAAAGCGTTTGCGCATTTTCACAAAACGCATCCAGAGTACTCTCTAGTGTTGGCAGGCAAGCCCAGTAGAGAAAGTGTGTATCATCAAGAGATGCTGGCAATTATTGATAGGCAGCGCCTGCACGAAAAGGTTGTATTTGTAGGTCGAGTCAGCGATCAGCAGCTTGCTTGGCTATATAGTAATGCCCGGGCATTAGTATTTCCCTCGTTTCTTGAAGGATTTGGATTCCCTATTCTTGAGGCGGCGAGTTGCGGCACGCCGGTCATTACTTCAAACATAGGGTCACTTAAAGAAATCGCCGGTGAAGCGGCTTTACTGGTTGAACCTGGTGATTCAGGCGCAATTGCGCGCGCCATGCAACTTGTTGCCACTGATGAAAAATTACGCGCCAAGCTCATTCACAAGGGTAAAATCAGGGCCGGCGAATTTTCCTGGAACACGACAGCCGCACAATTTTTAGATGTAATAAATTTAATTTGACGCTTTATAAAATCTTTTGCAACTTTTTTATAGTGTAATAATTTATAGTATATTAATAAAGATGGGAAAGAAAATCAATAAAAATAATTGTTCCATATTTGGCCATGTTTGTTCTGATATTGTTAATGATCGGTATGTTCCTGGCGGCACGGCTCTATATGCGTCCATTACTGCGCAAAATTTGGATGTGACCCCTCGGCTCGTAACAAGTTGTGGATTCGGATACCCGTTTTCTAACCATTTGCCTAAAGATTTAGTCGTTGTGCCCGCGGAGAAAAGCACCGTGTTTCAAAACACCTATCGCAATGGCTCTCGCAGTCAGCGCCTCTTTAGCCTTGCCAGCCGCATCACAGTACAAGATATTCCCGAGTCATGGAAAAACAGCGACATGGCGTTGGTTAGTCCAATTGCGGGAGAAGTTGATTTTAATGTCATTGAAGCGCTGTCTTCAGATGTCCTGGTGTGCGTTTGTCCGCAGGGCTGGCTAAGGACATGGGATTCAGAGGGGAATGTTTCCCGCCGCCAGACAAACTCTTTTAACTGGGATTATTTGCGTCGCGCCGATGTTATTATTATTAGCGAAGAAGACATTGGCGGTAATGAGAGTGCTTTAACAAACATTATCAATGGCGATAATATTACTATTATTACCAGAGCTGAAAAGGGATCGTCGGTATTTTTACAGGGAGGGGAAAGGCATGATATTTCGGCGATAGACGCAAAAGTTGTGGATGAGTGCGGTGCCGGCGACGTGTTCGCAATGGCATTTTTAGTACGCTTCCATAGTACTGGTGACTGGAGGCGCGCCGCTCAGTTCGCGAGTGCGGCCGCAGCTTGCAGTGTGGAGGGGGAGGCAATTTATGCCATACCTGCGCTGCAACAAGTAGAGGCTAGAATGAATTTTATTAACGCAGAAAATTCATAATATGTAAAATGTATAGTAAAATAAACTTTTTGACACCTTTTGATACTTTTTGTATAATGCTTTATATATGAAATATATCCACATGCATGAAGAAATAAAAGAAAATGCGGTGTACACGACTGAAGAGGCCCGCAACTTGCTAAAAATTAGTGAAAGCACTATTAAGCGGTTGCTAAAACGCGGTCTTTTGCGAGCTAATAAAGTTGGCGGGCAATATAGAATAATGGGTAAGGAAATTTTGAGGTTAATTTTGCCGGAACTAGGGCAAAAATCCGAAAAAGCATATCTCCAAGTTAAGAAGCATGTAGTAGATATTATTAATAAATGGCCTGGATAAGTATGCAGACAATTTTTATAACCATTTCTCGGGGGTCTTTAATTAGGAATTTTTTTCACACGGGTATAGTAACTAAGTTATTAGACAAAGGATACCGGGTGGTAGTTCTAACTCCAAACTATGAGGACCAAAATTTGTTTGCTAAGTATGCACACCCCAATTTAGTGTTAAAACCCCTGCATCCTCACCGCATACGATGTGAGCGGTTTATGGTTGAGGTACTGAAGGGCGCTGTGTTTAACCGGACCGTGCATTTTCTTTGGCGTTATCGTTTGGCCGGCACTGATCCGCGCCGCATGTTATACATTCCTCGGCTGTTTCTTATTGCTCCGTTGCGGCTGGTGCCCGGATTTAAGCGGTTTATTCAGTGGGTGGACAGGATGTTTAATCCGCAAACAGAACATGATTATTTGTTTGAACAGTACAAACCGCAGCTTGCGTTTGTTACCGCCGTGAACAGTTATATGGACAGCAGTGTTACCAAAGGGGCCCGCCGATTCAGTGTTCCAACCGTAGGTATGCCCAAGAGTTGGGACAATCTTTCTAAGATTTTATTCAATGCGCCGACCGATTATCTTATAGTCTGGAGTAAATTTATGCGCAGACAAGCGATGCGTTATCAAGGGTATAGCAGTGAGCGGATTATCATAACCGGAGCGCCGCAATTTGATATTTACAGGATTCGTGAGTACTTGCTTTCCAGAGAGGAGTTTTGCAGGCAGTTTAATTTTGATGCCGGCAAAAAAATAATCCTGCACGGATCATGCGGCGGCGGAGTGGGAATTAATATGGAAGCGGATTATCCGGAAATGGTGCAGGAGTGGATTGACTCAGGGGAGCTTACAGATGTGCAAGTGCTGATACGGCCGCATGTCGGGTACAAGGATGAGGCGGAGAAGTTTGAGCGCGTTTCCCGGCTGTCGAACATTGCGCTTGACAGATCAGATAAACAGGATTCGCGTCTGCTGGATCGGTGGGATCCTTCTTTTAATCACATAAAGCATCTGTATAATTCGCTTTATCACGCAGATGTCTGCGTTAATCTAGGCTCAACGCTCACGTTAGACTCGATTGCCTGCGGCACGCCGGTCATTAACATTGCCTTTGATAAGGACGATAATGTTGCTTACCGCGATTCTGTAAAGCGGTTATACAATACAGATTACATTATGGAACTCATGAAATTGGGCGGCACCTGGATGGTAAAAAGCAGGCAGGAGTTTTTGACTGCGCTTAAAGCCGTGTTTAAGTACGGTAAAAAAAAGGATACGAGTACGATAGTTGATCAGTTTATGTGCTGTAACGACGGTAAAGCGGCAGAGCGTATTGTTAATACTTTGATTTCAGTTATGGCCGAAGATAAATAATATTCTAAGGGACAAACATTAAAAAACAGCGCTTTTTAAAAAAACGCCATCAGTGCGCATAGCATAGATGGCGTAGGGCCGACAGCGGCGTCGATCTAGATAAATAGGTGAAGTCCGTTCTCAGTAGGTGAGGACGTGGATAAGATCTCCGCAAGCGGTTTGGCGTGATCAAACGCCAGTTTAATTCCCACCAGTTCTTCAGGATTAACCCAGCGCAGTTTTGACATCTCTTCACTGTCAGCAAGTTTTCCTCCCGTAACAGTAGCCGCGAAGACGAAAGCGAGCACATTATATTGGTGTGCCGGCTGATCATTCGATTCGGCCCAGTAACGGTTATCTGCCTGGTCGTAACGCAGATACGCATGAGTTCGTTTGCCAGGACCGTAGATACCCAGCAATCGTGTAATATCTACTGCTAGGCCGGTTTCTTCCTGTACTTCTCGGAGAGCCGTATGCAGAGGCGTTACATCAGCTTCTTGCTCTGATCCGTGACCCCCAATGCATACAGAGATTGTATTCCGCCACGGTTCGTGACCGCGCTGGCCGACCAGTATTTTGCCATCGCTTCGCTGTACAATACAGTCCGCAGAGTATCCTACATCATCAGGACGTGCCATTTCAACTCTCCTTCCTCCTGGAGTTATCCAGGAAATGTGATATGAGGTGTTTATCATACTATAGATATTTTACCATACGCTACCTAAAAAGAACATAATAAATATAGCATAAGTAATAATATATGTCAAGTAAGAAAAAATACACAATCAAAGAGCTGCGCGAGATATGCCAGAGAACCGGTCCCTCTAAACAGACTCAGAGCGTATTCGGACTGACAGTACGCATGGTATCTATTTACTTCACTAAACTATTTATCAAACTTGGCGCAACGCCCAACCACATTACCGTCAGTGGTACTATTATTTATTTGGTTGGCACAGGGTTGATTGCCACTGGCCAGTTCGCCTATGGACTGGTCGGATTCGCGTTATTAATTTTATCAACAATATTAGACGCGTGCGACGGCGAGCTGTTTAGGTTCCGCGGTTATCGTGAAGGATATGGATTTTATGTTGAGCCCACCACGCATGACATTATGTATGGCCTGCAGTTTACTTTATTTGGTTATGGAGCTTTTCTGCAAACCGGACAGCTGTGGATATTATTTTTCGGAGTTGCCGGATCAACTTTTAAGCTGCTGTTTCGGCTGCACGAAGCCCGTTTCTTTTTTAACGTCACCCAGGTTTTGCCGAAGAGCAAACATGTAGATAAAACCAAGCATTTTCCCGAACAGTCACGCCTGACGAAGCTCATTTATAGAGCTTATCGCAACACCGCGACCAGCACGGGCATGCTCTTACCTCTTTTAATTGCAGTCATATTTCAACGCCTGGATATATTTGTTATTATCTATGGCAGTGGATACGTTTTGCTTTGGGCCGGTTTGCTCTCCCGCCAGATTTGGCGCTTCCGCAAGATTATCCGGCAAGTTTACGATTACACAGCCTATGTTCAAACATTACGCGCTCGCCTGCGCCACAAAAAGCTTATTATTTTTGATTTGGACGGGACGCTGGTTGACACCATGGGAATTTTTACGGAAATAGCTTCTTATCTAATGGCGTGGAAGTATGGCGTGTTGCGTCTAGAGGCGCGTAAAGGATATATCCGGACATCAGGCATTCCATTCTTCCAGCAGTTAGAAGAGCTGTTCCCGGGCCGCAAACATAATCAGTCAATCTCTGACATATTCGAAGAACGCAAGATTGCGGCCACAGATCATTTAGAGATTACGCCCGAAGAAAGGCAAGTGGTTGAGCTGCTTTATCGACGGGGGTACACATTGGCCATTTCATCAAATAATTATACTGAAAATGTGGAGCGCTTCGTTCAATTTTCCGGGTTGCCGTTTGCACACGTTTGCGGCTATCATAAGGGATTTGCAAAAGGCGAAGAACATTTCAGCTATATCTTAGAGCGGGCGGGCGTCAGTCAAGATGAAGCGCTGTTCGTCGGTGATACTCTGTCTGATATGCGCAAGGCGCGTGCGGCCGGCATTGATTTTATCGGTAAAGTTGGGACGTTTACGAGAGATGAGTTTGAGGCGGAATACCCGAATGTGGTAACCATTCATAGCTTAACGGAGTTAAGAGACATGCTTGACAGCGATAACAAATGAATATGAATAATAACATAATCACTGCCATTATTTTAGCTGCGGGCATGGGCACACGCCTTCATCCTCTTACTAACACTGTGCCAAAACCGCTCGTGGAGGTTGCCGGAAAGCCATTACTTGCGTACACGATTGGATTCGCGCGCCGGGCTGGGGCGAACCGGATTATAGCGGTTACCGGACACCAAGCCGATCTCGTTGAGCGCGTGGCGCGTGGTATTGATAAAGACATAACTTTTTTTTATAATGAACATTATCGGAATAAAAAGAGCCTACATGCCGCCGGCATATTCAATCAGGTTGATGGCGACTTTTTGCTCATGAACGCTGATCACATTTACCGGTTGTCAGTTGCGGAGCGTGTGCGAAATCAGATGGGGAACGGCATTGTCGCATTCACGGATACGGATCGTGAGCTTGGAGATGATGATATGAAGGTGGAATCAGATGACTCGGGAGCGCACATTCGCAATATTGCCAAGGGGCTTAAGCGCTTTTCGCATGGGTATGTGGGTATGACATACTGCCAGGCTGAATACTTGCCGCGCTACCGACAGGCAGCTGCATCAGCTCAAAAGCGTTACGGCGATGCCGGAGTGCTGGAATGCGTGCTGCAAGAATTGGCGGGTCAAGGAGAGCGCATTCGTCTCGGTGATATCAGCGGTCATGGCTGGCACGAGGTGGATTTTCCGGAGGAAAAGGATATTGCCGAAGCGGCCGTCCGCGCTAACCCGGATTTATATGCTTAAAAAGCCGGCTACCCTTTTATTTATGCGGTTTTTTAATTATTTATATAAACATAAGTATGACTCGCAATAAATTTTTTTTGATCGCCGTCATTGCCGCCGCGATGCTGGTTCTGCCGCGCAACGCCCGGGCATATCTTGACGCTAGCACCGGTAGCTACCTTATTCAAATGGCGATAGCCTTGGTCGCTGGCGGTTTGTTTATGTTTAAAACTTTTTGGCATAGAATGTGGCTTGTTATTTCACGGAAGAAAAAGGGCGGCATCACAAAATTCAACCCTCGCGCAGATGAACCCAATCAGGCGGACAGAACAGATGAGCGTATTGACACAGACCATGAGCATGAGTAATATTTTATGAATCTAGATCAAAGACACCCCAGTTCGTTCCGTGACCCAAGCGGTTTTGTATTTCTAGACCAAGAGTCTGGCGTTTTGCTACGCCAGATTAATACGGTATACCGTGAGCACTATGATGCCTTTATATCTTCCGGATTATATCAGGCGCTGATTTCAGCGAATCAACTCGTGGCGCATGAGGAAGTAGCGGCCCGGAAGGCGGCTGAACCGATGCATGCGTATAAAATTATAAAACCTAAAAAAGTTCCGTTTATTTCGTATCCGTTTGAATGGAGTTTCAGTCAGCTCCAAGATGCCGCATTGCTCGTGCTTGCCATTCAACAAAAAGCCTTAGAGCGCGGCATGACTTTAAAGGATGCAAGTGCGTATAATATTCAGTTTGTTGAAGGTCGGCCAATATTAATTGACACCCTTTCATTTGAAAAATATATCAGCGGCAGGCCCTGGATTGCGTATCGCCAGTTCTGCCAGCATTTTTTGGCGCCGCTCGCTCTGATGAGCTATACGGATATTCGCTTAAGTCAGTGGTTCAGGGTTTATTTGGACGGCATTCCTTTAGATCTTGCGAGCAAGTTGTTGCCGCGCCGAACGTATTTTTCATTAGGTCTGCTCGCGCATATACATTTGCACGCCAAAAGCCAGCATTATTTTGCCGACAAACCAGTTAACTTATCGCGCCGCCGCCTAAGCGTGACTTCACTACTTGGCTTAATTGATAATCTTATGGCAATTATTAAGAGGTTATATTGGGATCCTAAGGGAACGGAGTGGGGAGAATACTATACAGTCACTAATTATGCGGATCAGTCTTTTGAGCATAAGAAGAGTTTGGTCGGGGAATTTTTAGAAAAGTGTGCCGCAAAAAGCGTCTGGGATGTGGGCGCGAATGAAGGAGTTTTCAGCCGGATTGCGAGCGGCAAGGGAATCACAGTAGTTTCGTTTGATTACGATCCAGCAGCCGTAGAGAAAAATTATAGGTGGCAACGCCGCAATAGGGAAAAAAACATTCTCCCGCTTTTGATTGACATTACCAACCCAAGTCCGAGTTTTGGCTGGGCGAATCAAGAGCGCGATTCTCTTTTGAAACGCGGGCCGGTGGATTGCGCTTTTGTGCTGGCGCTTATCCACCACCTCCGTATTTCCAATAACATCCCTTTTCAGTACATCGCCCGATTTTTTAGAAGTATTGCCAAAAACCTTATAATTGAGTTTGTTCCAAAAAGCGATTCCCAGGTTCACAGACTGCTCGCAACCAGACCTGATATTTTTCCGGATTACACGCGAGAATCGTTTGAATTTGAATTTAAAAATTTTTTCACTATCATGGCGCGCGAGCACATAGCCGGATCAGAGCGTACGCTTTATCTGATGCGCGCCAGAAGTACAACTGGAAAATAATATGCGATCAATTAGTTTCAATAATCTGATACATCCTCTCATGTTTGCGATATTTCCGTTTATCTTTTTTTTATCACAAAATCCCATAGAATTGAGTATTACTAATGTGCTGTTGCCAGGTTTTGTAACAGTTTCGGTAGCTGGTATCGTATTTGTGTTAATAATTATGTTTTTGCGTAATGCCGCTAAATCAGCGATTATAACCTCGTTTTTATTGGTATTTTTTTTCTCATACGGATATGTGTACGATGCGTTGAGTGGGGTTACAATTGCCGGCGTTGCAGTTGGCCGGGCGCGATATGTGTTGCCTTTATATATACTTGCTATGCTTGCAGTAACAGTGTCTCTTATCATGACGCGTTACAGCCTGCGTCCGGTGCGACAATTTTTAAATACAGTTGCCGTTATCTTGGTGCTGACATCGGCGGTTTCGGTTGGAGCCGGACTGATTAAGCGTGAAGCCGCTATTTTTAAACCGGAGTCTGCTGACCGAATTGAAACTTCGGCGCACGCTCAGACGCCGGATATCTATTATATAATTCTGGATGCGTACGCCAATGAGAAGACCCTGGCAGAACTGTATGGCTATGATAATTTGCCGTTTCTTTCCGGTCTTGAGGAGCGGGGGTTTTATGTTGCGGATAAGAGCACAAGCAACTATGCGGAAACATCTTTGTCCATTGCTTCTTCGCTAAATATGGAGTACATTAACTATTTGAGCGACGTTGTCGCCGATCGAGAGAATGAGTTTGATCCCAGAGTTGAACTAATTCAAAACAGCGCTGTTTCCCGGCGGTTACGTGAAAGAGGTTACACGTTTATTACCTTTCGATCACCTTGGGGTAAGTTGGGCAGCAACCCTTATGCCGATGTCAATTTACAAGGTGGAAAATTTGATGAGCTAGCCATTCTGCTTGTAAATACGACACTGCTGCGAGCTGGGCTTTTGTACCCTCCGTTCCACGAATATATTTTTAGCGATTGGCGGGATCGGATACTGTATATATTTGAGCAGTTGAGCAATATGCCTAAACGAGAAACAATGGGGCCGAAGTTTGTATTTGCACACATACTTTCTCCGCACCCGCCGTTTATTTTTGGCCCCAACGGAGAAGAAGTTCGCGATGCGACGCTGAATTTTAATCCGGATGACACAATGTGGGGGAAAGAGGGTAGGCAACGGTATCTTGATCAGATTACATTTTTGAATTCTAAAGTTAATGCAATGGTTGAGCAAATTTTAGCCGCATCAGAAGATAATCAGCCGATTATTGTGATACAAAGCGACCACGGCCCATGGTCAACCATTAATGAACAGCGCTCCACCGGCCGGTTTTACCGCGAACGGATGCGTATTCTCAATGCATACTATCTGCCGAATGCACAGGTTAACCAGTTGTACGAATCTATCACTCCGGTTAATTCCTTTCGCGTTATATTTAACAATTATTTTGACGCCAATCTGCCTTTACTGGCAGACATTAATTACTACTCAAATTCTATCGCCCATCCCGAATATCCTAAAACACCCTACCAATTTACAGATGTTACGGAGGAGGTAATAAATTGGGATAATTAGCTCTGGCACTATGAGTTTTATTAAAACAGACAATCGAATACGTGATGTTGCCAACCTTTCGAGGCGCGCCTTCAACCGTTATAAGGGTTTAATAATCTTGCTGACGGCGCTTGGATTTGCCAGCGGGCTTTTGGAAGGTATTGGGATAAACGCTATTATTCCGCTTTTCTCTTTTTTTATCGATGGGGATCAAGAAACTGACTTCATCTCCCGCGCAATCAGGCAAATATATGAGTACGCACACATTGACTTTACTCTAGCTTATCTTTTGGCATTCATCATTCTGATGTTTGTGCTCAAAACTTTTGTATCGGGAGTATTTATGTATATTAAGATTCGTATAAATACCGATTATGAGGAGCGCGTCAGAAATGAACTGTTCGACGCCATGCTGAATTCACGCTGGGGGCATCTGCTAAAACAAAAGCTCGGTCATTTGGAAATCATTCTGATGAATGATGCCACGCGCGCCGCCCATATGCTGGAACTCATTAGCTCATTTATTATGGCCATCACCGGGCTGGCGATGTACATTGTTGTGGCCGTCAATATATCCTTGGCCACCACTCTTTTAACAGTAGCGTTAGGTGGTGTTTTTTTTCTCTTTTTTAAGCCGCTAATGTACCGAACCAGAGTTGCCGCCTACAAAACCGCAGTTATGAATAAAGAGGTGAACCACTATGTGAGTGAGAATATTCTCGGCCTGAAGTCGGTGAAGGCGATGGCGGTAGAAGCTCGCGTTTCCCGGCAGGGCCGCCGGTATTTTACCGAGTTGCGGCAGCTGAGGGTCATTGTTTTATTTTTGTCCAGCATATCAAGTATTTTAGTACAGCCGATTAGCTTAATTTTCATCTCGGTGGTGTTTTTTATATCATACCAAGGGTTTGATTTCAACTTCGCGGCTTTCGCCGCAGTGGTTTATTTGATACAGCGGATATTTCAGCATATCCAAAAACTGCAGAGCAACCTGCATGCCATGAATGAAACCGTGCCGTATCTTAAGAGCGTGCTTGAATATCGAGAAAAATCTTTGCAGGCGGCGGAGCGGGATGAGGGTCGCGCGCGGTTTTCATTTGAGCGCTCACTACAGTTCAATCAAGTCTCGTTTGCTTATGAAGAAGGAAGGCATCATGTTCTTCAAGGAGTCACTTTTTCTATTGCCAAGGGTCAGATTGCTGGGCTGATCGGGCCATCGGGCGTCGGCAAGACGACCGTTATTGACCTTTTACTGCGCTTGTTTGAACCGACAGCCGGCACGATTACGCTTGATGGTAAAAATATTTCAGACATCAGCCTGAAAGAGTGGCGGAAAAACGTGGGGCACGTATCACAAGATATTTTTTTAATGAATGACACCATAGCCAATAACATCAAGTTTTACAATCACTCGCTGTCACGTAAAGAAATAGAAAAGGTCGCTAAAATGGCAAACATTTATGATTTTATTCAAAAGTTTTCAAATGGATTTGATACGGTTATCGGCGAGAGAGGCATTATGCTCTCCGCCGGTCAGCGCCAGCGTATTATTATCGCGCGCGCGCTTGCCCGCAATCCGAAAATTTTAATTCTGGACGAAGCCACCAGCGCTTTGGATAACGAATCAGAAGCAAAAATTCAGCAAGTTATAGAGAACCTAAAGGGCAAAATAACCGTGCTGGCTGTGGCGCATCGCCTGTCAACATTGCGCAATTCAGACAAGCTGTTTGTGTTGGATAACGGGAAAATTGTTGAGCAGGGTAGTCCGGCGGAACTACTTAAAGAAAAAGAATCATACTTTAACAAAATGTACGATATTATAAAGTAATATGGCTAAAAAATTATTTATCATTGGTTTTGGAACGCCTATCTTAAGAGATGTGACTCTGAAGCTCCGGCATAATGGCGCTCAAGTGGTCTATTGGCAGGGGTACAGAGATTATTTCAAAACGATAGCGCGTGACCGGGCAAATTTTCCCGACACAATTTTTCACTACTCCACTGACGCCCAGCGCAATATTCCGCCTAAGTCGGTTGACGTTTCGGATTTCGCCCCGCCCAGCAGAGAACTTATTATGCGTCTGTTGCCGTATCAGAATACAGCCTTGCATCTCATCAGCCGCATTGATTACTCCGGCTGGCCCGTGCCGCGCCAGCTGGATTTATACTATCGGTACATAGCTTTTTACGAAGGTATGCTTGAGCGCTATGCGCCGGACGCGATTCTTTTCCCGGATATTCCGCACGGCGGCGATCATTATGTACTATATGCGCTGGCGAAGCTGCGAAGCATTCCGGTAGTGATTATGGAGCAGATTTGCGTGGAAAGCAGAACAGTACTTATTAATGATTACGTAACGTCTTCGCTGGCTATTCGTGATTACTATATTGCCCACCGAGATGATGCATATGGCGAACAAGATTTAAGCCAAGATTTACGTGCGTACTATCGCCGGCACATACATTTGCGCGGCGATGTCACTCCCGAGTATCAAAAGCACGCCAGCCGGAGCCTGGAACCGTTCCGTACGCCCACACCGCGCTCTATCATGCGTCACACCATTAAAGGCAGTTTGTTTCCGGTAATGTATTCGTATCTGCGCATGCTTTGGATGAAGAATGAAGAGGAGACGCTTGACGCGCCGATGCGGGGAATCCAATACAAGCGTATTATACGGAAACGAACTCGTGCCAGCCGAGAGCTTCGAAAGTATTATGAGAGTTTAGCCAAAGGAGCCGAACTCTCAAAAAAATTCGTGTATTTACCTCTCGCCTATCAGCCGGAACGAACCACCTGCCCCCAGGCTGGGGTATTTGACGACCAGCTGCTGATGGTGGAAACCGTAGCGAAGGCGCTGCCGGTTGGCTGGAAACTTTATGTCAAAGAAAATCCAAACCAACTGCGCCCGGCCAATACTTTTTCACACCTTTATCGATGTCAAGAGTATTATGAAAGAATTGCCGGCCTGCCCAACGTACGGCTTATTCCAACAGAGGTCTCAACCTATAAATTGATTGACGGCGCTAAGGCGATTGCCACCGCTACCGGTGCGGCCGGTTTGGAAGGCTTGTTGCGCGGCAAACCGGCGCTGGTGTTTGGTTCTGTTTGGTACATGTATTCCGACGGTGTGTACCGCGTGCATGACGTCGCATCCTGCCGGGACGCGCTTAAGCGCATTGCTAATGGATATGCGCCCGGTAGGCAACGGGTATTGAACTACTTAATCGCCCTGGATAGAAACAGCGTCCGGGCGCGGCATTTCAGGGCGCTGCACTACGATAGAAAAAATTACACGAAAGACAATTACATTAGCCACGAAGATAACGTTAAGCAGTTAACTAAAGCTTTGTTGGAAGAGATTAAAATATAAAAATAAAATTTTTTATAAAAGTAAAAAACAAAAAATATATGCTCAAAAATAAATCAATTTTAATCACCGGCGGCACGGGTTCGTTAGGCAAGATGCTGGTTAAAGTGTTGCACGATAAGCACATGGAAGTTAAAAGAATCGTGGTTTATTCTCGCGATGAGCTAAAGCAGTCCGAGATGGCTAAACAATGGCCGGCCGGTGAGTATGGCCATGATACGAAGATGCGCTACTTCATTGGCGATGTGCGGGATCATCACCGCTTGGTGCACGCGTTGGAAGGTATTGATATTGTCATCCATGCCGCCGCGCTGAAGCAGGTTCCGACCGCGGAGTACAACCCCTTTGAGTGCATCAAGACCAATATTATGGGCGCGCAAAACGTGATTGACGCCTGTTTGGAAACCGGCGTCAAACAGGTGGTGGCGCTGAGTACTGATAAGGCGGCCGCGCCGATAAACCTCTATGGCGCATCCAAGCTTTGTTCGGATAAGTTGTTTGTAGCCGCTAATAACCTGCGCGGCGGTAAAGATATTCGTTTTTCAGTAGTGCGCTACGGGAATGTGATGGGCAGCCGCGGCAGTGTCATCCCTTATTTTTTGGAAAAAAGAAAAACCGGCGTACTGCCGATTACCGATCCGGCCATGACTAGGTTTAATATCACGCTGGAACAGGGAGTGAGTTTGATATTATTTGCTTTGAAAAACATGTGGGGAGGTGAAATTTTTGTGCCAAAGATTCCCAGCTACAGAATTACCGATCTGGCGATGGCGATTGGTCCGGAGTGCCGGCAAGAAATTGTCGGTATCCGTCCGGGAGAAAAACTACACGAAGAAATGATTACTGAGACCGATTCGTATTCGACGGTAGAATTTAAGAATTATTTTGTTATTTTGCCGTCCAGAAAAAAATGGCTCGAAGAGGATTTTATGAGAGAATTCAACGGCCGCCGCGCTCAGCTGGGCTATCATTATCGCAGTAATACTAATGATCGATGGCTTTCCGTAGCTGATCTGCGCTATTTAATTAAAAAATACGTTGTATGTTAAAATTAGGTATTATTGGATTAAATGAGGGTAATGGGCATCCGTTTTCATATGCAGCCATTTTTAACGGCTATGATCCGCAAGAATTGCAAAAACGTTGCCCCTTTGCTTTAATTAAAGAATATCTGCCGCGCGATCACCGCAACGAGAATGCGTTAACATCAGCAAAAGTAACGCACATTTGGACGCAGGACAAAAAAATTTCCGAAGATGTTGCCAAAGTATCCTTGATCCCTAATATTGTTGATAATTACACTGATTTAATCGGTAAGGTGGATGCGGTAATTCTGGCGCGGGACGATCCTTGGAATCATCTGGAGATGGCTAGGCCGTTTCTGGAAGAAAAAATGCCAATTTTTATTGACAAGCAATTGGTAGCAACTAAAGATGAGTTGAAAAAAATTATGGCGCTGACCGGACCTGCGTATCCGCTGATGGCCGGTTCGCCGATGCGTTTTACCCGTGATGTGGCTTTAGCCAAAGATAGTTTGCGTTTAGATAAGGTAAAGACAATTCATGGCGTTTCTCGCGTTAGTTGGCTGCGCTACGGCCACCACTTGTTTGAAGGCATTGCGCCGCTGTGGGGACTTGATATTGAGTGGGTGCGTTCGTTGAGTGAAAGAGAAGATCATGACATTGTGCAAATTCACTACTGCTCCGGTTTGAACATCATTTTAGAATTTATTCCCGATGTTTTGCTACCAATTCAATTTACGACATATTCTAACACTGATAAAGCAAGGAGTGTGCCGTTTGAGGATTTTTTCTATAGCTTTCGTGAGATGCTGAAGGCGTTTGTTAATATGGTAGAAACTGGAAAAAAAACTATCAGTTATGAAGAAATTATAGATATTGCTAAAGTTGTACTAGCTGGAGATATATCAAAGAAGGAGCAGGGAGCGCTTATCAATCCAAAAACTTTAGAGCCATTAAACTAATCAGTAGTCTTATCAGAGATATTTAAATGGTTACATTGCTAAATTGTTATATTATTGCGCAACGCTTCGAATATGTTTTAACAATTTAACAATGTGACAATGTAATAATGAAATCTATATGAATGTCAATGAATTATTATCATTAAAAAATAAATGCGCCGTCGTCGTTGGCGGCGCCGGAAAAATCGGGTTTCCCATGGCCGAGGCGCTGGCCGAAGCCGGCGCTCAGGTTTGTATTGTTTCCACTAATGAAGAGCACTACAGTAAAGCAGTGGCAAAATTGCAAGCGCAAGGTTTAAACGCCGCCGGGTTTCAAATGGACCAATCAGCCGAGGAAAGTGTTAAAAGTTGTTTACGGCAGATTACGGAAAAGTTTAAAACACCGGACATATTGATAAACTGCGGCGTGGAGCGGCCGATGACCAAATACTTTGAAGACACGCCGGAGGCCTGGGACCGTTCCATGGCCGTGAACGCGCGCGGATTATTTTTGGTCTGCCGCGCGTTTGGCAAAGCCATGCAAAAGCAGAAAAGCGGGTCAATTATCAATGTCAGTTCAATTTACGGCCTGGTTGCCGCTGACCCAAACTTGTATGAAGGAACCGATATGCACCAGACTGAGCCGGACTATCCCTACACCAAAGGCGGTATGCAGATGTTTTCCAAGTATCTCGCGTCATACTTAGGTAAAGACAACGTACGAGTGAATTGCATCGCGCCGGGCGGCCTCTTTAATAATCAGCCTGAACCGTTTTTGAGCAGATACGTAAAAAAAGTACCGTTGGGCAGAATGGCGGAAGCCGATGATTTGAAAGGCATTGTTGTTTTTCTTGCCTCTGATGCATCCAGTTATGTGACCGGCGCGGTGATTCCGGTGGATGGGGGATTGACGATTAGGTAAACTGATACGTTCTTTAAAATAAAAAAGGGAACCGTTGATACGATTCCCAGAAAGATCGGTATTAAGATGAATTGAGACTATTGTCTCATCATTTCATTGACTTCTGCATAGGATATGATTCCAATGTCGTTTTCTTTACAGAATTGCAATATGGCAGTATAAAATTCCAGATTGGGATCATACAACACAGCCGCATGTGGATGACAGACTAACGGAATAAATATCTTTTTTGCTTTAGCAGCTAAGGCTTCAAGGAGTAGATCAAGATAATACTTGATCATATATTCCAAAGAAACGGTGTCATCTTTTTCAAAGACGAGTAGACGGGTTGGCTGGCAGTGCCAGACGTCAAAGTTGCCAATGCCGGGGATTTCTAAGATATTAGGAAACCCCAGTTGTTCATAAAAAAATGGTTGGGCATGAAGTCCGTTAGACTCACGTTGCTTTGTTTTTAGATAACCAGATACAAATCGTATCTCACAGCGTTTGAGAGCTTCAAGAATGTGTTTCTCTGATTCGCTAAAAGGTGCGATGTTTCCCATTGGAGTTCGAATACCGATCACTTTTTTTTCAAGATATTCCCAGATTATATTTATAGATGATTGAATTTCTTGAAAAAATTTATTGGGTGGCACAGGTGGCGATATTTTGTCTCTCATGGCATCGCCGGTAGACATCCAAGTTCGGTGAGTGAAGGAATGAGATTGGACGTCAATGGCTGGAGAATTGAAAAAATATTGAACAGTTTTTTGCCCCAACTCTTGAACAATAAACTCTAGCCACTGTCCCAGAATAAACGAGGTGAATTTTCCACCGAATTTTTCAAAAAGTTGACCGAGCCGCTGAATCATATCCAGTTCTTGCATGCTTCGCGCTAGATGTAATGGATCGCTCCAGATACCTTCCCTGATGTAGCAGGCCCAGAGTTCTCTTTTAGCTGGAATGTCTAACTTCTTGTATATTTCTGGCGAAATGATATGACTCGGTAGTATTTCTGGTATTGCGAATTCCGTGTCCTGACTAAACGCTAAGTAAACTTTTTGTGACATTTTGATTCTCCTTAATATACTGATAGAATGAATGAAAGGTACGGCTTAATGAATGTATGTAACATTTAATCATATATTGACCGTCGTGTCAAATAAGTTTAAAATATGGAAAATTTAAGTTTAATAGAGGATGAAGAAAAAGCATTGATTGGCATTTTGTACAACCATCTTTCTTTTTCAACTACCTTGGAGGTATTCGGCGAACTGACCTCAGAAGGCGTGCAAAGGGTTAACGCGCTTCGCCATGCTTTTGCGACATTATTGCAAAAGTATAATTTGAGTGGCCAGGTTGACGAGCAAACATATTTGCTGTTAGGTTTAGTCAGTTTTATCAAACAAGAAACCTTGCAAGCCTGGGCGGCTAATGAAGATAACAAACATTTACAAAACAGAGCAAAATATTTTTTAAAAAAAAATTAATAAATATCAAAAATATGCAAAACAAAAACAATTTTCCGGCGACTATAAAAGTTGGAGAAAAAATAATCGGAGAAGGACAGCCGGCGTATTTCATTGCCGACATTGGCGCGAATTTTGACGGCAGTCTGGAAAAAGCCAAGCGTCTGGCGCTCGCCGCCAAAGACAGCGACGCGGACGTGGTGAAGTTTCAAACCTTTAGCGCTGACACCATTGTTTCTGGTCCCAGCTTTGCCAAAATGAGTTTACATGGCATTCACGGCAGCTGGAGCAAACCCATTGATCAGATTTTTAAAGAGGCGGAATTTCCGCGCCTCTGGCACCGGGAGTTAGCGGACTACTGCCGGCAGATTGGCGTGGCTTTTAATTCGTCACCGTATGACTTTGCCGCCGTGGATTTGCTCGATGAAATCGGCGTTGATTTTTTCAAAATCGGCTCTGGAGAAATAACCTGGCTTGAGATGTTAAAATATATCGCCGGAAAAAACAAGCCGATGATTTTATCAACCGGCGACAGCACGCTCGCGGAAGTTGATGAGGCGGTGCGGGTAATTGAAGAAACCGGCAACCAGAATTTAGTTCTGTTGCAGTGTATCACCAACTATCCGTCAAAAATTGAGAGCGCCAATCTTAAGGTGTTAAAAACTTATCAGACCGCTTTTAATATTATCACCGGTTATTCAGATCATACCCCCGGAGATGTGGTGGTATTGGGCGCGGTGGCGTTGGGCGGCAAAGTGATTGAAAAGCATTTTACCTTGAGCAAGCAGGACGCCGGCCCTGATCATCCGCACTCCATGGAGCCGGCTGAGTTTAAGCAAATGGTCGAACGCGTCAGAATGCTCGAACAGGCCATGGGTAGCATGAGAAAAGAGGTGGTAGCCGAGGAGTTTGAAACCGTGATTGTTCAGCGCCGCTCATTGCACGCGCGTCATGACATTAGACAGGGCGAGGTAATAAAGCGCGAAGATATTATTGAACTGCGTCCGGCGGTCGGCATCGCCCCTAAGTATAAAGATTTAGCAGTCGGCCGCATTGCCAAGGGAAATATAACCGCGCGCGAGGCGATTCATTGGGAAGATCTAATATAAGTTACCAATTTTCAATTATCAATTTTCAGTGATATATGACAACACCGGAAAAAGAAATAATACAACTAATGGCTCTTGTTTACAATGATGCAGTGCGAAAGTCAGACGCGGTTATTTGTCTGCAGGGTGATGGTTATGAGAGGGTCGGCCAAACCGTTAAGTTATATCAAGAAGGTTTGGTGAAGTATATCGTCATTTCCGGCGGCGTGAAAAACTCTCCAGCCGCGGTTTTGACGCTGAAAATGGCGGAAAAAATCAGACAAAAAGGCGTGGCTAAGAGTAGAATTATCATTGAAGAAAATTCTCAGAATACCCGTGATCAAGGGGTGGAAGTGATGAAATTGGCGAAAAAAAATAATTGGCAGAAAATAATTTTAGTCGCCTCTCACTTTCATCAGCCTAGAGCCTATCTAACCTTTTTAAAGACCATGCAAGGCGCCAAGTTAAAAATTCAAATATTTAACGCGCCGGCCAGAGAACTTTCTTGGTTTGATAAAACGCTTTGGGGTCCAAGCAGGCTTAAACTTTTGATGGAGGAATTGAAAAAAATAGCTGAATATAAAAAGAAAGGTCACGTGGCAAATTTTGAAGAGGCGATTGCTTACCAGGCTTGGAAAGAAAAACAAAAATAATATGGATTTACTACAAGCAAAAAAAATCATGGGTAAGAATTTAATTGGACCGGATGAACTTGGTCTAATTAGTTCTCAGTTGGGCATTAAAGACCCTAGCAAGGTTAAGACGCGTATTCCCAAGATTAATTTTAGTGAGACGCAATTAAAAAAGTCGCGTAAAGATTATATTTTAATTTTAGGCGTGCCAAAAAATAAAAAAGGTCAGTGGCTGACACTTAATATTTTGCGTTCGCATTTTGGCTTAGATCCAAAAAAATCAGAGCCTTGTTTTTATAATCAGGATTGGTATTTGAAAGAGAAGTTTGCGGCGAAAACGCATTTAGAATTTCAGTGGTATCTGGTGAGAAAAAAAGTTATTACACAGACACGCGGTAAAGACCCGCAGGCAATTCAAAAAAGTTTAAATAGTAATGAGAGTTTACCTTCAGCTATCCTGAGTATCTTTACTTTTTTTGCCTACTATTTTCACACGAAAGGTGAGATACTTTGGAAATATGATTTTATTTGGTGTTTGGATAAAGATAAAAATGGCGACCGAATTTATACCGGCAGATATGAAGACCCAAAAAAAATAAACAAAAACGGTTTTAACATTCACCGGCATTTGTCTATTCGCCCCTGTTATGGAGCGGTAACACAGGTTTTATAAATAATTTAAAATTATGACAGTAAAAAAAGTTGATGCAATTATACAGGCGAGAATGGGAGCCAGCCGGCTACCCGGGAAAGTTTTATTGGATATTAACGGTCAGACGCTCTTAGAACATGTAATTGATAAGCTAAAAAAATCGCGATACATTGACCGTATTATAGTCGCAACCACCACCGATATCCTTGACGATGAGTTGGTAAAATACTGTGAGCAGAAAAACATGCTCTGTTATCGCGGCGATGTTAATAACGTTTTGGATCGTTTTATCAAGGCCGGGGAACAATTTCAATGCGATAAAATTATCAGAGTCTGCGCCGATAATCCGTTTATTGATACACGCCTTATTGATGAACAGCTGAAAGTATTTGTTGACGATGAGAGCCTTGAGTACTGCACCTATGCCACGGCGGATGACATGCCCGTGATGTTAAAACCGCTCGGTGTATTTGTGGAAGCCGTTACAATGAAAGCGTTGCGCAGAGTCGCCGCTCAAGCCGATGATCCAAAATACTTTGAGCACGTAACGATGTTTATCTATCAGCATCCGGAATTTTTTAAAATCAAATTAATGCCATTAGACAGTGAGATTAACAGCAACTATCGCTTTACAGTGGATTATCCTGAAGACATTGCTTTTTGCGCGGCGGTGATGAAGGCGACGAACGACTATTCTTTTGAATCTCTAATAAAGCTGATGGAGAATAATGGAGGTTTGAGAGAAAAAAACCTTTCTTTTTCCAGGGCGCATGAAAAAAAGTATTAATTATTTAAGAATTACATTATATGCACGAGAGTAATGATAATTATCAAATTTGGCAAAAAGCGCAGGCGCCGCAGAGTCCGCACGAATTTTTAGTCGGCCGAACTTTGGCACAGGAACTTTGTGAAAAAAATTATCGGGATATCGCCATGTCTTACATCTTTATCACTCCTGAAGACGTTGAACTGACCTTTCGGCTTGTGCCCGGCGCTTGGGAGGCTATCAAAGGAGTTGGTGTTGATTTGGGCGGCGGCATTGCCTGTGTATCTTCAATGCTAGCCAAAAAGGATGAGGTGAAAAAAATTTATTGCGTAGAGTATACCGAAGAACTGGTAAAACTATGCCAGCCGGTTTTAAAAAAAGAAATTTTAGGAGATCAAGCCGACAAAGTTGTTTCCGTGGTTGGTGATTTTGATAATTTGGAACTAGCCGACGGTTCGCTTGATTTTGCCATTGCCTGGGATTCGGTACATCACTCTCATCAGCCTATTAAGACCCTGAAAGAATGTCGCCGAGTATTGAAATCAGGCGGCCATTTGGTTTTTATCGATCGGGCGCATAATAATGACACGCCGCAGACAGAAATTGAAAGAATGCTCAATATCGTGTATGATAAAGAATACTTGCGCAAAAATTATCTTGATGAAAATATGACATTAACGCGCAGAGATAACGGCGAACACGAGTGGCGCTTTCATGAATGGAACGAGTTTTTTTCAGAGGCTGGTTTTAGCGTTAAAGAATTAGTTGTTCTGAAAACTGATACGCCGGAAAATCGCATACTTAAAAATGACGCTGACTTAGTGGAGATTTTTATGCCGTTTAATTTAGGCGGTTTCGGCCACCGCAAAGTAGGGTTTGTACTTCAAACAAAATAATATGCAAAAAACTATTTTTATTACAATCACCAGGTCGTTTCTAACCCGCAACATCTTGCGCTGCGGCACCCTTGATGAGTTGAAACGTGAAGGATATAAAATATGTATTTTATTTCCGCGGCCGACTATTCCTGCCTATCTTAAGCGGGAGTTTGAAGATGAAAAGGTAAGGCTGGTTCCGGTGCCGACAGCCGATTCTTCGCGCTGGCACAGGCTGTTTTTAAAGATGAACTTTAGCAATTTGCTTTTTTCCCGGTCAACCATTACTCGCGCCCTTTTTTTTAACGATAACGCGCGGACCAGATTTTTCTCAAAGAAGTTTTATAAAAAAACGCTGATCGTTCCTTGGCTGCGCTACGTGTATTTGCGCGTGGCCAGCAGCTTGCCGCCTCTAAAGCGGCTGTATCGTTTTATTGAGTTTGTTTGGTTTCCGCAAGTTAACCCGGCCTTACGAAAGGTTTTTGATAGATATGAACCGAATCTTATTTTTTCAACCTCGTTTGTTTCTGGTTTTGACTGCGCCGTACTTAAGGAGGCTCGTCGGAGAAAAATCACCACTGTTTCAATGCCAAAAAGCTGGGATAACATAGCACTGGGTTATGCGCGCGTGAGAGCTGATCACTTAGTGGTTCCGAATGAACCGTCTCGCGATGTTGCAATACGGTTGCAGAATTTTCCCAAGCAAAGCGTGCATATTGTTGGACAGCCGCAGTTTGACTGGTATGTCCGACCGGAACTTATCATCAGCCGCGACGATTATTTTAATAAGAAAGGGCTTGACCCTAAACTGCCGTTAATTTTTTTTGGTTCGGAAGGAGTGTGGGCGGCCTTTGATTATGAAATTGCCGAAATGATCCACGATTGGATTGTTAAGGACGAGTTAAGCCGACCCTGCCAACTTCTGGTGCGTCCCCACTATAGCAATTCTGATTTGGATATTTTTAAGAAATTGCGGGGTAAAAAGAAAGTCGCCGTTGACAGTTATCGGATTACTAATTTTCTGGGCGATAAATGGGATCCGAACAAAGATGAAATGGTTGACTTTATCAACACGCTCTACCACTGCGACATTATGATTAATGCGGCTTCCACCTTGACGTTGGATGCGGCCTGTTTTGATAAGCCAATCATTAACGTTAATTTTGGATGCTTTTACGAGGGAAATAACCGGAACGATGACGATATCACACCTACACTGTATGAATCAGATCATTTTGAATGGGTATTCGCAACTAAAGCTACAAAAATAGCTGATACGCCAGACGCATTGAAAGACGGCATAAATACTTATCTTAACAATCCGCGCGCGGAGGCGGCCGCCCGGGCGCTGCTGCGCGCCAAGCTTTGCTATAAAATTGACGGTAAATCCTCTAAACGCCTGGCCGCGGTACTTAAATCGTTACTATAATTTATTATGCCTAGCAAAAGTTTATTTAATGAGTAATATTATATGAACAAATTAAACAGCCTTGATAAACAATTAGCACAACAACCTACTGAAGTTAAATTTTGTAAAAAGTGTGTAGTGTCCAATCAACGTCCGCGCACTTATTTTAATGAGGCTGGCATCTGCAGCGCTTGCCAATATGCCGAACGTAAAGAGCATGATATTGACTGGGTGGCGCGTGAACAAGAATTGCAAACATTGTTAGATAAACATCGCTCAAAGGATGGGAGTTTTGATGTGATTGTACCAGCCAGTGGCGGTAAAGACAGTGGTTTGGTAGCTCACCAGCTAAAAATTAAATATGGCATGCATCCGCTGACGGTAACCTGGGCTCCATTTCTCTATACTGATATCGGCTGGAAGAATTATCAGAATTTTGTAAATTCTGGTTTTCATAATATTATGGCGAATCCCGATGGTCAACTGCACAGAAAATTAGCCAGAATAGCCTTTGAATTAAAAGGTGATCATTGGGAGCCATTTGTCTTTGGACAGAAGGCTTATCCTTTTCAGATAGCTGTTAAGTTCGGCATACCCTTGATTTTTTACGGAGAAAATGGTGAAGTAGAGTATGGCGGATCAATGAAAAATGCCGACGTTCCCTACGAATCACCAAAGGATTGGGAAGATCTGTATTTTAAGGGGGCAGACGTTACTGCGCTCTTTGACGCTGGTCTTAGGTTAGGTATTTTTTCGCCTCAGGAAACGGAGGTCAACCATCTGACCATGTATCAGCAGCCGCCGTTTACGGACATTGAGCGACTGGGCGTGCAGATGCATTGGTGGTCATACTACCACAAGTGGGTCCCACAAGAAAATTACTATTACGCGGCTGAACATACCGGTTTTCAAGCTAACCCCGACGGTCGTTCCGAGGGAACTTACTCAAAGTATGCCAGTTTGGACGACAAGACTGATGGATTTCATTGGTACCTTGGGTATATAAAATTTGGTTTAGGCAGAGCTTCCCGCGATGCCCAGATGGAGATACGCTGCAGTCACATTACGCGCGCGGAGGCGGTTGCGCTCGTCCGCCGTTTTGACGGTGAGTTTCCGCGAAAATATTTTAACGAGTTTTTGACGTATTTGGATATTACCGAAGAGCATTTTTGGGAGGTTGTCGATCAATACCGTCCCCCGCACCTTTGGTCTAAAGTAAATAGGCGTTGGGAGTTAAAGCATATTGTTAGCTAAATTTATGATCAAACAAAAAATTTTGGCAATAATTCCGGCGCGATCCGGGTCTAAACGAATTCCCAATAAAAACATTAAGAATTTTTTAGGCAAACCCTTGCTGGCTTATACAGTAGAGCAGGCCTTAGCGTGTAAATTTATAAACCGCGTTTTCATTGATACAGATTCCCTAAAGATTGCAGTTATTGCCAAAAAATACGGCGCCGAGGCGCAGTGGTTAAGGCCGATGAGTTTAGCGGATGATAAAGCCAAAGTGGTTGATAGTATTATTTATCATTTAAATAAATTAAAAAAAGAACAAAATTATGAGCCGGATTATGTCATGATTTTACAGGTCACGTCGCCCCTGCGTGAAGTTGACGATATCAAAAGTTGTTGGCAGATAATGAAAAAAGGCGGCGCCACTACAGTGCTGACAGTTTGCCCGACACAACCAAAATTATACCACCTTGATTATAATAATTTTTTAAAGTTGGTGAATGCTTCGGAGCGGGCCATGAATAACGCGCAGGCCTGGTCCGTCAACTACATTTTAAACGGTTGTGTTTATATTATTAAAACTGATGCCTTGCTTAAAGAAAAAATCATAATTACTAAAAAAACTAAGGCGGTTGTTTGTGAAAAATGGCGTTCAGTAGATTTAGATACTCCTGAAGATTGGGCGCTGGCCGAATTGTTATATAAAAATAAACGGGGTATTGCTAAAAGAATTAAGCAACTGCATGGAAATAAATAATTTATGAAAAAAATTTTTATCTCAATTGCCGGCCGAAAAATAGCGTATGAAACAAAAGTGTTCATAATCGCCGAAGCGGGCGTTAATCATAACGGCAGTTTGAAAACCGCTTTGAAGTTGGTTGACGCCGCCGCCGCCGCTAGCGCCGATGCGATTAAATTTCAAACTTTTCACGCTCATGAAGTGGTCACTGGCGCCGGCAAGATGGCCGCGTATCAACGAAAAAATAACGGTAAGACTGAAAGCCAGTTGGTCATGTTGCAAAGACTGGAGTTGCCAGAAAAGTTTTATCAGCCGATTATTCAGCGTTGCCGAAAAAGAAAACTTATTTTTTTGTCAACGCCGCACGGAGGGTTTTCCAGCGTTGATTGGCTGCAATCGCTTGACGTTCCGGCTTTTAAATTTGGCTCTGGTGAGCTGACTAATTTGCCGTTATTGCAATACGCCGCTAAATTTAAAAAGCCGATGATTCTGGGAACAGGCATGGCAACGCTTGGGGAAGTGGCAGAGGCAATTAAGGCGATTAAGTTAGTCGGCAATAAAGATATTATTATTTTACATGCCACAACTAATTACCCCTGCCCATTTAACGAGGTTAATTTGCGCGCGATGCAAACCATGATGCAAGAATTTAACATATTGGTTGGATATTCAGACCACACGCCCGGCGACCAGGTTCCGGTCATGGCCGTTGCCTTGGGCGCGTGTGTGATAGAAAAGCATTTTACGTTGAACAAAAATATGCCCGGACCTGATCACAAGACTTCTCTAGAGCCAAAGGAATTAAAAGAAATGATAGATAAAATCAGAAGGTCAGAAATTATTTTAGGTTCAGTGCAAAAAAAACCCAATTCAAGTGAAATGTCCATAATAAGAACTGTTCGAAAAAGCTTGGTTGCATTAAGCGATATTAAAAAAGGAGAAAAGTTCAGTAAAGAAAATTTGGGAATTAAGCGGCCGGGAACAGGGTTAGAACCGAAGTTATTTTTTAAGGTTTTAGGGAAAAAAGCGAAGAGAAATATTCAAGCAGATTTATTAATAACTAGAGCAGATTATGTCTAAAAAAACTATTTTAGTCGTGACCGGCAGTCGCGCCGAGTATGGCCTGCTAAAATCTACAGTTAAAGAAATAATAGCCAGTAAAAAATTGGAGTTGAAACTTTTGGTTACCGGCATGCATACGTTAAAAAAATACGGCCTAACTATAAATGAGATAAAAAAAGATAAGTTGCCAATTGCAAACGTTGTAAAAATTTCAGAAAAAGCTGACATGGCAGATGCTTTAGCTCAAGAAATAGTCGGCATAAAAAAGTATTGTCAAAAAAATCGTCCGGACTTGATTTTGGTACTAGGCGACAGAGACGAGCCGTTTGCGGCCGCTATTGTCGGCGGACATTTGGGCATTCCGGTTGGGCACATTCATGGCGGCGATGTGAGCGGCGTGGTGGTTGATGATTATATTCGCCACTCAATTACCAAGTTTTCCCACCTGCATTTTACGGCCAGTAAGTATAGTCAACAAAGAGTGTTAAAGCTGGGCGAAGAAAATTGGCGCGTTTTTAATGTAGGCGCGCCGGGCTGGGATAGTTTAAAAGAGGAAAAATTTTTAAGCAGACAGGAGCTCGCTGACAAGTTTAACTTAGACAAAAATAGAAAATGGTTTTTAGTTTTACAGCATCCCGCGCCTTTGGAAAATATCAGCGTTGCCGAGCAGATTAAGCCGACGCTAAAAGCAATTGCCGGCTATGAAGCGGAAAAAATAATTATTTATCCAAATTCCGACACCGGCAGTGAGCTGGTAATTAAAGAAATTAATAAGTATCAAGGAAAAAGCAACTATCATTTGTATAAAAATTTGAACCGCGTCATTTACTTAAGTTTGTTTAAACATTGCGATGTTTTAATCGGCAACTCCAGTTCTGGCATCATTGAATCAGGCTTTTTCAGACTGCCAACCGTTAATATCGGCAACCGGCAGCTGGGTCGGGAGGCTGACAAAAATGTTATTCACGTTAATTATAATCAAGCGGACATTAAAAAAGCAATTGAGCTGGCGCTGGCAGATAATTTTAAAAAGAAAATAAAAGTCGGAAAAAATATCTATGGCAACGGCAGTGCCGGCAAAAAAATTGTAAAAATTTTAGAAAATATGACGTATGATTATAAGTTATTAGCAAAAAAGTTTACCTACGCACATACTAAGTAGTATAATAAATAACACTATCTATGAGTAATCGTTTTGACAACTGGCAGCCGCCAGAGATAGAGGAAGGAAAATTAACCAAGTGGAACTGGTTGGTTCAGCATAAAGATAATTTAAAGTTAGGAAAGAAAATTGATATTGGCGCCTTTACGTATATCAATGCGCAAAATGGCGTTGACATTGAAGATGAGGTTCAAGTAGGTTCTCACTGCTCTATTTATTCTGTTTCAACCATTGATGACAAGAATGGAAAAGTTGTATTGAAAAAAAATTGTAAAATTGGCAGTCATTCAGTTGTGATGGCTGGAGTTACGGTTGGCGAGAATTCAGTGATTGGCGCTTTTTCTTTTGTGAATAAAGACGTACCTGATAACGTGGTTGCTTTTGGTGTACCGGTAAAAGTAATTAAAAAAATAGAGTAGTATACTAAAGTATGAAAATATATCCAATCGCACAGCCATACATCACAAAAGACGAAGAACGTGAAGTGCTCAAAGTTCTGCGTTCCGGTAGTTTAAGTTTGGGTCCTAAATATCAGGAGTTTGAAAAAAAGTTTGCTAAAAAAATTGGCAGAAAATATGCCTGCGCGGTTTCTAGCGGCACAGCCGGCCTGCATTTGGCCATGATTGTCGCCGGTATAGGGGCGGGAGATGCAGTCATCACGACGCCGTTTTCATTCGTGGCTTCAGCTAATTGTATTTTATATGTTGGCGCTAGGCCTATTTTTGTTGATATTGATCCGGCAATGTATAACATAGACCCAAAAAAAATTGAGCAAACAATCATCAACCTGTCCGCCAGCCGGCGGAAAAAACTTAAAGCAATGTTAGTCGTGCATATTTTTGGTCAGTCGGCTGATATGAGCGCTATTCAAAAAATCGCTAAAAAGTATCAGTTAAAAATTATTGAAGATGCCTGCGAGTCTATTGAGGCTACTTACAAAAAAAGAAAAGTCGGGACTTTCGGCGAGTCGGCAGTATTTGCTTTTTATCCAAATAAACAAATAACTACCGGCGAGGGCGGCATGATTGTGACTGACAGTAAAAAAAATTATGATTTGTGCTGCAGCTTGCGCAATCAAGGACGCGTTTCTGACATGCAATGGCTGGATCATAAGTATTTGGGCTATAACTATCGCCTGGATGAAATGAGCGCCGCTGTTGGCTTGGCGCAATTGGAAAAATTAGATTTTTTTATTCAGCAAAGACGAAAAATAGCCGGTTGGTATAATAAGCATTTAGTAAAATATGGCGAGGTTATTCAGTTGCCCACAGTTGCCGCCGGCAACACGCACAGTTGGTTTGTATATGTGATAAAAATTTTACCAAAAAATATCAAGCGTGATTTAGTGATTAAAGCTCTAGCAAAGCAAGGAATTTGCACCAAGCCGTATTTACCGTCAATTCACTTGTTTGATTTCTATAGAAAAAAATTTAATTATCAAAAAGGGGATTTTCCAGTTTCTGAAGACGTTAGCGCAAACTCCTTAGCCCTGCCGTTTTATGTAAACTTGAAAGAAAGCGATATTAGTTATATTGTTAAAAAATTAACAGGAGTATTAAAAAAATATGGAAAATGAATTCAAAAATAAAAGAATTTTAGTCACCGGCGGCACCGGTTCTATCGGGTCGGTTATTGTGAAGCTGCTGCTCACCCACAAACCAAAGGTAGTGCGAGTATACAGCCGTGACGAGAGCAAGCAGTTTGAGCTTGAGCAAGATCTCAATGCCGCGTCGAGAGTAAGGTTTCTGGTGGGTGATGTACGGGATAAGGAACGGCTGAATTTGGCTATGGAAAATATTGACATCGTTTTTCACGCGGCCGCGCTTAAGCATGTTGCTTCGTGTGAGAACAATCCCTTTGAGGCGGTTAAGACTAACGTGCAGGGGACACAGAACGTTATTGATTGCGCCTTTGCTAATGATGTTGATAAAGTCATAGGCATATCTACCGACAAAGCGACCGACCCCACGAACGTTATGGGTTGTACAAAGCTTTTGTCAGAGAAGATGATGCTGGCAACCTACTTCTTTAAGGGTATGCACCGCACGAAATTTTGTTTTGTACGCTTCGGTAACGTGTTGGGAAGTCGGGGTAGTGTGGTGCCGCTCTTTCGGAAACAAATCCAGCAGGGCGGGCCGATTACTATTACTGATCCGAATATGACCAGGTTTTTAATGACAATACAGGATTCAGTTGCGCTTGTCTTTAAGGCGGCAACTTTGATGCACGACCGGGAGATTTTTATTCTCAAAATGCCTGCGGTTAAATTGAAAGATATGGCGCGCGCAGTGTTGATGTTAGAAAAAAATAACCGCGCCAAGGCGAAGAGTATAGATATAAAAATTATCGGTAAAAAAAACGGCGAGCGTATGCACGAAAAATTATTAACGTCAGAAGAAGCAGAAACGGCGCTAGAAACTGATGACATGTTTATCATTATTCCACAGGACTTGTCCGCCTCGGCAAAGGCGCGGGGTAAGTATGGGGCAGTAAGGAGAGCTAGGGTTGGAGAGTACAGCTCAAGGCTAGTGAAAAAATTGACGAACAGAGAAATAATAGACATGTTGCAAAGTTCATATAGCAGTTTCACCTAAGTGTATTATAATATGAACTCTATTCGTATTATTCCTCGTCTTGATATCAAGGGTGAAAACGTCATTAAGGGCGTGCATCTTGAATGTCTGCGCGTGGTTGGCGACCCTCAGGAAATGGCTTCAGACTACTATCAGCAAGGCGCGGACGAACTGTTGTACATTGATACCGTGGCAAGTTTGTACGGCCGCAATAACTTATTGCCAATCATTAAGAAAGCATCATTTGACATATTTATACCACTAACCGTCGGAGGCGGCATCCGATCCCTTGAAGATATTAGGATGATTTTGCGTGCCGGCGCAGACAAGGTTGCTATTAATACCTATGCGGTAAAGGACCCAACATTTATTACCGAGGCAGCTAAAACATTTGGTTCGCAGTGCATCGTGGGATCTATTGAAGCACAGCGTGTCGCTGATCATCGCTGGGAGGTGTTTACGGATAACGGCCGGGAGCACACCGGTTTAGACGCCGTTGCCTGGGCACGTCGGCTGGCGTTGCTCGGCGCCGGCGAACTTCTCGTAACATCAATTGATCAGGAGGGTACGACACGGGGATATGAGACCGAACTTATTGCGCAGATTGCGTCGTCAGTAAATATTCCGGTTATTGCTTCGGGCGGCGCTGGCAATCCGGAGCATGTTGTTCGTGCGGTTACCGAGGCGCACGCCGCCGCGGTTGCGTGCGCGCACATATTCCACTATCGTAAATATTTTATTAACGAAGTGAAAACAGTACTGCATCAGCACAGTATTGATGTACGACTATGAGTAAAAATCGCGTCGCTATAATTGATTATGGCTGTGGTAACTTGTATAGTCTGAAAAAGGCGCTGGTTCGTGTGGGGGCGAAGCCGAGCATTGCTTCTCGTCCGGAAGATATAAATTCTGCGGACATCCTGTTTTTACCGGGTGTCGGTGCGTTTGGCAAAGGAATGACAGAGCTAAGGCGGCGAGGTTTTGTCGAACCGCTAAAAGCATGCATTTCCAAAGGGGTTTCGTTGTTTGGAATTTGTTTAGGCATGCAGTTTTTATTTGAGAACAGTGAAGAGTTTGGCATGTATCGGGGGCTGGGATTGTTGCAGGGAGACGTTACTAAACTCATCCCCCAAGATGCGGAATGTAAGGTGCCTCATGTCGGATGGAACACCTTCTGGCCGCTTTCAGAGGCGTCTAATTGGGATAATACCATATTAAAAGGTTTGTCAGGGGGTGAACAAGCGTACTTTACCCATTCGTACGCGGCTCAGTCGGTAGAATCTTCAAGTGTAGTTGCTCTCACAGAATATGGCGGGGCCAGGTTTGCCTCGGTGATAGCGCAAGGAACAGTTTTTGGAACACAATTTCATCCGGAAAAGAGCGGGGAAATTGGACTTCAAATATTGAAAAATTTTTTAGAATTTGTATGAGTATAGGTAAAAAGCAATTAAACAGCGCATACATCGTTGTCTGCTACCATTATATACGTCCGGTAATCAATGATCCGTTTCCCCGTATTCTCGGCGTGCGTCAAGACATTTTTATGGAGCACGTGCGTATTTTAAAAAAGGCGTTTCGCGTTATGGCTCTCGCGGAGGTAATTGACGGCGCGCCTGGGAATGTTTCGCGTCGGACGAAAGAGCCAGGTCTCCTGTTTTCGTTTGATGACGGTCTGGCGGATCATTACGCCGCAGCGAAAATACTCGCGGAGCATGGCATTTCGGCTATTTTTTTTATTCCCACCTGTATCCTTATAGAGAAAGAGCCCATCAATCCGGTCATTATTCATCATTGCTTGTCGCGCTACGGTATTGCGCGATTTCTGAAAATGTATCGGCAAGCGCTTGAAGAGTGCGGTCTTAGTTTTAATGTATTTCCAATATTTTTTAGGCCGGGCGCAGACGATCCGATAGCAGTGATTCAGGCTATAAAAAAAATATTTAAATATCAGATGCAGCATGGCGATGCTCGGAGAGTATTGCGGTTTATATACGAAAATTCACTGAAGCGCGATGTTAAGGATGTGTTTAAGATGTTACATCTTACACACGATCAAGTCGCGGAGATGGTTGAGATGGGTCACACGATTGGCGCACATACGCACTCCCACCTCTCCGTGGCCAGCGCACATTTGAGCGAGGAAAATTTTGAAAAAGAAGTGCTTGCGCCAAAACAATATTTGGAAAGAGAGTTTGGCACCCAAGTAGTATCGTTCAGTTATCCGTTCGGCGAATCGCAGGATTTTACGGGCGCAGTTGATCGGCTGCGCCAAAGCGGAACGTACCGGCTGGCGTTTACAGTTGAAAATAAATTAAATATCATAGACACATCCCCTTTAATGTTAGGCAGACACACGGTACATAGCGCCGATAGCGCGGAAAAAATACTTAGTGATTTACAAGAACTATATGAAGAGCAAGCGTAAAATTTGTTTTGTTATTACCTCAAAAATCCATTATAGCCGCAGTAAATTAGTGCTGCGTGCGCTGCGTAAGCGGGCTGACATTGATTTGCAGATCGTGGTTGCCGCATCTGCGCTTTTGGACATGCATGGTAATGTGCTCGAAACGTTGGCTAATGAAGGGTTTTATGTGAATGACAGAATAATAATGACTTTGGAAGGCAGTAATACGGTTGCCATGTCCAAAACAACCGGCATTGGCATTATAGAATTTACGACCGCGTTTGATAATTTGCGGCCGGACGTGGTCGTGGCGCGCGGCGACCGGTATGAAGTGCTTTCGGCAGCAGTCGCGGCTAGCTTTCTCAATATTCCAATAGCCCACATTGAGGGTGGGGATATTAGCGGCACCATTGACGAAAGCGTGCGGCACGCTATCACCAAACTTTCGCACATTCACTTTCCTACTAATGAATACTCCGCGGAGCGAATTGTCCGCATGGGAGAGGATCGGCGGTATGTATTTAACGTAGGTTCTTGTGACGTTGAGTTTGTCGCGCAAAATAACTTCCACGTTTCCAAAAAGCTTATTAATTATTTGGGCGTGGGCGATGTCATAGACATAGATAAGCCATTTTTAATGGTAATGCAGCATCCGGTTACCAGCGAGGTGGGAGCTAATCGGCAGAACATTGAAGAAACGTTACATGCCATATACGCGCTCAAAATGCCGACAATATGGTTTTGGCCGAACGTAGATGCCGGCGCTGATGAGGTATCAAAAGGGATTCGTGCGTTTCGCGAGGAGAAAGATCCAAGTCATATGCGTTTCTTAAAAAGCCTGCCAGCCGAACATTTTATCGGACTGCTTAAACGCGCCGCCTGCCTTTTGGGAAATTCTTCCGCCGGCATTAAAGAGTGCTCATACCTCGGTACGCCGGTTGTTAACATCGGGACGCGTCAGCATGGTCGTTTGCGCGCTGAAAACGTAATTGATGCTGATTATGACGCTAAGGACATTGCCAGAGCCGTCAAGCGGCAGTTAAGGCACGGCAGGTACGAGCCGTCCAAAATTTATTATCAGCCGGGGACAAGCGGCAAAATTGCGCAAACGCTGGCTAAGGCCGCGCTGTATACCCAGAAGTGTTTTGTTGATTAATTATTAACTCCAATAATATGAAATACGAATTAGGGATGCTGGCGCGAAACCGCAGAGACTGGGACAATATGACGATTCGCGGTATGCATCCAGACACTAATTTAATTACCTGTTGCAAGCGCCTCTTTCCAAATGGAAAAGATAAAAAATTGCTTTACATTGGTTTTGGGGAAGGTCAAAATTTAGCATACCTCGCGTCAGAGGGGTTTAGATGTTACGGTACGGAAATTTCTCGAAATCGATTACAATTTGTAAAGAGAGAGTTTGCTAAGCGCAACACTAAGGCGGACTTAAGGCTAGTTACCTCGTCTGAGTTGTCGTTTCAAAAAAATTTTTTTGATATTGTTGTTGCGTGGCAGTCTATATACTACAATGATCGCAACGGCTTGGAAGCAACTTTGAGAGAGGTGCTCCGCGTACTTAAGCCAGGTGGTCAATTTTTATCAGCTATGCTTTCCGCAAAGCACAAAAATCTGTGCGGCCGTGAAATTGCTCCCTCGGTATTTATTCCGCGTGCTAAAAGCCAATCGCACTGCACAACCTTCGGGTTTAAGAGTTCGAGGCAGATACGAAGCATGTACCGACATTTTGAAAATATTAAAATTGGTTATTACAGCTCCAGAATATTTGATAATTTAAGCCACCATTACGTTATCTATTGTACTAAACCGATTTAAAATATGAATAGAACAGGTATCGGCATTGACATAGAAGCCGTCGCGCTATTTCGTGCGCAGGCATATGAAACGCATAAGATTTTTTATCAATCCATTTTCAGCGCTGGCGAAATTTCGTACTGTCTTGGCAAGGCTGACGCGGTCTTAAGTTTTACCGGTAAGTTTTGCGCCAAAGAAGCGTTTTTAAAAGCATCCCGAAAAAACAACATTTTTTTAATATCTGATATAGAAATCATTAATAATAAACAGGGCGAGCCGGAAGTTTATTATAAAGGCGAAAAGCAAAAATGTCTTATATCAATAGCGCACACAAGTGAGATAGCGATAGCTATGTGTTTAATTACTTGATTAATAAGTTACATGATATATTTACTTCAACAATATCTGGATGAACAGGCAATCAAACAACCGCATAAAATCGCGGCCATTTTTAATGAAGAAATTATTAATTATTCTGATTTGAACAGCTTGGCTAATCAAATAGCTAATTATCTAAAACATTTGGATATAAAACATGGAGACAGAGTTTGTTTTTGTCTGCATAAATCAATTAAATCCTTAGCAACTATTTTTGGCATTTTAAAAGCCGATGCCATATATGTGCCTCTGGATGCGAATTCTCCTTATGAGAGATTAGAGAAAATTGTCAATGATGCCAAGCCAAAAATTGTTTTATATGAAGATGAAACAGAAGACAAAATAAAAAAAATGACGGCAAAAGATATTGAGTTATATTCTCTTGATAGTGATGCGGTCAATGCTCAAATAACTAGTCAAAGCAATTTAAACCCAAATTATCAGTCTATTGATTCCGATTTAGCATATATTTTTTACACCTCAGGTTCGACCGGCACGCCCAAAGGAGTAATGATTACGCATCGTAATGTAATTGATGCGGCTGAATGGTCGGTATCAGAACTAAAAATAACGGCTGCAGACAAATTATCGGCGCATCCTCCTTTTCATTTTGACTTATCAACTTTTGATATTTATTCATCAATAAAAAGCGGGGCAACATTGGTTTTAATTCCCGAAAAATTATCGGTTTTTCCGGGAGCGTTGGTGGACTACATAGAAAAGACAGAAATTACAATCTGGAATTCAGTGCCGTCATTGCTTTCTTATCTTTTTCAAGCAGGCAGTATAGATCCAAGCAGATTAAAAAAAGTCAGAAGTATATGTTTCAATGGTGAAGTTTTTCCGGTTAAGTATTTAAGAGATTGGATGAAGATTTTTCCGGATAAAGAATTTATTAATATGTATGGGCCCACCGAGGCTACGGTTCAATGCAGTTTTTATAGAATTAAGGAAGTTCCGAAAGAAGTAGATAAATCAGTTCCAATCGGCAAATCGTGCGCGAACGCGGAAATTTTTGCTTTAGATGCAGATGGACGAAAGGCGGAAAGAAAATCAAGCGGCGAGCTTTTTATCAGGGGCGCCTGCCTTAGTCCGGGTTACTGGTGCAATGAAAAAAAGACTAGGGAAGTTTTTATTCAAAATCCATTCAATAGTAAATATAAAGATATCGTATATAAAACCGGTGATTTAGTTTATCTTGATGAAAATGGCAATTACAGTTTTATCGGTCGTAAAGATGATCAATTTAAGAGAATGGGGTATCGTATTGAAGTTGGCGAAATTGAAAAAGCGATTTATTCATTAGATTATGTAACTGAAACAACAATTATTTTTAGAGAACTTAATAATGCAGTAGATTTAACAGCTTTTATCGCATCTAAAGAGAGTTTATCATCTGAACAGGTTTCCGCAGATCTTGCTAAAATTTTACCATATTATATGATTCCAAGTAAATTTCATTTTCTGTCATTGTTACCTAAAACAAGTACAGGTAAAATTGACAGAGAAACATTAAAAAAAAATTATGAGTAATATAGATTTGATAGAAATAAAAAAAAATTTGAGAGATTATTTAATTAAAGCGACCAGTTTTACAATAGAAGATGATGAGCGTGATCTTGTAAAAGAGGGGATAGTGAGCTCTTTAACGATGTTTAGTTTGATAGATTATATTGAAAAAAAATTTAAAATTGAAATTGATATATTAAGCTTAACTCCGGAAAACTTTAATTCAATAGATAATATATCAAAAAAAATAATTCAATGGACATCAAAATAAGATTTTTACAAAAAAGTGAAGAAGAAAAATTACTTGATTTTAATCGTGATAACTATGGACCATCACATATATTGACTGACCCCAAATACATTCATTGGCAGTTTGGCGAATTTCCGTTGGCAAACAATAATTTTTCAATTTTAGGAGTTTTTAGTGGAGGGGGCTCTTTAATTGGAGTTTTTGGCATGACCGTATTAAAATTTAATTATTTTAATGCTAAAATAAATTGCACTAGCTTAGCAAATTTAATCGTAAAAAAAGATTTAAGAAATTTTGGTTTAGGTTATTTATTGCTGCGTGAAGCTGAAAAGATTAGTCCGCTAGCCTGCGACCATGGTTTAAATGAAGATGCCATGAAGCTATTTACTGGCCGAGGGTGGAGGGGATTTAATTTAAATCGCTACGTGTTTATTTATAATGTTTCCAGTATAAAAAAATTTGACGGTTTGAAAGATCTGAAAATTACAAACAGTGAAGCACTCGAAAATTTAGACTATGAAAATAAATATTCTGACAATTTTAAAAAAATAGACAGTTTTGATAACAGATTAAACGTTTTTTTTAACAGCGAAAATATGTTAAAAAAATACCCTTTAAGCGTTGAGCGTTCAGAAGCTTATTTAAATTGGCGGTACTTTAAACATCCTTTGATTAATTATGAGATATTCATACTTACATCTGAAAATTTGATTAAGTCATTTGCTGTAATAAGAAGAGAAGGGGGGGGTGAATTTCCAGTCGCACGCATTATAGATTTTATTTCTTTTGACGAGACCGAAAAATTTTTTTTAGAGAGTTTAATTAATTATTTTAAAAATCAAAATATTTATTTTATAGATTATTTTTTTTCCGGAGATTATCATTTAAATAGTCTGCAGAAGCTGGGATTTGTTAATTGCAATAAAAATTATTATAAATATTTGCCGAATCGCTTTAACCCTTTGGATCTAAAGGGTAAAAATTTTATAAACTTTGTTTTTAAGGTTAACAATAAACCAAGAGTAGATTCAAAGAAATGGTATACTACTAAGGGGGGAGGAGATCAGGACAGGGCTTACTAAAAAATAAGTAGTGATAAGGCTTATTATGCATAGATATAAATTTAAAAATTTAACGCTGAAAACAAATCAGGTAAAAATCTTACTTGGTATTTTCGCGGCGGCTATTGTTCTATCCGCCAGTTTTTACAATTTAACCAGTAAGCCTGCAGTTTGGTTTGATGAAGGAATATTCTTACATGCCGGGCGGACGCTGGCCGATAACGGAGTATTTGGCGTTCAGCTTAGTCCTGACAGTTACAGCGACTTATCACTGGTTACAGTTGGCTATCCACTGCTTTTGCCGCAGGCTTTTCTGGTTAAATTTTTCGGACAGAGTATATTTGGAGCTCGCGTCATAATGGCGCTTTTTATTATTGGTTTTACTTTAAGTTTTTATCTACTGGTCCAAAGGCTTTATGGCGGCTATTTAGCGCTGGCTGCTACACTGTTACTTACCACCTTTGCCCCGCTTTACGGCAACGGAAAGTCAGTTATTGGTGAGGTGCCGGGACTGTTTTATTTTACCTTTGGCATGTTTTTTATGCACCTGACTGAAGAAATGGACAGAAAGTTTGGCGCCAATCAGCGTCAAATTTACGCTTTTCTAGCCGGGCTGGGCTTTGGTTTGGCTGCCGCCACAAAGCCGTCTTTTTTAATAATTGCCGCGGCAGTATTAGTATCCGTTATTTTTAAAATTCATTTTTGGAAAAAATTGCCCTACACTTTTTTAAGCGGAGCAATCGGTTTTATAGCGCCGTTAGTTATCTGGGTGAAGACGCAATTTAGCGGCGCCATTAACTGGGCAGAAATGTATTCTTTTTACAGCAATCCTTATCAACTGCCGGCTGAGGAAATATTAAATTTGTTATCCTCTAACTTTTTTAGATTTTTTATGGAGTCAACGCCGGTTCATTTTAGCGCGCTTCTCACGGTTTTTTTGTTTTTTTTAATCATTAAATTTAAAAAGAAAGAAAAAATTTATAGCGTTGAGATCATTGTGTTCTGTTTTTCTTTGTTGACAATCGGCGCTTATCTGCGTACACCAGGCTGGTATCGTTATTTTTTTCCGGCCCATGTCTTGCTTTTTATTTTTCTACCGGCAGCCGTGCTTTACATAGTTAAATTTTTAAATTGGCGGAAAGATTTAGCTGTTGTCGCCGTTGGGTTATTGCTGGCAGTTCAGTTTATTCATCTCGGTAATGAAGAGTGGGGGTATAGACCGGATAAAATAACTCCTCTCGGTCAGTATTTAAAAACCATCAAACCATCAACTAGCGTCGTTTTTTATAACGCATCTGAACTTGCATACTTATATCCGAATGAAAATTTTTATCAATATATTAGGATAAATGAAAAGCTAAGTCTCGGCAGAGAAATTAGAACAGCAATTGAGCGCGGTGAATATGACATGTTGATCTCGCCCGCGGTATATTTAAGTAAAGAGGCGGGGTTGCATGATCTTGATTATAGTTGTTATCAGCTTGATCAAACAATTGACAGTTACGCCATATTAATTCGCAGTTCCAGCGACTGCACTAAATAATATGTATAAAAATAAAAAAATTTTAGGTTTAATAACGGCTCGCGGCGGCTCTACCAGCATCCCGAAGAAAAATATAGTTTTGTTAGGAGGAAGGCCAATGATTGCTTATACTTTACAGGTGGCTCAAGCCAGCGCTCTTTTGACGAACTGTATTGTTTCAACGGATGATGACGAAATTGCTGAAGTCGCAAAGATTTACGGCGGCAAGGTGCCATTTATGCGTCCGGCAGCGCTGGCGCAGCATGATACGCCTCATATGCCGGTAGTTCAGCATGCTTTGCGGTGGCTTAAGGAAAATCAAAAAGCCTCGTATGATTATGTTATGACTTTACAACCAACTTCTCCCCTAAGATCAGCTGAAGATATTGATGAATGTATTAAAATTGCAGTTGATTCAAATGCCGATTCAGTTATGAGCATGGTAGAGTTAGTTGATTTTGATCCGTCTAAAATAAAACTTATTACAAAAAACAATTTGATTAAACCTCTTTTTACTGACGAAGGCCGCCAGTCTTTATCAAGGCAGAAAGGCGTAAAAGCATATAAACGCAATTGCGCAGTTTATCTAACTAAAACATCGCTTATTATGCAAGGTGATTCATTTGGCAAGACTTCCCGGGCATATATAATGCCGGCGAACAGGTCAATAGACATCAACGTGCCGTATGATTTGGAAGTAGCAGAATTTTTGTTAACACGCTTATTAAAATATTAAATACTATTGCAAAATATAAAAAAATAAAAACGAAAATAATTTTTATTTTAGTTCGTTAGAGCAGACCCCATATTTAATTATTAGATATTTTAAAATAATGCAAATTTGTATCTTTGAAGATAAAAAAGCGAATAATTTTTATCCTTTGACGCTTTCACGACCCGTCTGGGAAATGCGTTGCGGTATTTTTACTTTGGCTCAAAAAATTATTAAATACCAGCCTCGGGCCAGCTATTGTTATCATTGCCGAAAATATCTGCAACCGATGGCAAAAAAGCAGAATTTCAAATTATTTATTCAGAAAAAAAATTCCGAGGCTACGCTTTTTATCAATGGAAGAGTAGTTGCAGATAAAAATTTTCTGCAGACAGTTACTAAGACGAAAACTGATGCCGTATTTTATGTAAGACAAGAGTTAGTGGCGGCATATTTAACCAAAGAAAATTTAGCGCTTATTAATAATACAGATAATTATTTTAGTTTACAAGAAAATAAACTTAAAAAAATTCAAGTTAAAGTAAAATTAGCAAACTATATTTGGGATTTAGTTAACGGCAACAGCGAACAAATAATTAGCGACGCGAAAAGTTTTTCATTGGGGAAAATTGCCGGCCAAGTTTATCCTGGCGCGTATTTAATAAATAAAAAAAATATTTTTATAGGACAAGGCAGTAAAATAATGCCGGGTGCAGTGATTAACGCTGAAGACGGTCCAGTGGTTATTGAGGAAAAGACGGAAGTCATGCCTAACAGCGTCATCATTGGCCCAGTCTATATTGGTCCACAGTCTAAAATAAAAGTCGGCGCTAAAATTTATGAAGGCACCTCCATTGGTTCGGTTTGCAAAGTCGGCGGTGAAGTTGAGGAAAGCATCATTTTAGACTATAGCAACAAGCAGCACGATGGTTTTTTGGGCCACGCCTATATCGGCTCTTGGTGCAATTTGGGCGCAAATACCAATAATAGTGATTTAAAGAATAATTACAGCAATGTTGATATTATTTTTGACGGTAAAAATAAAATTAACACCGGGTTAACTTTTGTCGGCTTATTCATGGGCGATCATTCTAAAAGCGGAATCAATACCATGTTTAATACCGGCACAACTGTGGGTTTTTCCAGTAACATTTTTGGCGCCGGTTATTTGCCAAAATACATACCTTCATTTTCTTGGCTGGAAGCGGGTAAAAACGAGATGAGCTATCAACTTGATAAAGCTATGGTTACTGCTGGAAAAGTCATGGCACGGCGCAGAATCAAATTTAGCAAGGCAGATAAAAATTTATTTATATATTTATTTAACTCAATTAAATAAATTTTTATCGCCCCTTTCCCAAAACAACCGTTCTTAATGTCTTTAAAATAATCAACAGGTCTAAAAATACAGATCTGTTTTTTATATAAAACAAATCATACTGGAGTTTTTTTATTGTATCTTCAGTGGAGGGCGAATGATATTCGCCGCAGACCTGGTCCCAGCCGGTAACGCCGGGCAGAACCAGCGTGCGCTCGTTATAAAAAGGAATTTCTTTTTGTAAGTTTACCACAAGTTCCGGTCGTTCCGGGCGCGGGCCGATGAAGCTCATGTCGCCTTTGATGATATTTATGACCTGCGGTATTTCATCAATGCGCATGCGGCGCAGATAGCCGCCAAGGCGTGTTACGCGCGAGTCGTTGGGTACTGTCGGTCGGCGGGTATTTCCGGTTTCAATCATAGTGCGGAATTTTGTCAGATGAATAATTTTGTTGTTTATGCCGACTCTTTTTTGTGAGTAAAACATGGAGCCGCGGCTTTCCAAAGTAATTATCAGACCGATTATCGGCCAGAAGGGAATAGTTATAATTAGAATGGCAAAAGCTAAAATAACGTCGTAGAGACGCTTAAAATAATCAAACCAGAACTTGCTGCCCTCGTTTAAATTTTCCAAAAACCACATCTGGTTAATCGCCTGTACGGGAATTTTTCCCATAATTTTTTCGTAAAAATGATTTAAGCTGGTGAAGTTCACTCCCAGGTGAATGGCTGAAAATAGCTGTGATCTAAGTTCTTGTGATTTTTGCAAATCTTCAGCGAGAACAACAATAGAAATATTATTATTTTTTATTTCTGCTTTTATATTATCAACATTTTTGCAAATTTTTATATTATACAAGCCTTGTTCATAGACCTCTTTATCATAAAGCAAACAGGCAATTTTGAATCCAAGATGAGGGTAGTTGTGAAAATGCTTGATAATTTCGCGCACCTGATCGTTAAGCCCGATGATGGCGACATTGCTTTTCGGCAGATACGTTTTTAATATCACATTATAAACTAGTCTCCAGAGAATAAAAATAATCGCGGTGATTATAATATCAATAAAAAGATTTCTTTTTGGCGTGATGCCAATCTGCGGGATGAGGTAAAAAAACGCGGAACCGATTAAAAAATTAAAAAAAAGAGCGTTCGCTGAAAGCCCGTAAAATTTGACGTTATTAATCGCCAGAGTTAAATCATATAGATTATTTAAATAAAAAATAATCAGCCATACAAAAAAAATAACGGTGAACGGCCAGAAGTGTTCTTGCCAAAGGTTGGCCGTCGGCAACTCCGCGTAGCGAACTATCAGCGTGAGATATAGCGACAAGTAAAGAACCGCAATATCTCCAAGAATTAAAATATATTTTTTTAATTTTAATGAGGTGTAGTTCATGAGTGATATTATAAGATACTTGGTGAAAAAAAGCAAGCCAATTAATTATTTAAAAAAAATATAGCCTCGGAATATTTATTCCGAGGCGTGTATGCTATTATGTGTTTTGTTTTTTTTTATTACGTAAAAATTTGATAAACTTTTTTTCAGACTGTCTTTCCTTGAAAAGAAGGATATTAGCGCCTATTTTTGCAAGATCATTGCGCCAGCCGCGGTACCACTGTGACCAGCCTCTAAAGATGTAATCAAACGGCATCATTATCGTCCGCCAAGGAAAAACCACCCAGGCCAAAGAGTAATAAAACCATCGCATTAGTTTAGTCGGCCCTTTTTGAATCTCAATTAAAGATAAATCATTGGGACCGGGCAGAAAACAGACAAAATTGCCGTCATACTTATCCCAGTTGACCTCGTTGAGCGGAAATAACCTATTCTCTGCTTCTAGCCGTTCTCTTAGTTCCGACCCAGGCAAAGGAACCGTCCGTAATATCTGAATGGTATCTGGCTTTCCTTTGCGGATAAAGCTTTTAAAAGTTTTAATTCTTTCCGAGTAGGAAATTTGGACGCCGGTTTTTAGAGGGTAACCCCACATAAACATAGCGTGCACAAAAAAAAGTTTTCGCCAGGCTTTCAGGTAACCAAGCATTTTTTGTACTTTTAGGCCTTTTTGCATGGCATTAAGTTCTGCTTGGATAGGGGATTCAACTCCATGACAAACATTTTTTACACCAGCGTTTACCATTGCCGTTATCAACTCACTATCTTCAATAGCCTCCAATCTGGCTTGAGCAGTGAGTTCTTTGCTATGGCCATATTTTTGCGCAACTAGCCCAAAGAATTTTAGATAGCCTTCGCGATTTTCTTCCAGACGATCATCCACTAGGAAAAATTTATTTGCACGCCTAGTTTCTACCAGCCATTTCATCAAATCATATAAGTATTCCGGCGTTCCCCAGCGTGGTTTGTCTTTTACCAGACAGAATTCACATTTTTTTGAACAGCCGCGAATCATGCCCAGCGGATACAATTTCATTCTAGCGAATCTTAAAATTCCAAAATCAGGAAATGGCAGGTCACAGGCAAGATTAATATTTTCGGCAGTAATAATACTCGGTATGTCTTTTTGATTTTCAAACTTTGTGAGAATGTCAATAATTGCTTTTTCACCATCGCCGATTACCACAACATCAATATTTTTTTCTAAAGATTCTTCCGGTAGGGCTTTAACATGCCAGCTGCCGGCGAGGGTAATTGCCCCTGATTGTTTATAGAATTGGGCTAACTCCCAGACACGGAGCATGGTCGATGTTAGTCCACAATAAAAACCGACTACATCAGCAGGGTCTTCTTGTTGCAGAATTGTATGATCCGGTTTGTTGTCCGCAGCCAATGGTCCATGATGATAATTATTTTCATCAATAATTTCTACCGCCCAATTGGGCAAAAATTTTTTTACAGCGGAAGCCACTAAGACAGGCCCCAAAGAAGTTGTTTTTTTAGCAATTCGCGTATAAATGTTATTGCGCGGAAAAGCCGGGATAATCATTCTAAACCTTAATTGCTTATTTTGTGTCATTTTTTTTCTCCAATCTTTTTTTGATCTCAAAAATATATCTAAAAATAGTTTAAAAACTATCTTGTTTTAAAAGAACGTATAGTAACCATATATTATTTTTACAATATTTTCAAGCTATAAAAAAACTCCGGTTACCGGCGAGGCAAACGGAGTTAAAGATCTATGTTTTTTAGTTATATTTTTTGTAATGTCTTGCGTGTTTTTATTTCTTGGACAAATTTTATCCATGAAAGAAACACTATAATGTAGTGAGTTAAGTCTATCTCCCACCAATACATTCCCTGAGGTTCCGCTGTAGGATTATCGTGGTGATTGTTATGCCAGTTCTCTCCCATGGTAAATAGCCATAGCCACCAGACATTGCGGCTATTATCTTTAGTGTCAAAGCGGCGCGACCCAAAGATATGGGTTACCGAATTAATAGTAAAGGTCGCATGCCACGTGCATACAATGCAGGTAAAGAACGCAAATAGGCCAGCGAGACCTAAAAAATAATACATCGCAACTCCCAGCAGTATCGGTGGAACAATCCACCATCTATCCAGGAGACGCAGTTCCCAGAACCGTGTCCAATCTTTAACTTCTTTAGGGTAGACATTCGCTGGCGGAACAATCCAGTACCATATTCGTTGTAGTGTAGTTGCATTTGCATAGTATATTTTTTCCGGCAATTTTATTTGGAAGAATATCCACAGTAGATGCGCCCACCAGAAGCCTTTTTGTACAGGTGAATGCAAGTCAAGCTCTTTATCTGAATATTTATGGTGCAGGCGATGATGGTACGTCCATAAAATAGGACCCCATTGCGCCGCCAGACTACCTAAGAGCGCTAGCACTGCTTGGAACCAGCGCCAGGTTTTGTAAGTGCGATGAGAAAAATACCGATGATAGCCGCCAGTGATGCCAAACATTATGATAAAGAACAAAGCAATATTGCAAAAAATCGCCGGCCAGCTCATTGGCGGAACTGCGCCAATGAAGGGAAGGGTAATTTCAAAATTACCAAGTCCCGCCGCAAACCATAGTAATCCGAGCAGACCTAACAAGTTTATGGCAAAGAACCTTGTCATTGTCAGCGCAATCCATAATTTTTTTTTCATGATTTTTATTTTCTCCTTTAATTCTAAAAGATCGATTTTAAGTGTTAAACACTTAGTATAATACTTATAGTATAACGTAATATAGCTAATCTGCAAATTTTTAAATATATTTGATTTCAATAAAAAATTCTGGTATAGTTTAGATATGGAAGTAAGCCAATATCAGTTTGATTGGCCTTTTTTTGGCAATCAGCATATTATTGAATTTTTGCAAGCCAGCATTGTGAATGATAAGCTGGCCCATTGTTATATCTTTACGGGTTTGGCTGAGGTAGGGAAGTCAACGGTTACGAAACATTTTGGCGCTACTTTACTTTGTGATAATTTAAAAAAAAGCGGCAAGTTGCCCTGTCAGGAGTGCGTTAGTTGCCGCCAAGTTTATAAGGAAATTCATAGCGACGTGCATTATTTGCAAAGACAAGAGGACAAAAAAAACATCAGTATTGATCAGGTTAGGGAATTTATCAATATTATGCGTCTGGGCACATTTGTCGGTATCTATAAAATTGGCATTATCAAAGAAGCGGACAAACTCAGCGATCAGGCGGCCAACGCGTTGCTAAAGACGCTGGAGGAGTCAAAGAAAAATATAATTATTATTCTTTTGGCGACTGAGCTTGAAAAACTGCCGACGACCATAGTTTCCAGAGCGCAGGTGCTGACATTTCGATCAGTTGCTGTTAATGATATAAATGATTATTTGGTTGACTGTTTTAGCGCTTCACGCACTGATGCCCGTGATTTCGCCAATCTGTCATTAAGCCGTCCGGCCAGGGCGGCGAAGATTTTTGAAGACAGGGGCTACTTGGCAGAAATCCGCGCGACGACCGCGGAGCTTCTGAATTTATTTTCAGCCGACTTGAAAGGCAAAATTAAAATTTGTTCAAGTTTGCTCGCCAAGACAAGCAAAAAAGATGAGCGCAAAAAAGCCGAGGAAATTATTGATCTTTGGCAAAGCGTCATCCGTGATTTATTAATCATTGCTTATGGGCAGGAACACTTGGCAGCCAACCAGCATTTATTGGAAAAAATAAAAGAAACTTCAATCACAATTGCTGAACTGATAGAATTCAATAAAAATTTGGAAAAAACAAGGTTGTATTTAGACGCTTCGGTCAATCCAAAGTTGGCTTTGGAACAATTATACTACCAGTAGTTATCATTATTACAAAAAAATAATTTATTTAGGATTGCTTCACGCGATCAGAACTATTATGAAAAAATTTCAAGGAGTAAAAATTTTTATATTTTTATTTATAATCTCCGTATTAGCCTCCGGCTGCGGAGTGAGTTTTAAGTCTCCCAGCGCGCAGAGCAATGTGACGCTGACAAATGGCGGCATATACAAAAGCGTTGATTTCGGCAATACCTGGAAGCAGGTGTCTTTGATAAATACGGTTAGTCCGAATATTCCGACTTTTACCTCCGGCAATATTACGGTTCTGGCCATTGACCCAAACGACGACAATGCTTTTTATGCCGGTATTAATCAAGGCGGTTTGATCTATACCTACGACGGAGCGCAGAGCTGGACGACGGCGACCAGTCTGAAAAAAATCACTATCAATGACATTGTTGTCAGTCATGAAAATAAGTGCGTTATTTTTGTGGCTTCGACCAACAAGATCTACAAATCGGTAGACTGCGCGCGAACCTGGCACCAGACTTATAATGATAATGATCCGGCAACAAAGATTAATACCATCACCGTTGATCCGACTAATTCCGCTATAGTCTACGCCGGAACTTCACGCAGTGAGCTTCTGGAGAGTAAGGATTCAGGCAAGTCATGGATTGCCAAATACCGTTTTGATATACCCGCCAACCGGACGAGCCGCAGCGGCATGGGTAGCACGGTTGTAAACCGCATTTTGGTAAATCCGCGCAATACCAAAAATTTGTGGGTATCGACCGAAGGGGACGCTATTTATCGTTCGCTTGACGGTGGCGCCAGCTGGAAGCACTATCGAGATGATTTTTTTGAAATAAACCCGCAGGCGGTGCGCATTCGCGACATGGCTATCGCTCAAATCGACGGGCGAACCATTATTGTCGCGACTGATGCCGGTATTTTGAAAAGCGCTGACCTGGGCGAAAGCTGGGATAATGTCGCGCTAATCCCGCCTTCACAGCGGACGCCGATTAATAAAATAGCCATGGCTGTTTTTGATACGAACGTTATTTACTATGTGACTGATACCACTTTGGGCGTCAGCCGGAACGGCGGCCGCACCTGGGAGTCAAAAGTTCTCCCTAGCGAGCGCAAGGGTTCAGCGCTGGTTTTAGATTCACATAATTCAAATATTGTCTATTTAGGAGTATTTTTATTAGAAGAAAAAAAATAATTAAAAAAAACATATGAATAATTACATTTCGTTACATGAGGAGGATTTAAAAAACATAATTGAATTTTTTCGGCGCGATATCAGCTCAATCCAAACCGGACGCGCTAATCCGGCAATGCTTGACAGCGTGCAGGTTGAGTCCTACGGCAGCAAGGTGTCACTGCAGCAATTAGCCAATATTTCTGTCGTTGACGCCAATTGCATGGTTGTAAAACCGTGGGACAAGGGCACGCTCAAAGATATTGAAAAGGGAATTGTGGACGCTGATCTTGGCCTTAACCCTGTCAATGAAGGCGAACAAGTAAGAATCAGCATCCCCAAGCCGACTGAGGAGGATAGAATAAATCGGGTGAAAAAATTAAATGAAAAACTGGAGCAAGCACACATCAAAATTCGCCAGACACGCGATGATATTAAAAAAACCATTGAGCAGGCGGAAAGCGACAAAGAAATAGCCGAAGACGATAAATTCAGATTTTTAAAAGAAATGGAAGAAGAGATAAAAAAGCGCAATGAAGAGCTTGAAGCGATTAGAGACAAAAAGGAAAAAGATATTATGACAATTTAATGATTTTAGATTGTAAATTTCAGAATGCAGATTTACTAATGTATAAAAAAATCCATTCCGGTGTTTTGGAATGGATTTGAAGTGTTCATTTGTTAGTTTTCTTTCGGCCACAGTATCGGCGTTTTTCGGAAGCAAACAAGAGATTTTTTATAACCTTGAGTGCTGGTTATGGCCAGTACCTCAAAGACATACTCACTCTCAACTTTATTTTTGTTAATAAAGTCGGAAATGCTGGCCGCCAACGATTCTGGGTTAGTGGTGGGAAAAACATAGATGTCATTACCATGATAATGTGGTATAACAACTTGCTCTGGTTGATTTTTAGCAACTCCACCACTTACTGAAAAAGATAGTATGGTCTGGCCAAAAAAAAGTGCAATAAGAATACAAAGTATAATATTTTTTACCTGTTCTGTCTTCATTCTCTCTCTCCTTTTTATTTAGTCAGTTCTAACTTGTTCAATAACTACGGTAGTTCCGTTATTCCATTTGTCATGATCGGGGAAGGCAGTAATAACTTTTAGGTAGCATGTCTCTGATTGATAATTTTTATCCATATATGCTCGCAAGCTGGCGCGAAAAACATTGCCGGTGGCCGGGAAAAAAAGAATGTTTTGATGATAGGCATTTAGTCCATCGCCATCCGAGATTGGGTCAACAATTTCAATATCTGTATCTGTTTTAATTAGCGGCGTGGTTTTAGGCAAGATTTCAAACTCTTCCGCTTCTGGTTTTCCCGCCAGCTTATTTTCTTTGCGTTTAGTTTCTTTTTGTAACCACTGCAGAGCCATTTTTTCATTTTCTTCATTATTTTTTCGCGCATCTTTCAAATTAAGAAACAAACTTAAGAACAAACTTAAACCAAGTATGACTATGAGGAGTATAATTATCAGTAAGTCCGCCAAAGCCAATCCAGTTTTTTTCTTCATTTTTATCTCCTTTTATATATATATTTTCTAAGGTGCAAATATTGTAGATAATAGCAAAATATTTAATTTTTGTCAATGAATCAGAAAGGTTATAATTTTTTTAAAGAATTAACGATTATTTTAACAACTAATTGTAAAAAGGTTACCTTTATAGTATAGTATCAAAATGAGTTTATAAATAAAAAATAAAAAATTATGTTTACCACTATTATTATATTTATCGTAATTTTATCCATTCTTGTCTTCGCTCATGAAATAGGCCATTTTTGGACCGCGCGAAAATTCGGCGTTAGTTGTCCGGAGTTTGGCTGGGGCTTTCCGCCGCGCGCGATTGGTATTTATCGTCCGATTAATAAAGCCGGCGCTGATGAAAGTGAGGCGCCAAAGAAATCAAGAAAGTGGAAGGTGGTTTGGGGCAGCAGAGAAGTTGATGACGCTGACGGCACGGTGTATTCCATAAATTGGCTGCCATTGGGCGGTTTTGTAAAAATAAAAGGAGAACAAGGAGACAGCAAAGACGAAACCGATAGCTTTGGTCACCAAAAAATCTGGAAGCGCTGTATTATTTTGTCAGCCGGAGTAACTATGAATATAATCATTGCCGCTCTCTTTATTTCACTTGGTTATATGTTGGGACTGCCTCAGGACTTGGATGGCGTCAGTCCGGCCGCGATAGTGCGCGATCGTAACATTCAGATAATGCAGGTACTGCCAGATTCAGCCGCGGCCAATGCTGGCGTTCAGTTTGGCGATGTGATTTTGAGCATTAATAACCAGCAGTTTAGCAACTATACACAGTTACAGGCTTTTTTAGCTGACAAGGCGGGGCAAGAGCTTGATTATCAATTAAGACGCGGCCGTGAAGAGTTTGATTTGGCGATAACACCCAAGGTTTTGGGAGAGAGCGATGAGGTTGGCATTGGCGTTGCCATCGCGGAGACCGGTTTAGTAAGTTTTCCTTGGTACCGAGCGATTTGGGAGGGAATTAAATCCACGGTATTTTTGATCTGGTTTATCATCGCCGCTTTTTATGGGTTGTTTAGAGATATTTTTACCGGCGTCGGGGTTAGCCAGAGTTTGTCCGGACCGGTCGGCATTGCAACCATTACTGGTCAGATGGCTCAGTTGGGATTTGTCTATTTATTGCAGTTCACGGCGATATTATCTGTCAACTTGGCAATACTAAACTATTTGCCGTTTCCGGCTTTGGACGGCGGGCGGGTTTTATTTTTAATCATTGAAAAAATTCGGGGCCGGGCCGTGCCGGAAAAAGTCGAAGCTTTTATTCATAACGCCGGTTTTGCCTTGCTCATATTTCTCGTCATTTTAGTTACTTATCGCGACATTACTAAGTTCTTCAGCTAACTACTAATTACTAATTATTTCGAATATACTAATAACTATCTATGTATTCTCGTCGAGTTATTAGGGAGGATTTGGTCTATCCAGATTTGAGTTATAAAATTGTTGGCGTATTATATTCTGTCTTTAACGAATTGGGATATGGATACCAAGAGAAATATTACGAAAGAGCTGTCGCTAATAATTTTAAAGTAAAAGAATTAATATTTAAAAGACAAGTACCATACATAATCAGATCTAATGGTAAAATTATTGGCAGGTATTATCTTGATTTTTTGGTTGCCGGCAAGGTGATACTTGAACTAAAAAAAGGTAATTACTTCAATAAGCAAAACATAGATCAGGTAAATGCGTATCTTAAGGCCACTAATTTAAAGCTTGCTATTTTAGCAAACTTTACGCCACATGGAGTAAAATTTATGCGTTTAGTAAATTTATCAAAGTTTCTGTAGAAGCGATTGGTAAATTTGTAGTTAATTCGTAATTAGTAGGATTAGATGATAAGCAAGTTATTTACTTCAAAAATAAACTCTATAACGGTTGCGGCGGTTATTGTCGCGGCGGCATCGCTAGCCAGCCGTTTTTTAGGTATATTTCGCGATAGAATTTTGGCCTCCGAATTCGGCGCCGGTTCGACTCTTGATATGTACTACGCGGCCTTTCGCGTTCCGGATCTTATTTATAATCTTTTGGTATTGGGCGCGCTTTCAGCCGGATTCATTCCGGTTTTTGCGGCTTTGATTAATCACCGGTCAATAATTAAAAAAATTACTGACAAAGAAAATAACGAAGCCTGGCTAGTGGCCAACATTGCTTTAAACATTCTTGGCAGTTTATTAATTGTTACGTCACTGGTTTTGGTAATATTTGCCGAACCACTTACGAAATTGTTGGCGCCGGGGTTTGACGCTGATGCTCAATTGATCACCGTGAACCTGACTCGGATAATGTTTTTGTCGCCGCTGTTTCTGGGCTTAAGTTCGGTCTTTGGCGGAGTGTTGCAGTCTTTTAAGCGATTCTTCGTGTATTCGCTGGCGCCGATTATTTACAACATAGGGATTATCATTGGCGCTCTATACTTTACGCCGATTTGGGGAGTGTATGGTTTGGCTTACGGAGTTGTTTTTGGCGCGCTGATGCATTTACTGATTCAAGTGCCGACCGTTTTTTCATTGGGCTGGCGCTGGCAGCCGGTTTTTAATTGGCGCAATAAGTATATTCGTCAGATTGCCATAATGATGGTTCCGCGCACGTTGAGTCTGGCGGTGATGCAGGTTAATTTAGTTGTGATAACTATAATTGCTTCAACACTGGCGGCCGGCAGTTTGGCAGTATTTAATTTCGCTAATAATTTACAATCATTTCCGGTCGGCATCTTCGGCATCTCGTTCGCGATTGCCGCTTTTCCAACTTTGTCGGCTTTGGCTGATGACCGGGGCGTGCTGATTAAGAATTTTTCCAAAGTATTGCGTCAAATCATTTTTTTCATTTTACCAGCTACGGTTTTGATACTGACTTTGCGCGCGCAAATCATTCGTGTCATTCTTGGCGCGGGCGCGTTTGACTGGCAGGATACGATTTTGACAATTAATACCTTGACTTATTTTTGCTTAAGTCTGTTCGCGCAGGCAATTATTCCATTGCTTGTTCGTATGTTTTATGTGCAAAAAAACAGCAAAACGCCTTTTTATGTCGGGCTATTCGCGGTAGTGGTTAATTTGGGTTTAAGTTTGTATTTACCAAGCATCATAGCTTGCGGAGCGGCAAATATCTGTCAGCCTCTGGGCGTTGCCGGTTTGGCGCTGGCATTTTCTATCAGTATGATTATAAATTTCGCTTTGTTGTGGATATTGCTCAAGGCAGAGTTTGGCAATCTTGATGAAGTGCGCATTCTGATGTCAACATTAAAAATTTCTTTGGCCAGCATTGCCGCCGGCATTAGCATTCAAGCGGTTAAGTTTTTAATTGAACCATTGGTTAATATGACGAAGTTCTGGGGTGTGTTGACGCAAGGATTTTTAGCCGGTAGTTTTGGCATAATAATTTTTATAATAGTTTGCTGGCTGTTAAAGTCTGAAGAATTATTGAATTTCATCCGTAGCATTCGTTCAAAGTTTAAGCGTGAAAAAATTGAAACAGACGATGTCAGCGAAGCGAGAGGAATTTAGAAGTAAGAAGTAAGAAGTATGAAGTACGAAGTTTTTAAGTTAAGAAGTAAAAATTAACATGATTACGATAAATAAAACTAACCAAGAGTGGAAAAAAAAATTAACGCCGGAGCAATATAAAATTTTGCGCGAAGAGGGGACGGAAGCGGCTTTTACCGGCAAGTACCATGATAATCACGATAAAGGCAGATATGTCTGCGCCGGTTGCGGCGCCGAACTGTTTTCTTCCAACGCCAAATTTGACAGTGGCACCGGCTGGCCTAGTTTTTACGAAGTGGCGCACTCTGGCGCCGTTGAGTTGCGTGAAGACGCCTCGGGCGGCATGACGCGCATGGAGGTGACGTGTGCGCGTTGCGGCGGACATTTGGGCCACGTTTTTCCGGACGGGCCAAAACCGACCGGACAGAGGTATTGCATCAATTCCGGCGCTTTGGATTTTAGTAAATAATTTTTTTTAAAAAAAATACTTATATTTTAAAAAATATGAAAAATATCAATATCGCCAGAATTTTAACCGTTTCTATTTCAGCGCTGGCCATTGGCGGAGCAGTCAGCGTTCAATTATTCGGCCAAGGTAAGCTGGCCGCCAGATGCAGTTACCTTGATCCGGTAACGATTGATGTTTTTGCTTTTGCCGCCGCGTTTTTTTTGGTGGTGGAAGGTATTACCAAAATTGAGATTAATAAAGAAGACCGCTGGCGCAAGCAGGCGTTGCGCGCGATTCGCGTGGCATTTGGCTTTTCAATTATATCACTGCACATAATTCAGCTTATTCATAAGTAATTTTTTAGGGAAAATTAATTTGGCGGATATGTTTATAAAAAAGCGGGGTCGGCATGGCCTCGTTTTTGTTTTTTAGAAATAGGTTAAAATAGGTTAAAATTTGACAATTCCGCTTAAATTTTTTAAGATATAAGCATGAGTATTTTAAATAAAACAATTTACCTAACCGCCGCGATGTTGCGACGCTGGGGTTATCATTTTAACGAGGATGCCGACCCGCGCGTTCAGTCAATGAAGAAAGCAATTCAAACATTAGGCGGTCGCATTGAATTTAAAATTGAGCAGTATCCGGATGGCTCTTGGACGGCGGAATCGGTCAATCTTGACGGCGTGATTACCGGCGGAGCTAGCGTGAAAGAAATGTCTGCATCTATCCGCGATGCCGTTTTTACTTACTTTGGCATTCCGGCGCATTTGTGCAACGACAATTCATTAATATAAAAATATTCAAGAAGATGTTGGAGTGGGGTTTTGATGAAGATCGAATTTGGGAAGCGTTAAAGTAATTATTATTTATATTCTCTCTTTCCCCGCTGTTGGCGCAAGTACCGCTGACAGCGGAATTGTTTTGGTACTGATTTAAATTTTATTTTTTAGTGTTTTACCGTTATGAACAACATTCGTAATTTCTGTATTATCGCTCATATCGACCACGGTAAGTCAACGCTCGCTGACCGCATGCTTGAAATTACCCACACCGTTGACAAACGAAATATGAAAGCTCAATTTTTGGACAAAATGGAGCTGGAACGGGAGCGGGGCATTACGATTAAGCTCGCGCCGGTAAATATGAATTATTTGGGTTATCATTTGAATTTAATTGACACGCCCGGACATGTTGATTTTTCCTATGAAGTATCACGTTCGCTCGCCGCTGTTGAAGGGGCGATTTTGTTAGTTGACTCAACGCAAGGCATTCAGGCGCAGACTTTGGCAAACTTATATTTGGCGCTTGAACAGAATTTGGAAATAATTCCGGTGGTGAACAAAATTGATCTGCCAGCGGCAGATGTCAGCGGCACCAAAGCAAGTATCGTGAAGTTGATCGGCTGCAAAGCTGAAGACGTTATTGAAGCCTCCGGAAAAACCGGAGCGGGAGTGGAACAAATTTTGCAGGCAGTCATTGATCGCGTCCAGCCGCCGAGAGGGGAAAAAGAAAATAACTTGCGCGCCATGATTTTTGATTCGGTTTATGATGAGTACAAAGGGGTTGTTGCTTATGCGCGCGTTGTTGATGGCAGTATCAAAAAAGGCGATAAAATAAAGTTAATTGAAACGGAGGCTGAAAGCGAGGCTTTGGATGTCGGATTTTTCAAGCCGGACTATTTTTCGACCGGAAGTTTAGACACCGGAGAAATCGGCTATATCGTTACTGGACTCAAGTCGGTTGAGGAGTGCAAGGTTGGCGACACTATTACCAAGAAAACTTCCGCGGCCGGAGAAGTAAAAGCTCTGCCCGGTTACAAGGTAGTGAAGCCAATGGTTTTTGCCGGAGTTTTTGCCAAAGAAGGGAATGAGTATGATGATCTGCGCGAGGCGATTGGCAAGCTGAAATTGACTGATTCAGCTTTGATATATGAGCCCGAGCAGTCGCAAGCGCTTGGTTTTGGCTTTCGTTGCGGTTTTTTGGGGCTTTTGCATTTGGAAATTTTTCAGGAGCGTCTGCACCGAGAATTTGATCTTGAATTAATTGTAACCACTCCTTCGGTTGCTTATCAGTTAAAAAAAACTGACGGCAAAGATTCCATTATTCGTTCGGCTTATGACCTGCCTGATCCATCGCAGATTGCCGAGATTAAGGAGCCGTGGGTAACGCTTGATGTGATAACGCCAAAGATCTACATGGGTTCAATTATGAATTTAGTCCAAGAAAAAAGAGGCATTTATAGAACGACCGAATATATTGATGATGACCGGGCAGTTCTGCATTACGAAATGCCAATGTCTACAATTTTAACTGATTTTTACGATAAAATAAAAAGCGCGACTAGCGGTTACGCCTCGATTAATTATGAGTATCTGGATTATCGCGCGGCCGAAGTTGTGCGGATGGATATTTTAGTCGCTGAAGAAGCGGTTGAGGCGCTGTCCACAATTGTTTACAAAGACGAAGCGCAAAAGCGCGGCAAAGAAATTGTTAATTCATTGAAAAATACCTTGCCGCGCCAGCAGTTCATGCTCAAAATCCAGGCCGCTATCGGCGGGTCAATCATCGCGGCGGAACGTATTTCGGCTTTGCGCAAAGACGTTACCGCCAAACTTTACGGCGGCGATGTTTCGCGCAAGCGTAAGTTATTGGAAAAACAAAAGAAAGGCAAAAAGAAGATGGCCTCTTTGGGCAAGGGCGGCGTGGAGATTCCTCCCGAGGCCTTCTTAAGCGTACTTAAACGATAGCCTGATACTCTAACTCCTACTAATTACTAATTATTTAGAATATACTAATAATTCCAAGAGAAATATTACGAAAGAGCTGTCGCTAATAATTTTAAAATAAAAGAATTAATATTTAAAAGACAAGCGCCATATATAATTAGATCTAATGGAGTAAAATTTATGCGTTTAGTAAATTTATCAAAGCTTCAGTAGAAGCGATTGGTAAATTTGTAGTTAATTCGTAATTAGTAGGATTATATGAAGAAGAAAACTATTAAAAAAATAATAACTCGTGCGGTTATGATTATTATGATTTTGGCAATGCTTGCTTTTACCGTTTTGCCAATGTTATTGTATTAAAAATAAAAAGCCCTCATTAAATTTGCAGAGGGCTTTAAGCTAAATTTTGGCAGATAATTTTTATTCACTTGCGCCAGTTGCTGATGGTATCAGGGCGGGCGCAATTATCAGATCATCATTGGGCAATGTTATGAAGGGATTTTCTTTACCACGGTCATAACGAAATACCCGTGAGGATGGCAGTTTGGAGAATTGATAAACTCGATTATCATCCAGTTTAACAATATATAATTGTTCACTTGGATCCGGCTGACAGATCCACAAAACCGTGTATACCTGTGAAGAGAATAATTGTCGCTCGTCGCTGGGTATCCCTTGAAAATATTTTACCCAGCACACATGAGACATAGTCAAAAACATCATAAAAAGAATAAAAATAAAACATAGTTCGCTATTTTCCATTGTCTTTCCACGAAGAAGTGTAAGAATGATAAGGAAAATTAATATTGTAGAAACTATTATAGAAACTACCAAGGCAAAGATCATGAGCATTTCTCCTTTTTATTATATTTCAAATTGTTAAAAAACTAGTGATATATTATCATTATTAATTAAAAAAGTCAAGTATATGAAGTGGCGGTTGGTTGAAAATAAAAAAATTTTAATTTTAGATGTAAAAGATATAAATCCGGTGGTTTTGCGGTTGTTGAGCCGGCGCGGCGTTACGCCTGATCAGGTGAATAATTTTTTAAACCCGAACTATACCGAGCGGTTGCACGATCCATTTCTTTTCAAAAACATGCCAGCAGTGGTTGAGAGGATTTTTAAGGCTATTGAACAAAATGAAAAAATCACCGTCTATGGCGACTATGACGCTGACGGCGTTACCTCCACCGCGCTGCTTTTCAAGACATTGGAATTTTTGCAGCCTGGCAAAAATTTAATCAGCGTGTATATTCCGGACCGCAAAAGCGAAGGATACGGCCTCAATAATGAAGCGCTAAAATACTTAGCTGAAAATGGAACTAAACTGGTCATTACCGTTGACACGGGAATCCGCAGCGTCGGCGAGATTAATTTCGGTAAAAATTTAGGCACAGATATCATCGTTACCGATCACCATGAAGCCCCTGATGAGCTACCCGATTGCCTCATTATCAATCCAAAGGTGCCGGGTGAGACCTATCCTTTTGACGGTTTGGCCGGTTGCGGCGTGGCGTTTAAGCTCGCGCAAGCATTATTAAAAAAAAGCCAGAAAAAAGCAGCCGAGGTTTTTGAAAAATGGCTATTGGATTTAGTCGCCATTGGCACTATTGCCGATCTGATGCCACTGCTTGACGAGAACCGCGTTTTGGTAAAATACGGCTTGGTTGTTTTAAATAAAACACAGCGCGTTGGCCTCAAACAATTAATCAAAGTTTCACAGTCCGATACTGACAAAAACGGCAATAGCAAAGAAATTGATACTTGGCAGGTTGGGTTTCAGCTGGCGCCAAGAATAAATGCTATGGGCCGGTTGGATCACGCTAATAACGCCTACCAACTCTTGGTTACCGAGGATAAAGCTGAAGCTGTAAAAGTAGCCAAAGAACTGGACGGCAAAAACAAAGAACGCCAGGAGATTACGCTGGATATTTTTGAACAGGCGGATGCGGAAATAAAGCAAGAGGACAAAATTTTATTCGCCGTTTGGCCAAAGTTATTAAGTGTTAGCGCGAAAGAAAACGGACAAGCGCTTGTCCGTCTTCAGGAAAAAGAAACTGATCAAACGGCTCCGTGGTCGGCTGGCGTGATGGGGCTTGTGGCTGGCAAACTAACCGAAAAGTACTACCGGCCATCTTTGGCGATTACTGATAAAGACGGGGAAGCGACCGGTTCCGGCCGGAGCATCCCGGAGTTTGACATTACGGCAATGCTTGAGGAGTGCGCTGAATTTTTATCAACCTACGGCGGACACAAACAAGCCTGCGGTTTTACGGTCAAGGACAAAGATTCTCTTTTGCCTTTTTTGAAAAAATGCCAAAAAATCGCCGCGAAAAAATTGAAAAACACGGAACTTGAACCGACTCTGGAAATTGATCTGGAAGTTGATTTTAAAAATATCGACGAGGATTTGTACAACGCTCTGCGGAAGCTGAGGCCGTTTGGCATGGGCAACCAACAGCCCAAGTTTATAACCAAAAAGTTGTTGGTCGCGCATATGCAGACGATGGGCAACGACAATCAGCATTTGAAACTGAGATTGTGCTCAGAGGACAAAAAACTTTTTAACGCCATAGCGTTTAGCGCGCCGGCGGAATGGCTGAATTTAAAAATCGGCCAGTTTATTGATTTAGTTTACTATCTTGATATTAATGAATGGAATGGCCGGCGGGAGGTGCAGTTGAAAGTTATTGATTTAAAATATAATGCAAATACTACAAATTAACATGCAAATACTACAAAATTTCATATGCAAATTATATTATGGCAGAAGATAAATGCATACACAAAGAATTATCTTATGAAATAGTTGGTTTATTCTTTAAGGCGCATAAGGATTTAGGTCGCTTTCGTAACGAAAAACAATACGGAGATTATTTTGAAAAGCTATTGCAACAAAAGAAATTTAAGTATATCAGAGAATATCGCTTCAACGACCATCAATATGGGAAAGGAGATGTTAGGTGTATAGTAGATTTTATAATTGAAAATAAGATAATAGTTGAATTCAAAGCCAGAGATTCCTTAACTAAAGAAGATTATTATCAGGTAAAGAGATATTTAGTAACTTTAAATTTACATTTAGGAATTTTAGTAAATTTTAGGCAACCGCGTTTAGTTCCTAAGAGGATTCTAAACGGTTTATACTATAAAAAGGCGTAATTTGCATAAATTATTTTTTGCAATATTTGCATAAATTTGTAGATTTGCATTATTTTGTAGATTTGAATTATTAATACAACACAATGACTTCACATAAAAAATTAATCATCCACACCGATGGCGGCGCGCGCGGTAATCCCGGCCCGGCCGGCATTGGCGTGGTTATCGCTGATGATAAGAAAAAGGTGATTAATGAAATTGCTGAATACATTGGTGAGACGACGAATAATCAAGCCGAGTACAGAGCTGTTTTACGCGCCATGGAAGAGGCAAAAAAACTGGACGCCGAGGAGTTGGTTTTTTATTTGGATTCCGAACTTGTTGTCAAACAATTAAAACTTGAATATAAAGTAAAAAATAAGGAATTAGCGCCATTATTTTTCAAAATATACAATTTATCACAGCAGTTTAAAAAAGTGACATTTTTTCATGTCAGACGGGAGTTTAACAAAGCGGCGGACCTGCTGGTAAATAAGGCTGTTGATAAATATTTAAATAAATAGCTAAGAATAAGTAAAAAACACTTAGGTGGTAAATACCGCCGTTTTTTTGTATAATGAACCCATGAGATCACGCATCGTTAGAGAGGAAAATCCAATCAAATCATTTTTTTCCAAATCAAAATTATTCCCAGTGATTGGGCTTATTTTGGTTATTTTAATTGGTTATCCATTGGCAAAGAAGGTAAAGCAACGGTATTTACTGAATCAGGAAATAGCACAGCTGCAAGAAGAGTCGGATAAATTGAGCAAAAAAAATAAAGAACTTGAAAATATTATCGATTATCTGGGCAGTGAAGGTTTTATTGAGTCACAAGCCAGGCTTAATTTAGACTTGAAAAAGCCGGGGGAAAGTGTCGTTGTCATAAAAGATGAACTGGCAGAAAGAACTAATGAAGAAAATAAGTCAATTTATGTAATTGATGGTTTGGATAAAGAATTGCCCAAGGCAGAGTTGTCAAATCCGCGGCAGTGGTGGCAGTATTTTTTTGGGGAAAAAAATAATGAATCATAGTATAGACCTCACATTCCAAGAATGGACTCAATAACTTGTTAAAATCGCGGCTGGCTTGTTTTTCGCTAGAAAATTTTTCATCCCGCAGACGCGGGACTACGGCTCAAAATTTTCTACGCTCCAAAACTGCGCCTACCACAATTTTTCCGGCGTTCTAAATCAATTCTTGGAATGTGATGTCTATAGTTAAAAAATAGTTTATGCTAAGAAGTGTTGATGGCGTAAAAGTTATCAAAAAGCAGAAAAGCACTGATCAAACAAATAGCGCGGATGAAACGCTAGATTCTTTTATTGCCGGGCAGACAAACGAAATAAAAGCGCCTAAGCAAAGAAAAAAGCCAAAAGAATTGTCTGATGGTAAAAAAATTAACAATATAATAACCAGCAAAAAGTACAAAAAAGATGAAAAAGATGAAAAATCAGAAATTGCCGAGAGCTTGAACGAAGCAATTAGCGACCCGGAAAACAAAGGTTTGAGTTCATGGTTTGGTTCTATTTACAACGCGGAAAAGATTCAGAAAAGAAAAGAACGCTGGTCGCGGGGAGTTGAAAAAAGAAGTCTAAATAAAAAATTGCGTCAGGAAAAAAAAATTGCCGGCTTGCGATCACTTGATAATGTAAAAAGTGAAAACGTGCTTTTTCAATCGTCTGAAAACGAAAAATATTTAAGCGCTGATAAACAGCGCAAACTCGCGGCCAAGGCGCGTCTAAAAGTTGAACATATCGCGGCCAGACAGAAGAGAAAAGATGAAAAAAGAAAAAATTTAGAGAAAAAAAGGCAACTGTCTTTAGAAATGAAGTTAAACGCGCAAAAAAATTACCAAAAAATCAAAGAAGAAAGATCAATGTTGCTGGCGCAAAAAGCGGGTGAGTTAAAGAAAAAACAAGCAGCAGACGAGCTGAAAAGAAGGCAAGATCAAGAGACACAAAAAAAACACATAGCGGAAAATCAGATCAGGCTGAAGGAGGAGAAAAGGCTCCGAGCGGAAGCATTGAAGCAGAAAAAAGAGGAAAGACAAAAACAAAGAGAACGGCAAAAAATCAGGCGAAGAGAAAAAAGACAAAAGATAGTTTTTTATCTAAAAAATAATTTTAAAAAAATTGTCGCTTCTTTATTTTTGCTGTTAATTATTTTGATCTTAATTCTGGTTGCTCTTGGGTATGTTGTTTATTATTCAAAAGATGCCGGAGCGTTGAGGAGAATTTTGATCAGCAAGCTGCCGTTTCCGGCGATTTTAGTGGATTGGAAACCAATTTATTACTCCTCATATTTGGATGATTTTCGTTTGTTGTCAAAGTATTACCAAGCTACAGATGAAAATGCCGGTGAGTTTTTGGCTAAAGATTTGATTGTGGACGCAATGATTGAAAAAAGACTTCTGGACACATTAGCTGACAAATACGATATTACAGTTTCGGATCAAGATTTAATTGATAAATATAATTATTATGAGAGCGCTTATGAAGTGCCGGAAGATTACACCGATGTAATATACAATGACTATGGTTTGACCAAGGAGTTATTTTTGGAAAAAGTAATTTACTATCATGTGTTAAAAGATAAAATTAACGTCAGCTTTATCCAGGATGATGATATTCATAAGTCAGTTGCCTTGCGGCTGAAAAAAGTATTGAAGTTGTTGAGCAGAGGTAATGTTGAGTTTGAAGAGATGGCGGAAAAATACAGCGAGGACGAACAGGCGCAGCGCGGCGGTGATATTGGTTTTGTTAAATTTAACAATATGAGCGGGCAGTTACAGGCAGTCGCCGCGGATTTGGATATAAACGAGGTTAGCGATATTATTCGGGAAGAGGGCGCGTATTATGTCGTGAAGCTCTATGATAAAAAAACTCAGCGCGCCGGCGTCGAGTATTGGCTGAAGAAGATTTCCATGTATACAAATTACAATTTGGATCAGTATTTGACAGAAATGAAGACTAACGCGAAAGTTTTGATCTTAATACAGAATTAAATAATGGAGCCGAAAGGGAGATTCGAACTCCCGACCTCTGCTTTACGAAAGCATTGCTCTACCAGCTGAGCTATTTCGGCGTTTTAAACGTAAATTTCAAATTTCAAAATAACATATTTTTCATTCTGAAATTTGAAATCTGAAATTACCAGAGCGGGTAACGGGAATCGGACTCGTGCCTCAACCTTGCCTGCCCGCCATCGCCGGACTGAGCGAGATACCAGGATCGAACTGGCGTCCTCGGCTTGGGAAGCCGATATACTACCACTGTACTAATCTCGCTCGCTCAGGCTGTGTCAGACGGGGGAAGGTCACATACTATCATTATACTATACCCGTTTTAGAGTATTAGCATTGCAGTACTAAAATATTATCATTATACCTAATCAGTTAACTAACTATCATACTATGAAAAAAAATCAATTCTGGCAAGTATTAATAATCTCAGGTCTTATTTTTTTTACTTTTAACGCCGTAAACGCGCAAACCGAAGCAGTCGCGCAAAATAAGTCTTTTTTTATTAATTTGGATGAGCCGACAATTTCCAAAGGTTATACGGTAAACGCTTTTGATGGCGCGCTAAAACTTTCACTAACTCCGGGGATTCTCAACGAGGCAACCGGCGTTGATGTCGCAGAGTTGCATGAACCAATTGACGAGCCATGGTCAATGGATAGAGTCAGTGAAATTTATCAGTTTGAATTTCGCAACAAATCAGCCTACGACAATAACATACCTTTTATTATTCAGATGAAGTATGGTGGCGCCAGCACAGACATGAAACAAGTGTATTTTTTTGACAAAGGTTTTAACGCCTGGCGGCCATTGCCGACCCGCGATTATGTCGGTGAGAACATGGTTCGAGCTTACATCCATCTGCCCTTTGCGCGCATCGCTGTTTTTTCCAACCCCGAGATTATGGGCAGCGGCAATGCCAGTTGGTATGGTTATAAAAGCGGTAATTTTGCCGCTTCGCCTGATTTTCCCAAGGGATCTATCTTGCGCGTTTGGAATTATGACAATTCAAAATTTGTCGATGTGGAAGTCAATGACTACGGGCCGGATCGCGCGTTGCATCCCGGCAGAGTAATAGACCTGGACAAAGTCGCTTTTGAAAAACTAGCTCCGCTTGGCGCCGGCATTATCAATGTTTCAATAGAGCCTTTGCAAATAACGCAAGACTCCGGACGAATAATGGGTATAAAAATAGATCAAATCGGCTTATTACCGGAGGTGGCATCGGTAGCGGCCGTTGTAAAAGATGTAGATACTGATGAGATAATTTACGAAAAAAATATTGACCAAGCATTGCCTTTGGCCAGTTTGACCAAGCTGATATCAGCGAGTGTTTTTTTAGACACTAATCCGGATTTTGAAAAAATAGTGGCTTACAAAAATATTGACGAAGAAATAACTCATGCTCATGTGGATAAGTATGAAGCGGCGCGTTTACGCATCGCTGATAATGATGAACTAAAGATAAAAGATCTTTTCTACACCTCTTTAATGGCCTCAACAAATAATACGGTTGAGACATTGGTCAGAGTTAGCGGGCTAGAGCGTGGTGATTTTATCAACAAAATGAATGAAAAAGTCCATTCCTGGGGAGCGACCAGCACCGTCTTTATTGAACCAACCGGTTTAGCTCCACAAAATGTGTCAACAGTGTCAAATTATGTTATAATAAGCAAAGAGGTTCTTAAAGATATTAGACTGCTTGAGGTGACGACACTGAAAGAATACGCCTTTGAAACAATTAAAGAGAAAAAGAAATTTAACATCCGAAATACAAACAGATTGCTAGCTGATGATTTTTATATAACCGGCGGCAAAACCGGCTATTTGGACGAAGCCGGCTATTGCCTGATGACCAAGGCAAAATTTGCAGACAGAAATTTAGTAGCCGTGCTATTTGGCGCGCGAACCAGAGATCAGAGCTTTAATGAAGTTGCCGATTTATTGCGTTACGCAATGCGTCGGTAGTTATGCAAAATTTAAGCGTTTAATTATGAATAAATTAAAAAGATTATTATTTGTTTTTCTAACTATTTTTGTCTTTACTATTATAATATCAATTCTTACTATTTTAAAAAATGGTAGAGAAATTTCAGAGTTAAATTCATTTAAGGACTTTGAAGCATTATCAATATTCTTTGTGGTTTTTATAGTTGTTCCATTAATAGCATCTTTATCTATTACCACCGTCTTGAATAAAAATATTCCAACTAGAAATAAGGCCATGTTAACAATAGTAATTTTTTTAATTTATTCTGCGACCATTTACTATATATTCGATTTCGTATCAAGGCCATTATTTTAATGATTCCGGTTGCTGGCTTCTTGCTTTGGAATACACTTCTAGCGCTATATACAATGATAAATTTTTTATAATTAGTAAATTTTAAAGAAATGTTTGAAAATGTATAAATTAACGTTAAGTGCATTCGCGGCATTCCTGCCTGCCCTGCCTACCGGCAGGCAGGCGGCAGGCAGGCGCATAGCTGCACGAACATTTAGATACTTAAAACGATTCGTATTAATGGTTCGCAAACATAATTAAATCCGTACAAAATCTCTTGAACATGATTACTTTTGAAAATGTAACAAAAATATATCCGCCGAACATCAAGGCGCTGAATAATCTCAGTCTGTTTATTGGACCGGGAGAGTTTGTTTCTATTGTCGGACAGTCAGGCACCGGCAAGACCACTATGGTGAAAGCTCTGATCGGAGAGGAGCGCATCAGCCAAGGAAAGATAATTCTCGGCGACTGGGACATAACGCATATTAAACAGCGCGAAATACCTTATTTGCGGCGCCAGATCGGCGTTGTTTTTCAGGATTTTAAACTGTTGCCGAAGAAAACCTTGTTTGAAAATGTTTCTTTCGCCATGCAGGTTTGCGGACATGTGCCATCGCAGATAAAAGCGATTGTACCGCAGGTTTTCAAACTGGTCGGATTGGAACACAAGATGCACCGTTACCCGTCTGAAGTTTCCGGCGGCGAGCAACAGCGCGTAGTCATCGCGCGCTCGCTCGTGCACCGGCCAAAAATTCTGCTCGCTGATGAACCGACCGGAAATTTGGATTCAATTAATGCCGCTGATATTATTTCACTGCTGGAGCGAATTAATCGATTGGGAACCACGATAATTTTGGTTACGCACAACAAAGAAGTCGTGAATAGCCTGCGCCGCCGCGTCATTACCATTGACGGCGGGCGGGTGATTTCTGATCAGAAGAAAGGGAAGTATCTGCTTTAATTTTAGGTTTATGATTTTTAATTTTCAGATTTTTTACAAAAAATTAATGGCTAGGAAACTAGGAATAATTTTTTTAATTTTGGTAATAATAGTATTATTATCCGGTTGCCAGAAAAAAGTTAATACCGGTGAGAGTTTTATAACGCCGAAACAAAAAGATACAGAGCAAGTACCCATTGGTGATTTGGCCAAGTGGCAGACGCTGAAGCGAGAAAGTGAAAATTTTGTCATTAAGTATCCGCAAAGCTGGTACTGGCAAAGAGACTGGGATGGTGAAACGCCGGAAACTTCATTTTTTCTCGGACTGGCGCCCAGCCAGGAGACTTTGGGAAAAGGCGCGAATTATCCGGTTGAATTTTTAATAACCACTGACGGATCTGAATGGGGCTATGATGGCTATCTGCGAACATTTATGATCAGAGATGACGCGCGGTATGTCTTGCGCGGCGGCCGCCAGTATCGCGATATCATTAACGCCATGATTGATAGTTTTAAATTTCTTGATGAAAACGTGGATATAACAAGTTGGCCGGTTTACCGGAATGATCAGTATGGCTTTGAATTCAAATACCCGTCTCAGGTAAAAATTTATGAAGACAAAAAAGATGGCGCTGTTTTTTATCTGGAGTTCTGCGGCGAAATATCATGTTTCGTGTCGCCGGATTTTTTGAAAATTGAGACAACCCAATCAACGGATGTGGCCGAAATTTTGTACAACTATGACAAGCGCGGCCGCGGTCCAAATAATGAAGGCGGTTTGGCCGCCGACCGTATTGCCAAAAGAGAAATTACTCTTGGCGGTAAAAAAGCGCTGTTGACAACAGTGAATTATGGCGACTGGTATTGGTTGCAGGTAATAGACGGCGGCAATTTAATTTCAATTGTCATAGACAACTGGACGGACACTTATTTTCAAGACGGCATTGCCTCAAGTTTTAAGTTCATAGAAAATTAACAATTAATCAAAAATTCCAATGTCTCAATTTTTTAAAACATCCATTTTAATCCTTGCCGCCGCGTTTATTTTATCCGGTTGTTTGAAGGCGGGGGAAATTCCAGTCGCTAAAGACAGGGGAATTGCCGCACAGAACGAGCAAGTTGCCCAAGTCCCCGTTGGTGATTTAGCCAAATGGCAGACGCTCGCGCGCGAGAGCGAGGGCTTCAGTATGAAGTTGCCGCAAGGATGGTGGTGGCAGCGCGATGTGAGCGCCGAGCAGACGCCGGTTAAGTATTTTTTTGGCTTTACCATGAGTGAAGAAGCTTTGAACAAGGGAAGAGATTATCCGGTTGAGCTTTTGGCCGTTGACATTACGGCGGAGTTGCGTTATGACGGTTATCTCAAAGTAGTTAGCACGCAAGACGATTTACAATACATTCTGCGCGGCGCGTTCCAGTACCGTGACATCATCAACGCTATGGCCGAGAGTTTTGAATTATTAGGCACAGAAATTAATGACTTGGGCTTGCAGTCCGAAGTTTCAACGAAGGACTGGGAAACATATCGGAATGAGGAGTATGGATTTGAAGTAAGTATGCCAAAAGATTGGGTAAAACAAAAAGAGGCATATTATTCACCTAACAGAGCTAAACAGTTAATAGGGGATTTTGTTCCTCCACCAACTCTAAGTATAAAAGTAATTCCAGAGTTTAATAACACAGACGATTATATAAGTGAAATTGAAAGTTGTATTGAAAATGTTAGTGATGTTGTTATAAATAATAATTCAGCAAAGTTTTTTAAATACACATGCACAGCAGTTCATTCTGATGATATTGCCGTGGTCATAGACGGCAAGCTCGTTAGATATTCCAGCTATTTACAAGCTGGAGAAGATAGAGGTTTAGTTGATAAAATTATTTTAACTTTCAAATTTATAGACAGTAACGACACAGCTGACATTGATACAAGTGATTGGCAAACCTATCGGAATGGGGAGTATGGATTTGAGTTTCAGTATCCGAAAGAATGGATTTTAAATTCGGTTAATCAGTTTTCAAAAATAGCAGACATTAAGTCAGAGAATTTTGTGAGTAATGCTAGTGAGTTAGTTAAAGGAGTGTTAATGGAGGTTTTAGTCCAAGAAAATTGGCAAAATTTTAATTTTGATAATTTAGATGAAAATTTAGATTACGAATTTGCTTTACCATTTAAAGATAAAAGCGTTGTTAGGAGTGACGACGGAATAAAGTTACACAAATTAATTTTTTATGACGATGAAAGTCTTGTTAATGAGGCTATGTTGAATACTCAAATTCTGACTGTTGGTCTAGTTTCTAACAACAAATTTATTTTAACGCTTAGATTTTCGGCAGTTGAAAGTGATCAAAGTCAACTAATTAATGTTTATCAAAGAATAATAAGTTCAATAAAAGAAATTTAAAACAAAAAGAAGATATTAATATTAGACATTGAGACATTAGAATTTTTTAGAAATTAGGTCAATTAGAAATTAAAAATTTTCCCATGGTCATCCTCTCATTCATCAGAATAGTAAAGTTCGCCTTTCAGGATTTTTTCCGGAACTTTTGGCTGTCGCTGATCACGATTACTATTTTAATTTTGTCGCTTTTTTCCATAAACTTTTTAATCATCGTCGGCGTAGTCTCACAAGCCGCCATTGCATCGGTAGAAAGTAAAATCGATCTCAGTCTTTACCTAGCCACGGATGCGAATGAAGAAGACATCGGCGTATTAAAAAATGAATTGACGCTTTTGCCAGAGGTTACCGGTGTTGAATATATTTCCAAAGCGCAGGCGCTGGAGGCTTTTCAGTTCAAGCACAAAGACGATTCTGAGATTATAGAATCACTGCGAGAACTGGGCAACAATCCGCTTAATCCAAGCTTGGTAGTAAGCGCGCGAAAATTGCCTGATTATGAAAAAGTGATTGCTTCGCTGGATAATTTGAGCAAAAATAATATTATTGAGAGCCGAGATTTTGACGATCACAAAAGCCTTTTAACCAGCATGCAAAATATTACCTACAAGGCTCAGCAGGTTGCGATTTTGATCAGCATTATTTTTGGCGCGATTACAATTCTGGTTGTTTTTAACGCTATTCGCATTGCCATTTACACGCATCAAAAAGAAATTCGAATTATGAAGCTGGTGGGCGCGAGCAATTGGTTCATTCGCGCGCCATTTTTAGCTGAGGCAATATTATACGCGTTTGGCGGTGTTTTGGGAATAATTCTAATATTTTATCCATTTGTGCATTTATTGCAGCCGTACTTGGGGGCTTTTTTCGAGGCAGGGAACTTGCAATTGGTTGGATACTTTCAGGATAATTTCATTAAGATTTTTGGCATTCAATTTTTGATAGCGGCCATTATAAATATTGTCGCCTCACTTTTGGCTGTTGGAAAATATTTAAAGGTATAATGAGATGGTTGCAAAATTATTTTTAAAAATTAGCAAATAAAGGTGATAGCGCTTCACCTTTATTTTTTTGCTAATTTTGTTATAATAAAAATATAATAATTTTTTTAAAAAAAAAGTTATGAAACATGACATTATCACAATTGGCGGAGCAGTGGAGGATATTACTTTTTGCGTCAGAGAAGGCCAGGTAATAGATAATAAAAGCGATATATTGCGCCAGCAGCTGCTGGCTTTTGAATATGGCGCAAAGATTGTTGTCAATGAAGCTGAGTTTAATTTTGGCGGCGGGGCTTCAAATGTGGCTGTTTCAGCCTCAAGACTAGGTCTGAAAACAGCAGCGATCGCTTGTGTGGGCAATGGCCAGCGCGCCCAAAAAATTATTGAGCATTTTCAGGAGGAAGGCGTTGATACCGCTTATATTCAGTATGATAAACTAAAAATTAGCGGTTTTTCGGTTTCTTTGGTTTTATATCCTGATAATGAGCATACGATATTTACTTTTCGCGGCGCGAATGACAGCCTGATTATTTCTTCAGCGGTTTTAAAAAAGCTTGAAACCAACTTTGTCTATGTGTGCTCGCTGAGCGGCGACTGGCGGGGAAATTTGAAAAAAATTTTTCATCCCGGTCAAAACTTTAAAATTGCTTGGAACCCCGGTTCGGTTCAGTTGCATGAAGGCTCAGCGCTGGTTAGAAAATATTTGGAGCATACGCATACCATAATTATGAATCAGGATGAAGCGACCGAGCTGGTTGTTAATGATCGTAAAATAATGTCGCGCCGCAAGCACAACGCCACTTTTTTAAATAATATAAAAAATCTGCTGCGTGTTATCAGCAGTTACGGCCCAAAAATAGTTGTGATCACGCGCGGCCGCTCCGGCGCTGACGCGTATGACGGCAAAAATTTTTATCACTCAAACATTATTGACTCAAAAAGACTTGATACAACCGGCGTTGGCGACGCGTTCGGCTCATCTTTTATCTCAGGGCTTATACTCTACGACGGTAATATAAAAAAAGCGATCGGGCTGGGCATTAGAAATACCGCGTCAGTGATTAGCAAGCGCGGCGCGCAGAATGGCTTGATTAAATTATAAAATATAAAAATATGGAACAAATAAATTTTCCGCAACAAAGAAAAGATATAAAAACAGACCGGGGGCATGAAATGGCCGTGCAGGCAAAATTATTAGAAATACTTGGTTTTGAAGATGAGATTGATAAAATAAGTTTTTTGGCCGCGAATAGTGTTATTATTAGAAAAGTTTTGAATAAAGATCCCAACATAATTGAAACAGCAAAGTTAGAAGGTTATGAAAAAGCGGCTGAATTGTTATTAAAAGAGTTAAATGAAGATAAAGAAAAGATCGGGATAAAAAATAACAGCGCTGAAACTATACATTAATTATTTTAAGATAAAATAAATAAGTCCTTGACTAAATTGCTTCAAGGACTTAATTTATATAGTTGAGACAGTTGTATAATTATAAAAAAAATGGAGAAAATTTATATTGTCATTCCAGCTTTTAATGAAGAAAAAACGATAGCGCGCGTTATTGATGATATTTTAATTGCTAATGAAAATTTTCAAATAATCATAGTTGATGACGCGTCAACTGATAATACTGTTGAAATAGCCGCAAAGCGCGGCGTGAAAGTTTTGCGGCATTTAATCAATCGCGGACAAGGAGCCGCGTTGAAAACCGGCACAAAATATGCCATAATGAAAGCAGCGGATATTATTGTTCATTTTGATGCCGATGCGCAGTTTCAGGCGAATGAAATTAATGATTTAATTAAGCCGATATTGAAAAGCGAAACAGACATAGTTTTTGGTTCAAGATTTTTGGAAAAAAAATCAGACATTCCGAGTTTTAAGAAAAATTTTATTTTGCCTGTCGCGCGCCTGTTTAACCAGATTTTTTTCGGCATAAAACTAACCGATCCGCAATCAGGACTGCGCGCTTTTCGCGCCAGCGCTATGAAGGATATTGATTGGCAACAGGACAAAATGGCGCATTGCTCCGAGATATTGCACAATGCCCACAAAAATAATTTAAAAATCAAAGAAGTGCCGATAACCGTAGTTTACTACGATTTTGGACAAAAATTTTCCGGCGGTTTCGCAATCATTAAAGATATAATTTTTGGTAAGTTTTTAAAATGAATATAACCATCCAACAATTTATTGCCTTAGTTTTCGTCTTATTTTTTATCGCTCGGCTTTGGCAGCAAAAAAGACTAAAACAAATCAATAGTTCCGAATTCAGCTTTTGGTTTGTTTTTTGGCTGTTGGCGGCGCTGGCAATTTTATTTTTGCGCCGAATTGACGCCTTGGTCGGTAATTTTGGTTTCAGCGCCTCCGGTATTGAAGTTTTGCTGTATCTCGCGGTCGTGATGCTTTTTTATTTTATCTTTCGGATGCGAATCCGCTTGGCGCGCCTAGAGCGCGAAATAACCAAGCTTGTGCAGGCGCTCGCTATTTTTAATAACAAAAAAGAATAATGAGATGGTTGCAAATAATCGGGTGGAATAAATATTTATTTAATAAATTGCCATGGCGCCAGAAAAAGTCGGTATCGTAATTGTCAATTACAAAGATTACGCAAATAAGTTTTTGCCTGAATGTTTGACTGGCTTGCGTAAACAAAGTTGGGATGGCATAACCCAACTTTTTATTGTTGATAATAAGACCAGCGCTGAATCTTTTGTTTTTATAAAAAAACATGCCCCGGCAGCCGAAGTTATTCGAAATTTAAATAATGACGGTTTTGCCAAAGGAAATAATGACGGCATAAAACAGGCAATGATAAACGGCTGTGATTATATTTTTCTATTGAACATGGATACTGTCGCCGACAAAGATTGCGTCAAAAATTTAGTCAGCGCGATTAAAAGTAATAAAAAAATCGGGGCGGTACAGGCGCGGTTAATGCTCGCTGATAAACCTAATGTCGTTAATAGTTTGGGCAACGTAACGCATTTTCTAGGGTTTGGATTTAGCAAAGGTTACCGTGAAAAGTTTAAAGATAATAATCAATTAATACCGCCATGGCGGGACAAAAATCATAGATTAACTGACATAGCTTATCCCTCCGGCGCGGCGGTTTTATTAAAAAAAGAAGTATTGGAACACATCGGACTTTTTGATGAGGAGTTCTGGATGTACAATGAAGATCAGGATTTGGGCTGGCGAATTTGGCTGTCCGGCTATAAATGTGTTTTGGCGCCAAACGCGGTGGTTTATCATAAATATGAATTTTCCCGGTCAGTTAAAAAATACTATTGGCTGGACCGGAATCGAATTGTCGCGATGATAAAAAATTATCATTGGCTGACCTTGATTTTAATAATGCCGGCCTTTGTTATTATGGAATTTGGCTTGGTTTTATTTTCGCTAAAAAGCGGCTGGTTTCGCGAGAAGGCGAGAGTTTGGTTTTATTTTTGCAAGCCGCGCGTTTGGCTCTATTTATATAATTCCAGAAAACAAAGCCAAAAAATACGCAAAGTCCAAGACAGAGTAATTGTTAAAATGTTTAGCGGGCGAATTTGGTACCAAGAAGTTGACGATATTAAATTGCGTTTGATCAATCCAATTTTTAACTGGTATTGGTTTATTGTTAAAAAAATCATTATATGGTAACGTACTTTTATGAATTTTTTGCAAGAATTAGACAGTATTGCCACACACTTTTAGCAGTAGCATACCAAACCTCTCTTTATTAGCAGTATTTAGAGAGGTTTTCTTTAATTATGAAAAAATACTTAAAATCCACCTTAGTAATCGTTTGGATGCTGATGATTTTTTTGTCTTCAAGCATTCCCACGCCAAACATTGATCCGCAAAGGGATAAAACGTTAATTGAATATTTTTCGGACAAAAGCGCGCATCTATTATTTTTTGGTATATTGTCATATCTGATAATTTTATTTTTGACTGAATTTAAAATTAAATATTATAAAATTGCTTATCTCACAATATTATTTTGTTTTTTCTACGGTATTACCGACGAGTGGCATCAGGGGTTTACTCTAGGGCGGGGGGTTAGTTTTTATGACTTATTATTTGATGTTATTGGCGCGATGGTAGTTGTCTATATTTTTAAACTTTATTACCAAAATCAGAAATATCAATAAATGTCAACATAGTCAAAAAGAAATCTTGTGATATACTAATGATATGGATATAAAAGACTATTTTCAACTAGCTATTGATAAAATGGCTGCTGACCTGCATATGGTCGGCGGCTCTTTTCCGGCTGTCCGTATTGGCGAGGATTTGGTAAAATTAGACGAAATTAAGCCGCTTAGCAGTGGAGAATTAAGAGTGGCTATTTTTAATTTAATTGGCAGCGATTTGGAGGAAAAGTTCAAAAAAGAAAAAGAGCTTGATTTTGCTTATGAGTTCAAGAATCATCGTTTCCGCGTAAATGTTCATAGGCAGGAAGGAAAGATAGCTATGACCGCGCGCATCATCCCCAGCCAAGTGCCGTCTCCGACAAATTTGCGTTTCAGTGAAACGATTTACAACTTGACTCATTTGCGTGACGGCATGATTTTGGTTGTTGGTCCATCCGGTTGCGGCAAAAGCTCTACGCTGGCCGCCATGATTGATATTATCAATAATGAACGCAAGGCGCATATTATTACTATTGAAGATCCGGTTGAGTTTCTTTTTACCGAACAAAGAAGTATTATTGAGCAAAGAGAGCTTGGCGTTGACACAAATTCTTTTGCCAAGGCCCTGCGCTCGGCATTGCGTCAAGATCCGAATGTCATTATGGTCGGAGAAATGCGTGATTTGGAAACAGTTTCGGCGGCGATTACGGCCGCTGAAACCGGACATTTATTAATGTCTACTCTGCATACTTCAACCGCGCCGGAGACTATTCAGCGCATTGTTGATTTTTTTCCGACAGATAATCATTCGCAGATATTGAATCAGCTCGCTTCTAATTTGCGCGCGATTATCGCTCAGGAACTGTTGCCGGCCAAGAATGGCGGCAGAATTGTCGCTCGTGAAATTTTATTAAACAACCGGGCAGTTTCTAATCTGATTCGCCGCAATGAAATTGAGCAGATTATAACAACTATGCAAACCAGCCTCAGCGAGGGCATGATAACAATGAATAATTCAATTGACGAGTTAGTAAGAGAAGGTTTGGTAGACGTAAAAATCGCTGAAAACCGCAAACGTGATTTAGAAACAAAAAACGCTTATTATTAAATTTATGCAGCTGGAAAAATGGCAACAAATCGTCGGCATGGTAAAAGATCAGTTCGGTGTTGACGAAGAAGGCGAGGGTACGGTTGAAGATGTGCCAAATTCAAAAATTGATTTTATAATTTTTCAAGGACCGTTGGGCAAGATGAGACTGGAATATATTACCAAACCTATTTTGCTCGACAAAAAAACCATTGGTTCGCGGCGAATCGGTTCGGAAACCGCCGTGGATTATATTTATAGTGAAGACGAATTTTCTAATACCTTCAAAGCGTACAAGCTGGATGAAGATAGCGGCAAATGGGCTGAAATGGAGGCTGAAGCGGCGGGCGCTTTTTCAGTATAAATTTTCAATAATCAATTTTCTCCGCCAGCTGGCGGATTCATTTAATGACTAATTTTTAGTGACCAAAATTTATTAATTGATATTTGGCAATTGAATGAAAATTGGCAAATGGAAATTGAGAATTAAAATTCATGAGAACAGTTGTTCAGCGCGTTAAAAATGCCAGCGTAAAAATTGAAAATAAAATTGTCGGTAAAATCAACCAAGGCCTTTTGGTTCTTCTGGCAGTTCACGAAAACGACGGACAAAAGGATATTGACTGGTTGGTGAATAAAGTAGTTAGTTTAAGAATTTTTTCAGACAGCGAAGGCAAGATGAACAAGTCAGTTCAAGACGTGAATGGCAGTATCTTGATTGTTTCGCAGTTCACGCTCTATGGTGATTGCACCAAGGGCAATCGTCCCAGTTTTATCAAAAGTGCACGGCCGGAAAAAGCCAATGATTACTACGAAAAGTTTATCGCGCAAGTTAAAGCGATGAAGGTGCCGGTGCAGACCGGTAAATTTCAGGAGCACATGGCAGTCAGTTTAATCAACGACGGGCCGACAACGATTATTATTGATTCAGATAATTTATGAAAATTACTGTTGGCTCAAAAAATCCGCAGAAAGTCGCCGCTGTTGAGGAAATTATTCAAGAGTATGATTTTTTAAAAAACGCCGCGGTTGACTCCGTGGCGGCGGCGTCAGATGTTTCCGATCAGCCGACCAGTCTAGATGAAACCATTCAAGGCGCATTAAATCGCGCGCGTAACGCCTTTAAAAATTGTGATTACAGCATAGGTTTAGAAAGCGGCTTGATGAAGGTGCCGCGGACCAAGACTGGCTATATGGATTTTTGCGCCGGCGCCATTTATGATGGTTCGCAATTTCATATTGGTTTATCTTCTTGTTTTGAGTATCCGATAGAGGTTACAAAATTAATTATCGAACGCGGCATAGAAGTTGATCAAGCGGTGCACGAGCTGGGCTTGAGTGACAACAGCCGCATCGGTTACAGCGAAGGCATGATAGGCTGGCTGACGCGCGGCAAGTTGACGCGGCGAGAGTACACCAAGCAGGCGCTTAGAACAGCTCTAATTCATTTGGAAAATAAAAAACTTTATTAGATTATATAAAATATAAGTTAAGTTCTGGGGTATTTATTTTTATTCTTAATATTTAATACTAATTCTAACCATATGGAAAATATTATACCAATTGTAGTTGCAATTATCGTTATCGCGGTAGTTGTTTTAAAGCAGGTCAACCAGTACGAACGCGGTGTGATGTTTACACTCGGTAAGTTTACCGCCATCAAAGAACCTGGCTGGCGGGTGGTGATTCCCGTGTTTCAGTCCATGCAAAAGGTGGATATGCGCGTAAAAGCGGTGGACGTGCCGGATCAAAAGGCCATTACCAAAGATAATATCTCGGTAACCGTGAACGCGGTAATTTATTATAAAGTTTCCGATGCCGGAAAAGCGATTATTGAGGTAGAGAACTTTCGCTATGCCATTTCACAGCTGGCGCAGACCACCATGCGCAATATTGTCGGTGCGGTCAGTTTAGACGAACTGCTCGCCGAGCGCGAAAAAATCTCCGAACGCATTCGCGATATCGTTGATAAGACCTCGGACGCGTGGGGTATAAAGGTGGAAAATGTCGAGCTCAAAGACGTGTCGTTGCCGGCTGACATGGAGCGCACCATCGCCAAGCAGGCCGAGGCCGAGCGTGAAAAACGCGCGGTTATCATCAAAGCCGAGGGCGAGGTGGCTGCGGCGGAAAACATGGCCAAGGCCGCGCGTATTTTAAACGAATCACCCGGCGCGCTGCATTTGCGCACCTTGCAGTCAATTAATGATTTGAGTTCCGATCAGTCAAATACTGTTATATTTGCGGTGCCGCTGGAGGTGTTGCGCGCCTTTGATGGTTTTAATAAAAAGTAGTAGTTTAAAATATTTTTGTATTAAATAATTATTATGTTAAAAGAAAAAAGTTTAATAATTTTAATTATTATAGTTATTGGCGCGATAATGGTCGGTTTGTTTATTTGGTTTACGTCTGTTTCAGATGATTTTCTAGAATCAAATAATAAATCTCTAGAACTGGAGACGGAGCAGGCCGCGCCGCCAGTCAGCGTAGATACCAAGAAGATGACGGACAAATATTTAGTTGAAATAAAAGCAGTTATGGCGCAGTACCAAGATTTTATCGACAATCAAAATGTTGAAAAAATTGCTGAATTAAAAAATTCATTGCTTAGTTTAACAGTGCCAAAGACCTACCGCGACGGTCACGCGCAGTTGGTAATTCTGCTTGAACGCATTGATCAAGGTCTGTCTTCAGAACAGGCAAAAGCAAGCTTTGAAAAAATTTTGGCCGAAAACAGCTGGCTAAATGAACTATAATAAATATGTTCGCACGATTTATACCGATTATTATTTCTTTGACGACTTTTATTGCTTGGGAATTTTTAATTTTAAAACCGCAGTCTTTTTTTTATAGCTTAGCTGTTGTTGCGGCAGCTTGCGTATTAGTCCTGCATTTTAATAGTTATCAGATTTTTGACAAAAATTTTTTGTTATTAATAATTCCGGTAGTTTGTCTGGAGATATTTACAACACTTTATTTTATTTTTTTAAATAACATTTACCTTCAACATGGTATTGCCGTATTAGCCGCGACCGGGCTTTTTTATTACTACACATATCTATACTACTTTTTGAGGCGTATCACGAGCTACAAGCCTTTGACTTTGGAGAGCGCGTCGTCTTACTCTAGCGTTGTTAGTTATTTGTTTTTCAGTACAATTATTTTTGGTTTGATGATTTTTTTAAATATGCGTTCATGGTATCTGGCTTTGATCGTGATTATTGTGACTTTTTTTTCCGCTTACCAGTTTTTTTGGATCAATAAAATTGAACAACGTTTGTGTTTTTTCGCGTCAATTGTCGTTAGTGTCGTGATGGTTGAATTTTTTTGGTCAATAACTTTTTTTTCAGTAACGCATTTTATTTCCGGATTAAGTTTGGCTATTATTTATTATATAATTCTTAATTTAACACTGCTGTATTTATTAGAAAGATTGGATAAAAAAGTTTTGCAAACTTACCTTTCAATTGGTTTGAGTTGCGTCGCTATTATTTTACTTTCTGCTAAATGGTTATAAAATATGTCTAGAAATTATAAAATTTTTATATTGATATCAATTATTATTATTAGCCTTCTGGGCGGAGTCTTGGGCGGTATTTTTATGAAGTCTTATTCGTTAAATTCTTCGTTTCGAGTGCCATTGTTTGGCGATATTAATTTGGGGAGCGACTACCAAAGCGGCAGTCTAATCATTAGCCAGCCAAAAAACGTCGTTGTTCAGCAAAACGATAGAATCAGCCAAGTAGTTCAAGATGGCCAAAGAAGCATTGTCGCGGTTTATGACAAAAAAACAGCGGCAACTAAAGTAGCCGCCGGACAATTGGATCTTAGCAGTTATTATTTGGTAGACGAAAAAATTGGCGAAGGGTTGGTTTTGACAAATGATGGCTGGGTTGCCACATTGATTGATGTTAGCGCGACTGATGATTTTGTCATGGTTGATCACGGCGGAAAAATTTATGATATTGAAAAAACACTTTATGACGCCGCGACAAAATACTGGTTTGTAAAAATAAAAGCCCATGATTTAACAGCCGTTCAGTTCGCAGAAAATGCAGATTATGAAATTGGCCAGCTAGTCATTGCCATTAACTCACGCACTGCCAGCGTAGTTTATATTTCTGACCCTAATTTTCAGACAACGGATAGCTTGGTTAGATCTAGTGAACGGCTTTATCAGGTTGTCAAGGTTAATAACACATCGCTTGGTGCGGGCGAGTTTGTGTTTTCACTGGATGGGTCTGTAGTTGGTTTTTATAGCGAAGACGGCATTGTTACGCCGATTAATTACCTGAAACTGCTATTGCCAACGGTTTTAAAAGAAGAAAAAATCTCCAGGCCGTATCTTGGCGTTCATTATCTTAATTTATACGATTATATCGGCGCGACAGAACTTCAGGGCGCGTTGCTAGCAAAAAGCAATGATTCAGGCGCTGTTGAAAAAAATTCTCCGGCGGCCTTAGCCGGCTTGCAGGAAGGCGATATTGTACTGCAGGTAAATGGCGACTCAATCAATAAAAGTAACAGTTTTAGCAAGCTGATTTTATCTAAGGTAGCCGGTGAAAATATCGAGCTATTGGTAGTTCGACAAAATGAAGACAGAAGAATTAATTTAACTCTAGGTTTGGACAAATAAATATTTGCTAAAGAATAAAAAAATGGCTTTGATAAGAAAGTTTTAATTTTTATATCTGAAAAGTTTGTGGTATAATTAACGTAAGTTTGTATTAAAATTTTTGTAGTAAAAAATGTCATTTATTCATAAAAAAAAAATTAAAACCATTAAAGGCGTGAGAAATTTGCGTGGCAAAGTAATTTTAGTCCGATGTGATTTTAGCGTCCCAATTATCGGTAAAAAGGTGATTGATGATTTCAAAATCGTTAAAAGTTTGCCAACAATTCGTCTGCTTACCTCGCAAGGGGCAAAGGTAGTTTTGATTACGCACCTGGGCCGGCCGAATGGAAAAAAAAGCAAAAAGTTTATATTAAATCCAATTTGCGCTAAGTTGTCTGTGTTACTAGGGAAAAAAGTTAGATATATTGATGATGTAATTGGCTTAAGAGCAAAAAATGCCGTTAAAGCTTTGAAAGACGGCCAGATCATACTTCTGGATAATTTAAGGTTTTACAAGGGTGAGGAAAAAAATGATGAGAATTTCGCAAAAAAGTTGGCCAACCTAGCTGATATTTACGTGAATAATGCCATAGCGGTTTCACATCGCAGACACGCTTCGGTTGCCGCTATCAAAAAATTTTTACCATCATATGCCGGACTTTTGCTAGAAGAAGAGATTATTAGTTTACAAAAAGCCCTAAGGCCAAAAAAACCACTAGTGCTGGTTATTGGCGGTTCTAAAATTGAAACCAAGGTACCGGTGGTCAAGAGCCTGAAGAAAAAAGCGAGTTTTATTTTGGTTGGCGGTATGATTAGTCATGATTTTTTGGCGGCAAAAAAATTCAGTACCGGTAAATATAAGGTCAGCCAGGAGGCAAAAAAAATGGCCAAGAGTATTTTATCTAGAAAAATAATTTTGCCGGTTGACTTCGTGACCGCAACCGGTAAAAAAGGAGACGGTGATATAAAAGTTTACTCAGCCAAGGATCTGAAGCAAAGTGTTTGGCAGTTTGATATTGGTCCCGAGACAATTCGTCTATACAGCCGTTATCTAAAAAAAGCAAAAACTATCATCTGGAATGGTCCAATGGGTATGTTTGAAAATGATCATTTCAAACATGGTACGTTAGCCATAGCTAGAGTTGTCGCGTCGGTATCGAGCGGTAAGGCTTTTGGCGTAGTCGGCGGCGGTGAAACAGTATCAGCGCTGAAGCAAACTAAAATGTTGGACTATGTAGATTGGATTTCTACCGGCGGCGGCGCGATGTTAGCATACCTTGCCGGCGACAAAATGCCCGGCTTGGAAGGTTTGGTAAATTAATTTATCTATATGGCAAAGTTATCTAAAAAAGGATTTACTTTGATAGAACTACTGATTGTAATATCTATTATTACTATCATATCATTAATCGCGGTAACCAATTACAATGTTGCGCGCAGACAATCCAAAATAGCCAAGGCACAAAATGACATATCTTCAATAGCCTTAGCTATTGGCATACTTGGCATAGACACATTGGTATGGCCAAATCATCAATTGGTTGAGGAAGTAAATTCCGGCAATGCAAATGAAATCTGCGCGGATGGCTGTACTTACAGTTTGAGTGATTCGGAAGTTGGTATTGCCGCTACTGACGGAACATATGATAATTGGAGCGGACCTTATATGGTAATAGTAAATGCAGATCCATGGGGCAATGCGTATTTTTTTGATACTGATTACAGAGTTACGCAGGCAAACTTGCCCTGCAATGGCGGCATGACTTGTGTTGATGCCGTCGTGGTCGGTTCATACGGCCCGGACGGAGTTGGAAATAATCAGTATAACGCAGATGATGTTATTAAAATTATTAAGAAGTAATTAACCATTATAGGTATGATATCAATTTTCATAGGGTATAGAATAAAATTAGTACTGTGGGCATTATAAATAATTTTAAAGCCGGGAAAATTTATTGAGTATTATTTACTTACTCATAAGAATTGTGTGGATAAAGAATTCAAGCCACAAGTTAAACTCTGGAAAATCTATGTTACGAACAGTATTTTGTTTATAATGTATGTCACGCTGACATTTATTCCCGTGTTCATTGTATTACTTTTTACTGAACACCTATGGTTCCCTGAATTCATAAGCGATTTCATAAAGAACTCGGTACGCGGTTCGTTAGGATGTCGGGTGACGGGTCCGGGTGACACATGGTGTATAGCTGCTTTTTTTTGGTTTTTAATACTATTAGCATTCTGTGCGTTGGTTGTTGCTGTTATCGTTGCAGTATGGTTTCTAAGAGATCAATTACAAGTCAGGAGATCGCGTATAGTTTCTGTTTCCAAGGTAATGTTGTTGCTAGCTACGATAAGTGCGGTGGTGTATACAATTACATTTTTTTTATAATTAAGTTATGTTATGTCTTCTCATACTATAAAAACAATAACCGCCCGCGAAATTTTGGACTCGCGCGGCAATCCAACCATTGAATCTTTGGTAACTCTTGAAAACGGAATCAGCGCCAAAGCTTCAGTTCCCGCCGGCGCTTCAACCGGAGTTCATGAAGCATGTGAATTGCGTGACAATGATAAAGACAGATACCGAGGTTTGGGAGTTACCAAGGCAGTGAAAAATATTAACGATATTATTGCGCCGAAATTAAATAATGTTGATGTTGAAAGACAGAAATTTATCGATGATGAGTTGATAAAATTAGACGGCACGGAAAACAAAGAAAAGCTGGGCGCGAACGCGATTTTGGCCGTGTCTTTGTCATGCGCTCGGGCGGCGGCAGTTGCTGAAAAAAAAGAATTATTTATTTATCTAGAGGATACTTACGGTTTTGACAAAGGACACGCTAAACTGCCGATACCGTGTTTTAATATTTTTAACGGCGGCAAGCACGCTGATACAAATTTGGATTTTCAGGAATTTATGTTAGTTCCTTTGCAAAAAAATATAAAACCAGGAGATATCGCGGAAAAAATAAGAATGGGATCGGAAATTTTTCATGAACTCGGAGATGTGTTAAAAGAAGACGGGTTTGATACTGATGTGGGAAACGAGGGTGGGTACGCGCCTGATATTTATTCCTCGGTTCAGGCGATGGAATTTATTTTGGCCGCGACAGTCAGGGCCGGCTACAAAGTTGGCAGAGATATTGGCATAGGAATTGACGTGGGTTCATCCGAACTCTATGATATTAATACAAAAAAATATATTTTTAAGCTTGATCAAGCAAGTTTTTTAAATATTACGCTTATTGATTTGTATAATGACTGGTTAAAAAAGTTCAATGTTGTTTCCATTGAAGACGGGTTATCGCAGGATGACTGGGAAGGCTGGCGTGAATTGACCGCGCAATTGGGAAAAGAAATAATGATTGTTGGCGATGATTTGTTCACAACCAATATCAAAAGATTGGAAATGGGCATAAAAAAGAAAGTGGCTAATACGATCTTGATAAAACCCAACCAAATTGGAACACTCAGCGAAACTATAGACTGTGTGAAGCTCGCGCAAAAAAATAATTATAAAATATTTGTTTCTCATCGCAGTGGAGAGACAACCGATGAGTTTATTGCCGATTTGGCTGTTGCTGTGGGAGCTGATTATGTAAAATTCGGCTCATTATCGCGCGGTGAGCGGGTGTGCAAGTATAACCGTTTGATGGAGATTGAACGGGAGGTTTACGGGTAGATAAAATTGTAAATTACTAAAGACTACTATGTATAACTCACAAAATTTACCCTTAAGCAAGCGTAAGATTATTAAGAAAACTTTGAGTTCATGGGTAGTGTACCCTCTGGCTGGTTCATTATTTATTCTCTTGCCATTTATTTTTTTTGTAGAGTATCTTATCGGTGACGCGGGTCAGAAGCTAGGCATCGATTTATATTTTTACCTTTTCTTCGTCATTATTACACCATCTGTGCTTATTTTTTTCGGTGGGTGGTTCTATCAGTACTTATACTACAAGTATTACTATTACAATTTTGAGTCAGAGAAAGCTGAAATTAGCAAAGGTGTTATATCACGTGCGACAGGACATGTGCAGTACAGTAGAATACAGAATATTTTTGTTGACCAGGATATCTTAGATCGTATATTCGGTTTGTATGATGTTCATTACGAAACTGCCGGCGAGAAGTCAGGATTCTATTCTCACGTAGACGGGTTAAACAGGGAGAACGCTGATAAACTCGTTGCGTTTTTAAATGAGCAGGTTACCGGCAAAAGTTTAAAAAATGTACAGCATACCACTAAGAGTAGCCAGAAACAATCCTCAAAAGAGATAAAGAATAACAACACAAAGATGTTAACTCGTGATACGGTATCGATGTCTCAAAAAATTATTTTTCTTTTGACGTTTGAGCGGACGGCAGTAACAGTTTTGGGATTATTTATGTTTTTATTGTTTGCTGACGAGAGTCAAAGGTGGCAGTCAACCGTATTAGCATTGCCGGTGGTTTTGGGTGTGCCGTTAATTATCGCGGCTAGTGTGTTTATATATACCTATATATGGTACCACAATTTTAAATTTACCTTTGATAGTGAAAAGGGCACTATTTCCAGCAAAGTAATAGCGAGCAGCGATACGTTTGTATACTACAACAGAATTCAAAATGTTAACGTTACCCAAGGCGTTGTTGATAGATTATTTCGCCTATACCGCGTAGCGATTGAAACAGCGGCAGAGCGTTCAGAGAAGCGGTCTATTGTAATTATTGGGCTACAGCGAGACGGCGCTGATACGTTAAAAAATTTTTTGCTTGAAAAATCTAAGCACTATCAAGCTGTGTAAATATACTTATGACCACCAAAAAACCAAAAAAAGAGTTTACAACAAAACCGCTTGTTTTGGTAATTATTGACGGCTGGGCACGGGCTGATTTGGAGAAAAAGAGCGACAAGAAAGTCTCAACGAAGGGCAACTATTTGCAGCAGGTGGAGAACAAGAAGCGATTGCCGTAGATATTGATAACCAACACTAAGTTATTATACTTACAATAATATGGGTACAAAGCACGCTACATTTGTTAAAATTTTTGCTATCATTATACTGCTGTATGCTATTTTTCCAACACTAGGTCTTATAGTAACTTTTTTACTACCTGAAAAGGGCCAACTCACAACAGGTTATGTGAGCACAGAAGTGTTATTGGTGCGGCTATCAATGATTCAGTCGGTAGTATACGCTGTGGTATGTGGTATAGGTTTATTATTTCGTCAAAAATGGGCTTTATGGTTAACAGCTATACCCGGAATATTTTTTTCAGCGACAACATTCATAGATATTGTAGGGTTGTTCCATGTTTATGAGGTATATGCTATAGTTGAAAAATTTATTCTTTATGGTGTTTGGGCCACAGGTTCAGTCTATCTTTTAAAGAATAGAGCTTTATTTTAAAGTAACAATAATAGTTATGCCCACAAAAAAAACAAAAAAAGAGTTTACAACAAAACCGCTTGTTTTGGTAATTATTGACGGCTGGGGGATTGCGCCGCCTAGCGAAGGCAATGCGATTGCGCTGGCTAATACGCCAGTTATGGACGGTTTGCAGAAGGAATACCCTAACGCGCAACTATGCGCGCATGGTAAATGCGTGGGATTGACAGATCTGCAAGAAGGGAATTCAGAAGCAGGCCACATGAATATTGGCGCCGGCCGCGTGGTTGATCAGGATACGATTAGAATAACGAAGACCATTAAGGATGGGACTTTTTTTAAAAATCCCGCCTTTTTACAGTCAATTAGACATGTCAAAAAAAATAAGTCAACTCTGCACATCATGGGGCTGTTATCAAACGGAATGAGCGCTCACAGCGATCCTGACCATCTAAAAGCTCTGCTGGAGATGACTAGAATGAATAATTTAAAAAATGTTTATTTACATTTATTCACTGATGGCCGTGATTCACCGCAACATGCCGCTCTTAAATTAATCAAAGACCTGACACCTTATTTGGGTTCAAACGTGAAAATAGCGACTGTCATGGGCCGGTATTATGCAATGGACAGAAAGAAAAATTGGCCAATAACCGAACAGGCTTATGATGTTTTGACCTGTGATCAATGCACTTGGCACAAAGCTGAGTCAGTTGTTGACGCTATTACCCAGAGTTACAATCACAACAACACCGATGAATTTATGGAGCCTTATGTGATATTTGAAAAAGGCAAGCGTTTAACTCATATCCAAGATAATGATTCGGTAATATTTTTTAACCTAAGATCAGACCGCGCTCGGCAAATTACTAAGGCGTTTGTGCAAAAAGATTTTGAAAAAATGAATCCGGGTTCATTTCACCGCAAGAATGTCATTAATAATCTTAATTATGTCGCGATGACTGATTTTGGGCCGGATTTGGATAGTATTTTTACCGCCTATCCGAGTATTGATGTTAAAGAAACACTACCTATGCAGTTTCGTGACTTACGCCAATGGTATATAGCCGAGACCGAGAAATACGCGCACGTAACGTATTTTCTCAATGGTGGTTACGCTGACACAGTAGCTGGCGAAAAGCGCGTCATCATAAATTCGCCGGACAAAAAGAATTATGAAGAAGCGCCGGCGATGAGTTCATTCAAAGTCGCGAGTACGATTATTAAGATGATGAAAAAAAAGTCATTTGATTTTGCCGCGCTTAATTTTGCCGCTCCCGATATGATTGCTCACACTGGAAATCTAAAAGCAACCATTAAGGCCTGTGAGATCACGGATTTATGTATTGGTAAAATCATTGCACAAGCCGGCGCTGACTATCGCGTTATTATTACGGCTGATCACGGCAATGCTGAAGGATTGTTAAATCAAAAAACAGGTGAAATTGACACTCAACACTCAATTATGCCGGTACCATTTATCCTCTACGACAGCGATTTAAAAGGAAAAAAATTTGTTTTAAGCAAACAAGGAATACTTGGCGATGTTGCCCCCACCATACTTCAGTTGATGAATATGAAAAAACCTTCGGAAATGACTGGTAAATCATTATTAAAAAAATAAAAAAAAATGATAAATATAAATTTTAAACAAAGACCAAAGCCAGTATTATTGGTTGTTTTGGATGGATGGGGGATAGCCCCATTTTACTCAGGTAATGCCATTTCTCAGACAAAATTGCCGAATTATGAATCTTTAATAGCGCGCTATCCGGCCACAATATTAAGCGCCGCTGGTGAAGCGGCTGGGGTGCCTTGGGGAGCTATGGGTAATAGCGAGGTTGGCCATTTGAATTTGGGGTCAGGGAGAATAGTTTATCAGGATTTGCCTCGTATTAACAAAGCAATCAGTGATAATAGTTTTTTTGATAACTCCGCCTTAAAAGGGGCGATTGAAAATACAAAGATTAATAATTCAAAGCTGCATTACCTGGGTTTGATATCAACAGGCGGCATACACGCGGCGATTGAACATTTAATAGCTCTGTTGGCTTTTGCCTCTGAGCATAAATTAAAACAAGTATATTTACATTTATTTTTAGATGGCCGTGATATGCCCTACAATAGCGGGCGTCAGCTGGTTATGGATGTAGAGAAAAAAATTGTTGAATACAAAATTGGAAAAATAGCTACTCTTTCAGGGCGTTTTTACGCAATGGATAGAAATAATCATTGGGATCGCGTCAAAAAAACATATAATGCCATTGCTTTGGGAAAATGCGATAAGTTTTTTGCGACTCCGGGCGAAGCAATTGAATACTATTACAGTAAAAAAGTTTATGATGAAGAGTTTGTTCCGTCAGTAATAACAAATAACAACAAGCCAATCGCAACCATTGACGATAAAGATAGTGTCGTATTTTTTAATTTTCGCTCTGACAGGGCTCGTCAGATGTCAAAGGTTTTTGTCTTACCTGATTTTGATAAGTTTGAGCGAATGAAAAAATTTGATAGTTTATATTTTGTCACTATGACAGAGTATGAAAAAAACCTGCCAGTTCACATCGCATTTCCTCCGGAGACAATAAAGAACACATTGGGCCAAGTACTATCCGATAGTGGTTTAAAACAATTAAGAATTGCCGAAACTGAGAAATACGCTCACGTAACTTATTTTTTTAATGGCGGAGCTGAGGAAGCCATGCTTGGAGAAGAAAGGGTAGTCATTCCCTCTGTGAATGTTGAGTCATATGCCGATGAGCCGAAAATGTCAGCGCCAGAAATTTTTTTGGCATTGAAAAAAGCGCTAAGCAACGATAAATATGATTTTATTTTGGTTAATTTTGCCAATGCTGACATGGTTGGTCACACGGGGGATATGGACGCGACGATAAAAGGTATTAATTTTTTAGACAAAATTCTTGGTGATTTAACTCGTATTATTATTGCCAAAGATGGCGCCATGCTTGTAACCGCCGATCATGGAAACGCCGAGGAGATGTTTAATATGCAGACCGGATCAATCACCAAAGAACATAGCACTAACCCTGTTCCTTTGTTAATAATAAATAAAAGTTTGGAAGGGCAAAAATTAAGCCGAGCGGATATCAGTGGCGCGGATTTGAGTATTTTAAAACCGCAGGGAATTCTGGCGGATGTAGCGCCAACGATTCTCAAAATAATGAATATAAAAAAACCTCCGGAAATGACCGGCAGGTCGTTGATTTAAAAAAAAGAGGTATTGAACCTCTTTTTTTAATTGATAAACACAAGTTTAAATGTTAAAATAGTAATAGCCAACGATGCTGACAACTGCTCCAATTAATCCGCCGACAACAACTTGCGGGATAGTGTGGCCGATATTTTCAATTAATTTTGGGTAATTTTCTTCCAAGACATCATCATCACCAAGGTCTTTAACCAATTTATTTATAATTGTGCTGTGACGCCCAATAAAGCGCCGCAAGCCAAGCGCGTCACGAATAACTAAAAAAGCATAAATTGCCGTAAAACTAAACAGCGGCGAATCCCAGCCAGTTTCAAGCCCCATAATAACCGCTAGTGAAATAACCAGCGCACTATGGCCGGACGGCATGCCAGAATATGAAAAAGCGCTTCGCAGATTAAACTTTTTCTGATTTGATTTTATAAAAAATTTTAAAGCCTGAGCTAAAAAAGTAGCCGTGAGAGGCAAGATAATTATTATATACATAGATTTAAAATATGATTATATATTTTAGCGTTTTTATATTAAGTTTTATTCAGGGTCTTACTGAATTTTTACCAATTTCATCATCGGGTCATTTGATTTTTTTGCATAGCATTTTGCCGCCGTTGCCAATTAACGACGCGGCGTTTGATGTCATGCTTCATGCCGGAACGCTTTTGGCCGTTATTATTTTTTTCTTTGGGGATATACGGGAAATAACATTGTCATGGCTGCGTAGCCTGGGAAAAAAGGAGCCGGATGTAAACGCCAAATTGGGCTGGTATATTGTGTTGGCTACAATTCCCGCCGCCATCATGGGGTACTTGTTTGATGACTTTATCGAAGAAAAATTACGCTCAACCATTGTGGTTGCTATCATGCTGATTGTCATAGCGATTTTTTTTATTGTTGTTGAAAAGATCTCAAAGCAATCAATCCAGTTAAAGAGTATGAATTGGAAAAAAGCTCTGCTCATTGGCTGTGCTCAGGTATTGGCTTTTTTTCCCGGGACATCACGTTCCGGTGTAACTATTATAGCAGGAATGGCGGCGAATTTAAACAGGGAGGCTGCTGTTCGTTTTTCATTTTTAATTTCAGCGCCGATTATTCTGGGCGCAAATATAAAAAAAATCCCGGCTTTGCTGGCCGCGATTTCTGATAAGAGCGATCTATTTATTTTATTGTTTGGTTTTAGCATTTCATATATTGTCGGTTATTATGTAATTAAGTATTTTATTATTTATGTAAAGAACTATTCATTAAATATTTTCGCTTATTATAGAATAACGTTAGCGGTGATGATAGCGCTCTTATGGATGATTATTTAACAGTTGTATTTTTTTGTTTAGTTTTGAAAAGTAATAACTGTAATATAGTATAGACATAAGCATCAGCATTGAGAACATAAAAATTAACATGACCTTGGCTGCCATAACAAAATAAAATGTTGTGGCAGTATTATTTTTTTCTACTTCAGAAAGCACGATTGGGTTGGCGCCGGCAAATTCCAATTCGATAGTATTTGAGTTAATATGAGAATAGTAATTTTCAGCTAAGTTGGATGTCAGCAGCGGGGGAGAGTAACTCCTATGTTTGCTTGCTAATGTAGTTGGAACAGTTTGTTCTAAGGCGGTTACTATTTTTGGACTTGCGAATATTGCCACCACTACGGAAGTATTATTATTAAACCAACTGCCTTCAACTACTGCCAAACCAACTTCATTAAAATCAGGATGTATAATGTTTTTTTTGTGTGACGGGGAAGAAAGCCAGGCGTTAAACAAGGTGTCGTTGTTAGTAAAATTTATAGCCAAATTTTCTCCGACTACTGAATATTCATAACCAGTTTCTTTTACCCAGTCGGAGAATTTCATATCTGGGAAGTTATGAGCGAAGCGTTCTTGAGATAAAATATCATGAGCTTTCTGAGCGGCCGCCTGATTTAATAAGGGATTGATTGTTAAGTCATTGAGACTTATTTTCTTTCTTTCATTATTTATGCTGGCAAAGATATTTTCAGTTATCACAGCGCTCGCCTGAACAGTTTTTGGCAGAAAAGTTGAGTATAAAAAAATCCCTATAAAAATAAATTTAAATAGAGACAACTGGCTATTAATTATTTTTTTTCTCGCCAAAAAGACAAGAAAAACTCCTTTTAGATAAGACATTATTTTTTGTTTTTGTTTTATTTTTGGTAAAAGATTTTTTTATCTTTTATTATTTATAGTATAGCATGATATTTAGTAAAAATCAAGGGGATAAAAATTATTTTTTTTGCAGTAATACTATACAATTTTTACTTGCGATAAAAATTATGTGGTGTTAAACTATTTACAGGTATTAATTATAAATGTATGAAAATTATCATCCTAGCTGGAGGGTCGGGAACCAGGCTTTGGCCGGTTTCCCGCAAGAGTATGCCAAAACAGGTGCAACCTTTTGTTGATGATCAGACACTATTACAAAAATCATATCAGCGTCTGTTAAAGGGGTTTCGAAAAGAGGATATTTTTATCGCAACTTGCGTTGATTATAAATCAAGCATTATCGAACAGTTGCCGCAGATAGATGAAAAAAACATTCTTTGCGAGCCGGAAAAAAAAGACACGGCCGCGGCGGTTGGTTTTACGGCGTTGCATTTTTATCATAGCAACCAAAAAGAAATTATAATCACAGTTCACTCTGATCACTATATTGAAAATGAGGTTGAGTACTTGAGAATTCTTCGGCTCGCCGGAAACGTTATTGAACGCAACCCCGAGTATGGCGGATTAGTCGGCGTTAATCCCACTTACGCAGAGACTGGATATGGATATATAAAAATGAACGGTCAGTTGCTCTCAGTTGGTAATGATGAGATTTTTAAAGTTGAGCGGTTTATTGAAAAGCCGGACCGCGCTACGGCCGAAGAGCTTATTAAGCAATGGGAGTATCTCTGGAATCCAGGTTACTTCATCTGGCGAGTTGATGCGCTTTTAGCTCAGTACCAACAGTTCCTTCCTAAAATGTATGAAATTTTTATGAAAATAAATGCCGCTATCGGCACTTCTGACGCGGATGAGATTATCAAAAAAGAGTTCGCCAAAATAGATCCAATCTCAATCGACTACGGCATTATGGAAAAAGCAAAAAACTTAATCGTCATCCCGGCTGATCTCGGCTTCGCTGATATCGGACATTGGAAAACAATTAAGGATGTCTTAAAAAACGAAAACGAACAAAATATCAAAAAAGGAACAATCATAGAAGTTGATTGCAGCAACAATTTGATATATAATTTTAGCAGCAACATTGTCTCAACCGCCGGATTGCGAGACATGATTGTTGTCGTCACGCAAGACGCGACACTAGTTTGCCATCAGGATAGCGCTCAGGACGTGAAAAAAATTGTTGAAAAAATTAAAGAATTAGGTTTAGATAAATATCTATAAATATGTTAAAAAAAATTTACATCGCGGTCGTGGTTGCTATTACTGCTATTGTTATTGTCATGGTTTATTTTTTTAGTTCGTTTAACGGATCTGTTCAGAGTGTCTCTCAAGAAGTTTTATTTACTATTGATCCGGGTCAAGGGGTCAGTGTGGTTGGACAAAATTTGGCGGATCAGAATTTAATCGCCAGCAAATTTAATTTTGAAATGTATATTTGGTTAAAAAATTGGGGCGCAAATATTCAGGCCGGTGATTATGTTTTGGACAAAAAAATGACAATTGCTGAAATTTCCAAAACATTGGTGCGTGGCGAGGCATTAAGCAATGAAAAGATAGTAAAAATAATTGAAGGCTGGCGCGCGAGCGATATTGCCGATTATTTGGAAACGAATAATATTGCTTCAGGTGCGCTTTTTTCTAAGCTGGTTAACTGCCCGAAATATAATGACTGCGTGGATACAGAATCAGCTGATGTTTATACTTTTTTAAAAGAAGCGCCCGGTGGAGCTGTAGAGACTACTTTAGAAGGATTCTTATTTCCGGATACTTATAGAGTTTTTAAAGACGCGAACGCAGGTGATATTATCGCAAAGATGTTGAATAATTTTTCCAAAAAATTAACTCCACAAATGCGCGAAGATATCGCCAAACAAAATAAATCAGTTTATGAAATTATCACCATGGCTTCAATCATAGAACGTGAGGTGCGTAGCGCTGAAGACATGAAAGTGGTCTCAGGAATTTTTTGGAATCGTTTGGGAATTGACATGGCTTTGCAGTCGGACGCTACACTTAGTTATTATTTAAAGGACAAAAAGCCGGCGCATAACTTGGCAGAGTTAGAAACTGATACGCCGTTTAATACTTATAAATATCGCGGTTTGCCGCCGGCGCCAATTTCCAACCCGGGTTTGAACGCGATTACCGCGGCTATTTATCCTGATGACACTAATTATCTATACTTTCTTAATAATTTAGAGACCGGACAGTCATATTTTGCCGAGACGCTTGATGAACATAATAAAAACAAAGCGCTTTACCTTCGTTGAACAATTGACTATTGACTATTAACATTTAACTTTTTTTATGACTAGCTCTGTGTTTATAAAAAAATTTCGATTTAGAAATTTTCAAGTTTATAAAGATGCGAGAATGTTTTGTTGTGAAGTTAAATTAATAATCTATCAAGATTTTCCATCTAATGAAAAGTATTGCTTATCTTCGCAGATGTGGAGAGCATTGTATTCAATAATATTAAATATTGCAGAAGGTTCTGATAGAGGAACTGATAAGGACTTTGCTCATTTTCTTAATTTAGCGCATACATCATTAAATGAAGTAGTAGCATGTTTAGATATCGCTCTTGATAGCAAATATATCTCTCTAAATACTCATAACGACTTTCTATTAAAAGCTGAAGCACTAGGTAATCAACTTACAGCATTTAGAAAAAAACTTTTAAATAATAAATTATAGTTAAATGTCAAATGTTAATAGTCAAATGTATGTAGTTTCATTGGGCGGTTCGCTCATTGTGCCTCACTCAGGAATCGACTGGCAATATTTAAAAAAATTCAGAGCAACCATTGTCAAACAGATAAAAAAAGGCAAGAAGTTTATTATTGTTGCCGGCGGCGGGGTAACCGCGCGCCAGTACGCGCAAGCGGCGCAAAAAGTGCTAGCTATCAAAAGCGAGGACCGCGACTGGCTGGGGATTCATTCTTCACGCCTGAACGCGCATTTGGTACGTACGATTTTTTATGACTGGTCGCACCCGGAAATTATCAGGCATGCTGACAAAAAAATTAAGTTTAAGGAAAAAATTATTGTGGCTGGCGGCTGGAAACCGGGCTGGTCAACCGATTATGTGGCAGTGAGGTTGGCGGATGCTTATGGCGTTAATAAAGTAATAAATTTATCCAATATTGATTATGTTTATACTAAAGACCCCAAGAAGTTTAAAGATGCGAAAAAAATTGAAAAAATTAACTGGCCTGATTTTAGAAAAATAGTGGGGGATAAGTGGACGCCGGGCATGAGCAAGCCTTTTGATCCGATTGCTTCAAAATTGGCTGAAAAGTTGAAACTAAAAGTTGTGATAATGAATGGGAAAAAGTTGGGGAATCTGGATAATTTATTTAAAAATAATAAGTGCAATGGTACGGTAATTAGCAGTACTTATTAAGTTAAAGCAAATTTTTGACAGAGTATGAAATTAAGTGAGAGAAATAATAATTTCACACTGCGGTCTCTGCCGCAGGGTAATTTACAATGTTATTTAAATTAGAAAAATTAATTAAGAAAAAAAAATTATTTTCGAATGAAAAATATATTGTTATTGAGAAAGATTTTTTTCATGATCAAGATATTACAGAATCAAATTATTTAGAGCGGGGAATACTCAATTTAGCGGAAGCAAAGTATTGGAGAGAAGAGGGGTGTGGTGCGGCTTGCTTAGAAATGGTTATTCATGCCATAGAAGAAAAACATATTAAATTTGGCGATATTATAAGATTAGGTCAGCAAATTAATGCTTATGATAAGGAGCGAGGGTGGATTCATGATTCTATGGTTAGGATACTAAAGAGTTATAATATTAAATCTTTTCGAAAAAAAATGAAATCACTTGAAAGTTTAGCGCGATTAATAAAAGATGGTTATATATTGATATTATCAGTTACTACTGGGCTAGGCGGTGGTAATTTTGACGAAAATGGTAAAGTAAAAAAGAAAGGTGGCCACCTGGTTGTGTGTTTTGGCTATAAAACTGATAATAATTGTGAAGTGTCTGGTTTATTAATTAATGATCCTGATTATTGGCCAGGCTACAAGAAGAATAAAGTGTGGGTTGGTAAAAAGTTAATAAATAATTCCTGGAACGGTAACTTAATATTTACTAAAATACATGAAGAAAAATAAAAAATTGCTTTGCCATTTTTTTATTTTTTTTGTCAAGGTGCTAACATTAAAGTAAATTTTTACACCAAAAATAGTTATTAACATAAAATATGTAAGCAGTGGTATTTTGACAAAAAAATGCATTTGACAAAAATTAAAGGTATGCTATTATGTCTATAATAACTGAATATCCCCTAAATAATTAAATTTTACGGGGCAAGCCGCAGACAACGAGGCGCAATTCGCGTTAAACATCTCGTCGAGGAAAAGTATTAATTTTTGAATGCAAATTGCAAATTTCAGAATTAATTATCCTAATATCTGCGGTTTTTATCGGAGATTTTTTTATTTTATATTATTATAGGTTCTAAATATTAAAATTTTAAATTTATAATTTTTTTGATATTTGTTATTTGGAACTTGTAATTTAACAAAATTATGCCTATTACGAAACAACAAAAAGTGATGATCATAAAAGATTTAACAGACAAATTGTCTCGTTCCAAATCTGTATTTTTTTCCAAATTTTTTGGCACTAGCGCCAATGATATCAATGATTTGCGTCGGCAGTTCCGTCAAGCCGGCAGCGAGTATATTGTCGCCAAAAAAACATTGCTTGACCGTATTTTTTCCGAAAGTGAAATTAACGGCGTTAAAGCAAAAGAAATGTCTGGCGAGGTAGCGGCTATTTTTAGCTACGATGACGAGGTCGCGCCGGCAAAAGTTTTGAATGATTTTTCCAAAAAACACGAAAGCATGGAAATTATCGGCGGTGTATTGGAAAAAAAGTACATTGATGCCGCGCAAGTAAAAGCGCTGGCACAGTTGCCATCCAAGCACCAGCTCTATGGCATGGTAGTCGGCACAATAAACGCGCCAATATCAGGATTTGTAAACGCTTTGGCCGGAAATTTAAAAAATGTCTTATATGTCCTGAAAGCAGTTGGAGAAAAGAAGAGTTAAGTTTAAGAGTTAAAGGTTTATAAAATAATAATTTAATAATAATTAATTAAAAAAAATATGGCAGAAGAAAATACAACTAATGCCGCAGAGGGAAAAGTTGAGGTTGCTCCAACTGCGGAAACAAAAGAAGAAAAAAAAGTTGAAGTTCCGGAAAAGTTTCAGTCCATTGTGTCTGAAATCGAAAAAATGTCAGTTTTGGATTTGTCTGAATTAGTCAAAGTCCTGGAGGAAAAATTTGGAGTTTCCGCCTCCGCGCCAGCAATGATGATGGGCGCGATGCCGGGCGCCGGCGGCGGTGAGGCGGCAGTTGAGGAAAAATCAGAGTTTGATGTAGAACTCACTGGCGTTGGCGAAAATAAAATCGCTGTAATTAAAGTAGTGAAAGAAATCACCGGACTTGGCTTGAAAGAGTCCAAAGACTTGGTTGATGGCGCGCCAAAAGTTATCAAAACGGCTGTGAAAAAGGAAGAAGCTGAAGAGATGAAGAAAAAAATTGATGGCGCCGGCGGACAAGCTACTTTGAAGTAATTGAATTTAAAAAAAAGACCAGCAAATATTCGCTGGTCTTTTTTGTTTATAAAAACGCGCGCTCTCCGCGGTCAGGGATGCCGAGAGTGGTTTACAAAATCCGGTTTAAATGCCGGATTTTATAATTATAAAAAATAAATTATTTAATAGCGCTAGTTTCAATTTCGTAAATTTTAGAACCGCTCAGCAACAGAATTTTATCTTTGGCGTTAACGCTTTTCGCGTCATTATTTTTGATGACTAAAAAATCTTTTAAATCAGTTAGATTTTCTAGCTGATATTGAGTTATGAATTTTCCTTCCTTGCTAAATACAGCAATTCGATTGGCGCTTGGTTCAAGAATATAAATTTGGCCTGCTTCACTGTCACCGGTCAATTTAATTTTTGTCGGGCTGGTTAGCGGCGGATTAATTTTACTTAATTCAAATTTATTTGTATAGCCGGAGAGAAATTTCAATACTTCGCCATTATTTTTCAATACATAGATATAGCCATCAATCGCGACACTGGCGGCATTGCTAAGATCTATATTTTCTTTTACCCATTCTTCGTAGGTATCGAAATTTTTTGCAAACCGCAAAATATTATTATTCGCCGCAGATAGTACGTATAGCCGGCTATTAAAATAGGCAATATCATTTATTTCATTAAGGCTGTCTATGATTTTTTCATCAATGGTCTGGATAATGCCGGTTTTATCTACTCTGACACCGCCTTGAGCGGAGATAAAAATAGCTTCATCACTGTCAGGCTGAGCGCCAAAGTTTATATTTTTTGTCAGGGCAAAGTTGCTGGCTGTTTTATCTTTGATATTATACTGAAAGAGAGTGCCGGTTTTTGGGTTGGCGGCTATAACTATTGTGTCAACCAGCGCCATACTTTGCGGTTGAGAATTTTTTTCCAAATTAGAAAAATCTATTAGTTCTTGAGGATCAATGGTGATTACATGGCTGATTTTTTTTAGCTGCTCGGCATTTTTGCTAAGCAGTGTTTCTATTAAACGCCCATCAATTTTTTCATAGGAATTCAATTCAGTAATTAATCCGGCTGTTTCTTCAATGAGCGCTTTTGCTTTTTCTTCATCTTTGTAGAGCAGGGCGGCTTCAATTTGATTTTGTTTTTGTTGAATAGTTTGTACTTTTTCCTGATAGCTGACTTCGTTGATTTGTTGATTTTTTGAGCCGGTAATACTGTAGATATTGTAGGTAAATAAAGACGCGCAGATTACAAAGATTACCAGCCAGGTTTTGCTAATCGGCGACAGTTTTTTGTACCAGAAGTACAAAAAAGAAAAAAATCCTAAAATTTTTGAGAGTATAATTTTTGTTAAAAGGGAAATTTTTCGGATTAGTAAGACCGGGTGTAAAGATATTTGTATAAGGTAGAAAAAAATGTTGATTATGAGCGAGAACAGATTTTTTAGATAATTGGAAAATCTGAGTATTACTCGAAAAGGGCTTTTTCTGGTTAAAAATATTTTGTCTCTAATGGTTGAGTTTTCGCGCGGGTAACCGCCTGACTTTAGCAGGCCGATGGTATTTTTTTTAAAAAAGTTTATAATTCTGTCTTTATTTATAGCGCCAAAAGGAGAAAGATATTTTGATGTTCGGTTTTCGGTTGATTGCATTTCTTCAAGCGAGTTATTGGCAGTAACATGGAGTTGCATTTTTGGAATTGAGCGTTTTATTTGCGGCTGGCTGGAGTTTTTTATAATAATGCCAACGAAAGTGACGTAGTTATTGATTTTGTGAAGTTGGGATTTGATTTGTTCAACCGCGCTTGGCAGCGGCAGCGTGGTGATAATTTTGCTCAAATGCTTATTGCTAATATACTCAGGCAAAATATCGTTGGTAAAAACGAAATAACCTTCCAGCGGTATTTTCCCTTCAGTTACGTTGGAAAAAATTTTACTGAAATCTACTTTTTTTCTAGTTTCATTTTCTTCAATTACCGCAATTTTGTAAATTTTTTTATTGGCTTCGCCGGCAGTTATTAAAGATTCAGCATTTTCACTTTTGCCTTCGGTGTGGATAAGCATAGCGCGCATACTTCCAACCGTGCTATAGATTAGTTCACTTTTGGTGATTACGCCAGCGACTAAGTTTACTTTTTTTCCATCAATTTTGACGCGTTCTTTTTTGGCGAATTTTTCAAACTCAGCGTTTACTCTGGCAATGGAGTTTTCAAACAAAGTAGCGATGTTTATTTTGCCCATTTTTTCACGCAGAGAAATTTTTTCGCTCTGGTAATAATTATTGGGCAGAGCAGAGATGAAGAAGTTAATGATTTTTAGAGCATCTGATTTTACAGATTCAATTTCGCAGGCGAAAAAAAGTTTGCCCAAAATTGCTTCTTGGTCAATTTGCGGATTGCTGATGAAAACTTCAGCCGTGCTTGATGGCTTGCCTGAGGTCGGCGTCAGGACTAACTTTTCTAATTTATAATACATAATAAAAAGGCATTAATTAAAATTCGGATATTGCCTATCCATTTGCTTTTTTCCTAATTGCTTATATTATAGTATAAAAACGCAAAGTAGACAAAAAGACTTGCTTTTTTTTAAGGTTATCTGCTATTATATTATTAAAGAACTTTTAGGACCATCTTCATTTTTTATTAAAAATTAGCTGTAGTATGTTAACTCAACTTTTTTCCTCAGCCGTTCGCGTCAAAATTCTCAAGTATCTAACCCTGCATCCGGGAGAGGATTTTAGCGCTGCCGATATTGCAAAAAAGACCGGTTCAATAGTGCGCAGTGTTAATAAAGAATTAACCAAGCTTTTGTCTACTGATAGCGTTATTGAAGAAACCAAACCGGTTGATGTGAACAAAAAAATGGTCAATGTAAAACATTATCGGATTAATACTAATTTTGTCTTGTATAATGAGTTGCAAAATGTTTTTGTAAAAATTCAGGTGCAGGATCTAGAGGCTTTTAAGGAAAAATTAAGAAAACTCGGTGATATCAAATATGCGATTTTGACCGGCCGTTTTACAAACTCGCCTGATACCTCAATTGATCTGTTGCTTGTCGGCAGTGTCAAAAATAAATACTGCAAGAAAGCAATCGGTGATTTTGAAAAAATGATCGGTTGGGAAATCAACTGGACATTGCTTGATGAAAGTGATTATCATTACCGTCGTGACGTCGGCGACGTTTTTATTGCCGAAGTGATGATGGCCAAAAAAATTGAGGTTATAAACAGTTTGCATTAGGTTTTTTTCACATCGTCATAAATGAAAAAATATGTTATAATAGAGTTGCTTAACTCTATTTTTTTATGAAATTATTTTCAGCACAACCAGACGGCATTGAAGAGGTTGGCGGACCGGACGTAGTTTTGAACGGCTCCGAGGCCAAATCGCCCTTAACGCTCATTGGTGAGGGGGAAAGCGAGACCGGTATTGGCAAAGCTAGACTTTATATCAAAGCCGCGGAGCAGTATATAGCGTTGGGACAAACAAGTGAAGCTTATGATACAATTCAGGGAGCGAGAGTAGCCGCGCAAGGGTACAAAGACAATGAAGAAATATTAAAGCAATGCGACCGCCTGGAGCAAAGGATTGAAGACGATGCCGGTCTGGAACTTAGCGATATGGATGAATTAAAAGGGTATGTTAAAAGAGAAGACATTCCAGAAAAAGAAGCCGCTATAGAAGAAGATCTTATTAATGATGATTCAATTGTTCCGAATACTAAAGACATAATTGAGTCTGAGGTAAGCGATGAAGAGCTTGGTTATTTACCGCCAAAAAAAGATGAGCAGGAAGAAGCTGTTTTAATAGAAGAAAGTTCAGCCGCGGAAAAAACAGATATCATTCCTGGATTGAACAAAGAAGATGTCGGCATGAAATCCGAAGAAGATTTTAACGCGGCAAAGGATAGAATAACTGAAGTAGCGATTCATCCGGATCATAAATTTTTGTATGAAGAACACTTGTTAAAGGTGCCTGATGAAAAAGAAGGCGATCGTTATGTATTGGTTGGCGTGGATGATAATAATGAGATTTTTAATATTTTTACCTTCAAACCGCATCTGGACGAACATTTGGTTATTTCGCGAGTGAAAACGCATAATGTCGAGCTGGCCGACGCAATTGGATCCAGCAATATTAATCCGTTGAAATACATGAAAGAGGCCGGTATATCTTTTAAGCCGGGCCGGAACAATGAAAATATCAGAATGCTTGGTCTGCTTATAAAAAATCATATCCTAGCCAGTGAAGCGCCTGAGTTTATCGAGTTTGCGAAAAACGCCAATGTGGATATAAAAATTGTCGTTGAACACAAAGCGCTGATTGATGGTTCGCTTAGCGATTCTGATAAGATAAATGTGCTGAAGCTGTTGGCGGATTCAGCTAACGAAGGCGCTCGTTTTAGTTTGCTTGGCAGTAAAAAAGGAGCGGTTACCATCAGAGCGGCGGGCGAGGAGAGTATGAACCGCCTTGATCTGTATTACAAAAAAGATAATCTTCACCTGTTTTTGTACCCGCAAAAAGTACTGGCTGTTCGCGATGGCAAAACTCTCAAAGACATAAATTATAATGATTTGCCCGGCGGACAACTCAATAGCGTCTTGAAGAATCCGGAAAAATTTTTGAACTAGAAGGCGGCCAAACGCTTGGCCGCCTTTTTTTGAAACGTTTAACCGCCTTTTTTTTGAAACGTTTAACCGCTTTTTTTGAAACGTTTAACCGTCTTTTTTTGAAACGCTTGGCCGCCTTCTTTTGATTTGATTTGCAGGCAATAAAAATCCCCAGATCAGCTGATCCGGGGATGGGGAAGGTGCGATGTGAGAAAGGAGGTGAGTTATCGCTGGATGAGCTCCAGCTCATAGCGCCAGAAAAAGTGTCTGTCCTTTGCTTTAAATTCACTTGTCGAATCAGACACTTCGTCTTCAGAAATTTTACTCCAAAGATTATAGTTGGGAATATAAACTCTGTTCCCGCCATTTTCATTGATTTCTGGATTGATGAAAACTACATCTTCATCACTATTATAATCCCACTTAATTCTGTCTTCCATAACATCCACGAAATCGTTAAATTCTATATGACTTTGAGCGTCTTCTTTGACGCGATAGACACGGCCTTCAACCTTTTGAAGGTTGTCAATGTAGAAAAAATGGTTTGATTCGCCGTTTCTTTTTTGCGGCGGAATCATCACTTTTTCACCATTGATTATAGGATTGATTAAAACCATATAATCGGTGTAAATGCCATCGCGAAAAATTTTACTTTTATTCTGAGGTGTTACTACTCCGTCATCTACAACATACGAACACATGTTGTGTCCGTCTGGGACGAAGATTCCAGTTTGGGTATTAGGTAAAAGAAAGCTAATAATCATTAGCACCATTCCTATAGTTACAAGTGTCATAGAACCAGGAGTTAAAAAATTTGGCATTTCTTGATTTTGATTTTTCATTTTACTTCTCCTTTGTTTTTTTCCCCGAATGTTCGGGGTTTTTATTAAAGATCTTATTCCCGCCCCAATCCATTATTTTTTTATATTAGATTAAGGTGGGAAGGGGAATTTTGATTTTGGTTCAAAGTATTCCCCAAGAAAAAACCTTTTAATTTTCTAATATCTCCATGACCGCATAAGTCATGTTTTCCGTGTTAACACCATGAATTGATCCAGGAAATTTTTCCTTGAGAATCATCCATAGAGTGTTGCCTTTTTTGGCAACACCATTTATTTGAGAAATGTAAAATCCTTACGATAATGCTTTTTTTAAACTTGTGACTACTAAAAAAATTCCTAACATGATTAGGTAATTATAGTTGATAGTCCAAGTCTGTCCAAATTCATTGGTTGAAGCATAAAAAAGTAAAAAATTCTCTATTGCTTTAGACCAGATAATTAGGACAAGAAAGAAACTTATCATCTGCATTACAGCCTTAAAATTTATAGTTTTTACTTTTATAAAACTATAAATTTTGTATGCCAGAAAAACTTCCAGAAAAAAAAGGAAGCTATGACTATACGAAAACATAGCAGTGTTTCCATAACTTTCCGCCTTTATTATAAAGTTATCCATTTTTACTCCATCAGAGTGAAAGATAACGATGTAAAGAAAATATGAACAAAAGACTACAGATAATGTAGCCTCTATTACTTTTAATTTGCTTTGCGGTTTGTTCATTACTTCTCCTTTTTTAAAAAAGATCATTTTTTATAGTAATAAAATATCATATATTTAAAATAATGTCAATCCCGAGTACTCGGGAGTAGTCGGTATTTAGCTAATTTTAAATAAAAAAATCCAAAAAAAAGTTACTCAGGGATTTTAAAAAGTGCATATTATTTACAAAATAATAATTAAGTTATTTTTATCACTGGAATGGGGCCGAAAATTTGTTCTATCAGGCCTTCATCCGGGCTTGCCGTAAAATATATGAGACAGTCTCTCCAAACTGAAGTTTCACTGTTTTGCTTCTGAAGAAAAATCATAACATCTACTTCTCTTTGAATAGCGCCGTTAAAATAGTAATGAGAGCCGTTTTCAATGGTCGCACGCCATCTGAATTCTGGTAGTATTTGATTTGACGCCTGTTCAAATGCGCCAGATACGATATCTAAAATTTTTTGGCCGCTTACTTCGTGAGTTAGCCGTATTTTCATTTTCTTCTCCTTTTCTTGTCCTGTGGTATAATAAATAGAGTTAAGTTGAATTAATTTTATTTTTTATATGAATGAGATTCCACATCCAAAAATAGAGATAGCAGAGATTCCGCCAATAGAAGAAAAAAAAGATCAGACAGGTGTTAAAAACATTGTTGATAAGGCTATTCGCATACATAAGCGCAGAGAGTCAGGAGAAGTGCATGATGCCGAAGAGGGGGTGCAAACGAGAGAAACAGAAGAGGCAATGGGTACAATACACAAAGCAATAGAGAAACGGCTGGCCGAGGCAGAGCAAGAGAAAAATAAAGAGTCTTCGGAACAAATTGAAGTACCTTTAGATTTGCAAGTGAATGATGTAATAATCAGTAAGTCGGGAACAATGCGGGAGGTGCTTGATATTGATATGGAAAATAAGCAGGTGAAATTTCGCCGGACCGGAAAAAGCGGATCTTCTAAAATTCAAAGATTGTCGTTTGGTTACATTGAGAATGAGCAACGAAAAATAGAGAAGATTATTACTACTGATGATCCTGAATATAAAGAAAAGTTGAAAGCAATCTATAGCAAACGAACAGAACAACCAATACCGAATCAGGGTGATGACGAACAGCACATTGAAACAGAGCGCGATGAGTATTTTGACGATGCGGTTGATGCTATTTTTACAGCCGGGGAAGCTTCAACTTTTGTTTTGGAACAGTATTTGACACGGCAAGGATTTATTACTGTGCAAAACAGCCGCGCACGATTACTGCTCAATCAAATGGAACAAGCTGGCATTGTGGCCGCGGCAGATCCTGGCGAAGCAACCAGAAAAATTTTAATATCAAAAGCAGTATGGGAAAACAGTAAACTACCGTCTCTAGGTGATGATCATGACAAAACACAGCCTACAGTCAGGCTGCATGAATCTGCAACATATGCACCAAAGGAAGATTTACAACAAAATGAACAAGAGGAAGAATTCAAAAATGACATAAAAAACGTAACAACAGGAGAAGGAGAAGGGCGAATTGAAGGTTATACACCAGGTCAGAACGACAAACTGGAAAGTGTTGAGCGGCTTAGCGATGAACAGCACAGTCAAGCAGAGGGGTATGATCTTATTAGAAAAGAAATTCAACTTGAGCGAGCGCTTAATTATTATCAAGAACTTAGAAATAACTCCACGGAGCTTGACTCTAGCTCTGATCTTGAAAAAGTTGAGAAACTTTTGAATGAAATTGGTATCTCACAAGAGGATTTTTTGGATTTGGTTAGAGATAGAACTATTATTTCAGAGTCAACAGCTGATGCTGAGGTTTTTAATTTTTTTCAAAATGAGTTTAATCTTTCGTCAGAGGATCTGCAAAATATTGATGGTTTTAATGATTTGAGTACCGGTCAAAAGCTCTTGTTGTTGGAGAATATGCGACAGATAACATTGGGAAGAGTGGAAAACATCGGTGCAGAGCGTTTTAAAAAGGATATGTCATTATATGGTTTTTTTCAAAAAATATGGAAAGGAATGACAAAGTATAAGCAAATAGCTCAGTATAAACAGGAGGCGTACAGTGAAGTAAAGCGGGGTGGATTATCAGTACACGGTTCTGTCATACAGCAACTCGTACAAGGCATGCGAGAATTTGGCTTTGATGCGAAGGTGAAAGGGGATGGGAAGTTAGAAATTCAGTTTGCTTTGAACAGGGATGATACTAATGAAGGTGAACAAAAAGCAATTGACAATTTTAATCACATTGCAAACTTATGGAGTCGAGTGCCCTATGAATCACTTTTGAATTCGGTGAATCCGCAAAAAAAATATAAGGTCGGAAAAGAACAGATATGTTATGCAGACTACGAAAAAGCAAAAGAAGATTTATTAAATATACAATTTCGAGAACATAGGACTGACGGCTTAGAGGCTATAGATGCTGGACGTACATCTGAACAAGATTTATTTTTTATGGATCGGGCTATTCAATATAACCAGTTTTTGAACTCAAATCCTGATGTAGAAAAAGAATTGCGTAATATCGAGAGCAAGAGTGCTTGGCGTCAGGCCATGAAAGATACCTTTACTGAACGAGGGGCTTATTTTGGTGCCGGTTTTTTGTCGCGTTCGGTTACTGCTAGTTTGCTCGGTGCAGTCGCTGTACCCTTTGCGGCTGGCGGTGTAGCAGCGGTAAGTAGCGCTTTGCGTGAAAAAAAAGCACTTCGTGAACGAACTACCCAGCAGCGTCGTGGTTCTGGCGAAGGCAATGTTTATACTGAAGATGGACAGGTGAAGAAAAGAGAGGCAAACAAAGAGCTATATGAATTTGTTAATGCTAAAAACTTAACCAAGCGATTAACTGACTTTGTGACATACCTGCAGGCAGATAGAGCTCCGGAACAAATTATAGAAACAAAAAAGTCTTTAGAAGATCGCATTAATTATACATTGAATAAAATTGATGAGGGTTTGGTTGATTATGGCAGTGATTATGAACGTATTAGCAATCATTATGATTTAATGCAAGGGCTTGCAACTGCTATACAGTATACAGAAAAAAGTCAGGTATCAGAAGAATTGGATATAGACAATGAGTTAGTTAGTGCGGATAATGGCAGACAGCAAACTACAGAAGAGAGATTACAGAGGTTTCTTGAGAGAAAGTATGCGGCTGTCAAAGGTGAACAGAAAAAAAAGATTATAAAATCCATGGGAAAAGGATTTTTGCTCGGTGCCAGTTTTTCTACACTTGGTCGATTGGTTCGTGAGGGGACTCACCTGGGGTATGAATATCTTATGGATAAGTACGCCCATACACCATCTGCTCCTGCGGCAATGAACTATTCTGGCGCAAATAGTGGTATTAATTTTGAACATGTACAAGCACCCATCCCAGAGTTAGAGCGAGCTTTTGAGGCCGCAACCGGTGGTGACGAAAAGGTAGAAAGTGGTTTGAAATTAATAGATGCATACCTCGCACATTATAAAAAAGACGGAGCGGGTCGGTCAGATGGTGTTCTTGCGAAGCTGAAAGGAGCTGTTATTACGGATAAAAGTTTGGCGGCGCAGCTGGAAAACGTCAAAGATAGTTTGGAGAGCGGGGATAGTCCAGAGAAAGTCAGACAGATAATCACAGCGAATGAAACCATTAGTGGCGCTGCCGGACAGGTACAGGTAGATAAAAAGATAACATTATCAGAACCACAAGCGCAAAATATTTCTAAACCGGCGACGAATCCAAAAATAACTCCCAATAGATCAATTCCTCCCTCTCGTTCAACACCGGTTCCACAGCAATACGCGCAGACGGGAGTAGATAATAAAGGCATCATTGATGAAAATGCTGGAGAGTACAAACCGGACATTAGTAGTATTTCTCCGGAATATTACGAAGCGGTTCATGATTATGATTCCACTGCCAAACAAGCGGAAATTTTATTGAACGGTAAAGCAAGTAATGTGACTGATTTACAAGAAGCCAAAGTTAGTCTAGAAAGTTTGCATAAGCAAATTTTAGCTACAAATCCTGATTATGATCAGACAGGCCATCAGGATTTGATGAGCCGTATTGATAGCTATATGGCTGCTCATGGCGGCACTACCGAACATGACATAGAGAGTTTTGGAACAACTAAGGGGACAGTGTCTGCGATAGAAAGTTCAGTGAAAAAGAATGTTGAAAATTGGGAGTTATATAAAGAAGGATATGTTGAGCATCTAGACTACAAAGGTGGTACAAGCGTCTGGCAGGAGGCCAAGCGGCAACTGGAACAGCGCTTTGCCGGTGTGTGGAAAAACTTGGGCGGCAGCGACAGCGAGGCGGCCGAGGCGCTGAAGACGTATAATATTGACCGGGTAAAAATTTTGATTGAAAACAACAAAGCAGAATATGGTTTTACTGGTAAGGATTTGGACCACGTAACTGAAGATCAGTTGAAAAATATTAAATGGGATAAGGTTTTTGAAGATATTAATAAAAAAGGATTAACTCAAGATTTATCACCGGAAAAAATTAAAAGTATTGTAAAAAATAACGATACTTTAAACGAATATTTCAGTAAACATCCGGACATCAAGCCAACTACAGAAAATGTGGAAGCGGTTTTGCATGGTAAGGGAGGCAGTTTACTGGAACGGCCAAAACTGGTTTCAGCCGGCGAAGTAGTTGAACTCAAACCCGAGGTCGCGACGATAAAAATAAACGGCGCGGATGTAAATATTGAGCCCCATGATGTGGGCCTGGACAATTTTGAAAATAGTGAGATTGCCCCGGTCAATTACGAGTTCAAAGGCGGAGATATTCAAAACCAGTTCAGCCACGGCGAACAATTGATGCGTGTGAGTAGCGGTGGGGAAACTCACTATGCCTTAATTGACATTGACAGCGACCACACAGCGCATATGATTGACAGCGATTTTTTGCCGGCGGATAGTGTGAAAGAATTTGGTCTGGACACGCCGGCCGGCTTTGTGGATGACCGAGGCATGGGCTATGTGCACAATCAAATTGACCAGTACGGCGTTAATGTGGAACAAGCGCGTTCAATTGGACAGACGGAACCGTTTGAGTACATGCGACAAGCCGGCCTGAAAGACCACTCGCCCCTAGTTAACGGTCAGCTGGAAACGATGCTGAAAAATGGCATTACATCGGAACAAGCGTCCGCGGTCCAGCAACTAGCCGAGAGCGCCAAGGTTGATATAAAAATCGCCGCGGAAAATTATAGATTGGTTGAGCATAGTAATTTGAATGAAGCGCAGAAAGAAAATATTTTGAAAACCATCGGCAATTCGCAGGATGAACAGGCGAGGATAGCTTTGGTTGGTGAAAAAGGAGGAGAGGTTACTACAAAATTAGCCGGCAGTGAAGAGACTAAGCGTTTGGATATACATTATAAAAATGTGAACGGCGAGGCAACCGACTTATTGCTCTATGGCGATAAGGTGATGGCGGTGCAGGCGGGCAAACAAGTGGGTGAACAGCTTTATGATAATTTGGCCAAAGGAGGGTTAAAAACGTATCTTGAACATCCAGAAAAATTGATTGAGCGCACTGCGACAGCTGACGATTACAAATTGCCACTCAAAAGTCCGCCTAAGCCCATAAGATAATATAAAAAAGAAAAACACCCTTGAGTATAAAACCTCAAGGGTGTGTTGTTGTGGGCATGCGCCCGAATGATCATTTACTGCCGACTGGCTGGCATTTTGTTTTTTTGTGGTTTTGCTCCTTTTTTATTTTGATACTGCTAACTACCTTAGCAATACAACGACAAAAAACGTGTATTGACAAATCAATGTAACTGCAATACAATAGTAGTATCATTACTAACTGAAAACATTATGAGCAACAAACAAACAACTATGACCCAATTGCAGGTCAGAATTGACAAAAAAACCAAAGCTGCAGCCAAAAAAGTTTTGGCAGAAATAGGACTGGACTTAAGCAGCGCCGTAAAACTTTTATTTAAGCAGATTGCCAAGTCCGGCACGCTGCCTATTGAAATACGCGACGTGAACGGCTTTCGTCCGCACAAGGCGGCAGAACTGCAAGAGGCGCTGGTTCAGGCGAAAGCAAGTAACCAGGGATACACCTCGGTTGCCGGACTCATGAAAGCGCTTGACGAATAAGTATGTATACCTTGTATGTTGGCGCCCAGTTTAGGAAAGATTATAAGCGATATAGACGAAACACAAAATTCAATCAAGCTGAATTGGAAAAAGTTTTTGACGCACTGCAACGCGGTGTTGTCTTGGGGGCAAAGTACCAAAACCACAAGTTAGTCGGGAAATTTGTCGGGTGTTATGAGTGTCATGTGCAGCCGGACGTGTTGTTGGTATATCACATTAATCAGCAAGTATCACGCATTGATATTGTGAGACTCGGCTCGCATGCCGAGCTTTTTTAGTTATGACATTATATATAGATACAACGAGCGCGGAAAGTGTTACTTTGGCTCTGTCAAAACAGAGTGTTTTAATTTTATCCAAAAAATTCAAGGCCAAGTACCGGCAATCCGAGAAGTTACTGCCCCAAATTGACAAACTGCTCAGGCAAGGAAAGAGCGGCTTAAAAAAGATCTCAGGCATTATAGTCGTTAAAGGCCCCGGGCCGTTTACAGCGACGCGCATTGGCGTGGCGACGGCTAACGCCTTAGCGTTTGGCTTGAGCATTCCAGTTGTCGGTATTAAGAATACAAAGTTTAAAAACTTGGAGGAAATGATAAAGCAGGGAAGCGAGCAATTAAAAAAGAAAAACATTAGAGATATAATTGAACCGTTTTACGACTCTGAACCAAATATAACTAAACCAAAAAGCATAAATCTCGCCAGCTAAACGGTGGGACGTAACAAAAAGTGGACAAGCTGTGTACTAATTGTGATTTTGTGTATAAGTTTTTGTGCCAAACCATTATTTTGATTTTATAAAATCGCCAGTCTTATCAACAGGCGATTTTTTTATCCAGCGGCGCGCGGGATTTTTTATTTTTATTGGCGTTTTTAACCCAATAAAAATGGGGAAATGGATTGACTTTTAGGGAAAAGTGGTGTATGATGTTTATATGTGGGAGAAAGTGGGGAACTAGACGAATTTAGATTAAAGATTGTTGATTTCAGATTTATTTTCTTTCAAAAAAAATAAAATAAAGCAACATAAAAAATTACGCCGGCCAAGATACTAAGCGCTGGCGGGACAAAAACAAAAGAGAGCTGAAATAGGATAGGACCTATATGAGCGCTCAAGGTTGCTTGGCGCCTGCCATAAGCCAACGCAGGTAAATCACTAAGGTGTAGAAGGGGCATGGGTGGCTTGGGGACAAGTCCGAACTCAGCCATGCTTCTCTTGTATCGTAGTAGAATTAGTAAATATATTCGTATCATTCGGATTTATCACTCACAGTTTAAGTTTGTAAAATTAATTAGTATTAATGGTTTGATTCAGATGTAAAACCGTATCAAATAACTTGAACTATGTTTTTCGGAGAATACTCTCATAATATCGACGCCAAGGGCAGACTGGCCGTGCCGGCCAAGTTTCGCGCTAAATTAAGAAGCGGGGCAGTAGTGACCCGCGGTCTTGATAATTGTCTATTTTTATATTCAAAAGAGGAGTGGGAGAAGCTAGCCGAGCAAATCGCCAAGACGCCGCTTAACAAAGCCAACACCCGCGCTTTTGGACGTTTCATGCTTGCCGGCGCCATGGAAG
>JAUYLZ010000001.1 GCA_030698385.1 bacterium | reverse complement strand
GCCCGAATTATAAGCGGTCTCTGAAGCCGCGCTATCGGGCAATTCTTTGCCGGTTGGCCTTTCCGGCACCCAGGCAATAGTGTCCCAGCTTGAACTACCGCCCGCGTCTTTAACAGATGAAGTATAATTGCCTGAACCGTTGGTTAAGCCGGTTGCGTCAAGCTCTACCCATGAATTCCCCGCATCAAACTGGGTATCGCTGTAAGTGCCGGCATCAAACTCTGCCTGCGTATCGTCGGCAAGTGTGTCGGCAGAAACTCTAACTGCCTGTTGGATCGAGTAAATCCCAACTCCGCCCGAAGTTATGCTAAAAAGCAACCAAGCCACAAGCGCCATTCGCAATGGCTTGAAATGCGGATGCTTACGAAGCGTTTTCAAATTATCCCACAAATTCGGATGGCCGATTAAAAAATCGGGAACCAAAAGTTTTGTTGCCCATCTTAAAAAACGTTTTGCTTTATAACTGCGTTTAACTGGAAATTCTGATTGAAGTTTTTGTATTTTTATTGGTATTTCAATATAATTTTTGGCGGAAAAATATATTACCGTTCCCTTCTTTTTATATCTGCGGATTTTTTTTACAAAAACAAAAGTATAGACGTCTGTCCCTTTTATATCCACCTTGTTTTTTTGTTGTCGCCTAAAAAAGAAAGCCATTATTATATTTTATCATTTTTAGAAAAAACTAGGAACATCACCTTCTTTTTCGCCTAACCCGTGATAAAACCCTGTTATTGCTGTTTATTACCTGAGCTGCCAATACAACTTGGTATCTCCACATTGAAAAAATTATCGCGCCCATCAGTAAAAACCCGAACACAATCGCCAGAACAATTCCCCAGGTAGCAAAGGTCTGGATTCCGCCTATTTTGCCCACCAGCCCCTGCGAAGCGCCCGATTGCACAACCAAATCCTTTAATTTGTCTAAATCGTTTTGCGCCGATTGAAATAAATTTTTATTATTTCTATAAGTTAAAATATGATCTTGCGGAGAAGTATAGCTTTGTTTTTGTGAGGTTTCAATACGATTTACTAAATCCTCTATATTATTTTTTAACAAAATCGCCTGTGCTCCGTATTGAGTATTTTTTATTGCATCGTTAAAACTTTCTGCTTGTTTTTTAATTGACGCAAGTTCGCCTTCATCAAAAACCCAAATGTCTTGTATTTCTACGGTTTTTGTAATGCTTTGTTTCCCCTGTAAAACTATATTTCCTGAGACAAAATATGAACTTGCATTTGTATCATACTCCAATTTTAACCCATCAAGATTCATAATATTTTCTGATTTTACTTCTGCTGGTAAAAATGACTTAAAATTAACATTTTGTTGCGTCGTCGAAGGATTGGTAATCAAAAAACTAATTTCAACAGAATTAAATTTCATATATGTTTCAACCACCGGCGCTGTGGAATTCTGTTCTACAACTTGCCTTATAGAGGAGGAAACTGCCTGCAAATCAGCCAATTTATTCTGTACGTCTTTAATATTATTCAACTGCTCTGTGCCAGATGAAATAATTATCGGCTTTATAATTCCCAGTATATCCAATGTCTTTGCCAGTTGTGCTGACTGAATTTCTATGGTCTTTTTAATGGACTTTAATTCTGTATTAAGAGTATCCACTGTCACCACTTGCGGGCTGGCGGCCATTCCCCCAACAGACGAAGTTGTAGATGAGGTTGTTCCAGCTGTTGCCGTAAACTGCCTTGAAGCGCCAGATGCTTCTGTGCCGTAGTAAACAACGAGCTTAAACCAATAATCCCCGGCCGTTGAAACAGTGGCCGTTAATGTAGTGTCAAAATCTTCTCCTGCTTGTATCAATTTTGACGCGGAAGCGTAGTAGGTGTCGTCGTTGCCTCCGCACTGATTTGTCTGGTCAGAAACCACACACCATTCATAATGGTATTCGTATGCCCCTGAACCTTCGTTGGTAATTGTTGCTGAAGCCGTAATGCTTGAAATTGTTGAATCTGAAATTGAGTTTATCAAAACCTGGGCAGGGGAACCGGTAACATCAAAATAGTCATTAAGTGTTTGATTAGAGGCGCTTCCGACCGCTGTTGTTACAATCGCTTCCCATGTTCCGGTATCAGCGGTTGAAAGAATGGAATAGGTGTATTCGTATACTCCGGTTGAAAGGTTGGTCATATCAGCATCTTCAGCTATCGCATCTCTGGTAGAATCATATATGGTAATTGTCGGAGTGGCAGCCGCATCAACCGGCTCGTTTTCATAATCAAGCAAGATCAATTTTGCCCGATAGGTGTTGCCTGTCTGTATTTGGGAAGTGTCAGACAATGTTGCTTTGTAAGCCGTTTGCTGGGATGTGCGGATGCTGTTTATTGTTGTCTGGGCTGCGCTTAAATTTGTATCAACCGTGCCCAAAAGAGTATAAATGTCATCAACTTTGCCTCTTATGTAAGTGACATCGGTCGCAATGTCGGTCACGTCGCTTTGAATATCCGCCGCCTGTTCTTCGACCCTTACGTTTTGTTTCACAATTGTAAAAGTATCATTATTTGCCGGAGCTGATGTTAGCGCCGGATCTAATGTGATTGTTTTTGTTGTTCCGTTGTACGCTGAAATCCGGCGCGATTGACCGTTCAAATCGCCTGAAGTAAAAGTCAAAACAGAGTTTTTGTAAAAATCGTTTGTAGAGTTTGTGAGGTCTGTAACAAAAGAGGTTGTTGAGGCAGATTCATCGTTCACCGCAGATTGCGTAACAATAAACGCTCCGATTAAAATATCCATATTGCTCACAAGCGAGTCAACATTGGTGTCAATAATATCAATTTTAGCT
>JAUYLZ010000032.1 GCA_030698385.1 bacterium | reverse complement strand
GGAACCTGAATTCAGGCAACGCCACGGTCAACCGGAATGCCAACAATAAGTTATACGGCTTTTCTGCCCGCTGTATTAAGGACTGGTTTAATCTAAAAAATAAATATGGATTCTAAAAAACTTTTATACGATTTGTTTCAAGCGTATTACGACGCCCGGAGAAACAAGCGCCGCACAATTAACGCTTTGGCTTTTGAAATTGATTATGAGACAAAACTTTTTGAACTTTACGAAGAAATTAAAAGCGGAAAATACAAAATCAATCCCAGTATTTGTTTTATATCGTTTAAGCCGGTCCAGAGAGAAATTTTTGCCGCTGATTTTCGGGACAGGATTATCCATCATCTTATTTACAATTATATCAGTCCGTTTTTTGAGCACTTGTTTATCAACGACAGCTACAGCTGCCGGGTTGGCAAGGGGACATCGCTGGGAATCAAGAGGGTCGATCATTTTACCCGTTCTTGCTCGGGAAATTACAAAAAAGATTGCTGGATTTTGAAGCTTGATATCAAGGGATATTTTATGGCGATAGACCATTCTGTTTTGTATCAAAAAGTTGAAAAGACATTAAATCGTTTTAAGGGGGAAACAAATTTTGATGTTGATTTGATATTGCGTCTTATTCGCCAAGTTATATTTCATAATCATATTAAAGATTGCCGCTTAAAAGGAACAAAAAGGGATTGGCAGGGACTCCCCAAAACCAAAAGTCTTTTCTGGGCCGGGAAAAACAAAGGACTGCCCATTGGCAATCTTACTTCGCAGTTATTCGGCAATGTTTATCTCAATGATTTTGACCATTTTATTAAATACAAACTTGGCTGTAAATATTACGGACGGTATGTGGATGATTTTGTCATTGTCCATCAGGACAAAGAATATCTCAAATCCATTATTCCTGTTTTGAGAAAATATTTACAGGACGAGCTTTCTCTGGAACTCCATCCTAAAAAAATATATCTCCAGCATTTTTCTAGGGGCGTGCCATTTTTGGGGACAATAATAAAACCGCATCGTATCTATATTCGCAACCGAACCAAGGGGAATTTTTATAAAAAGATTGAGTATTGGAATAATTTTCTTGCGGAAAATCAACGCAAACTTACCGAAGAAACCATAGGACAATTTTTAGCCAGCATAAATTCATATTTGGGAATTATGGGTCAGTATAGCACTTACAAACTTCGCAAGAAAATATTGACTGAAAATCTATCGCCACATTTTGACGATTATGTTTATATTGAAAATGATTATGTCAAACTTACCGCAAAAAATTAAAATAATCGCTTTCTTTGCCATTATAATTTTGGCTGGTTTTGGTTTTGCCCAAAAAGCTTCAGCCGCCTATTACTCAAGCGGAAACTGGACTTCTATCAACCTTCTTTCCGGCGAAACCGTTTCCAGCATAGACAGCTTTATATATAATCTTTCCGCCAAGCCGGCTAACACGGACGCGACAATTCAGTTCAGCCAAGATAATACTAGCTGGTACAGTTCAGCCGGCGTTTTAGACGGCACAAACACCTTGACCACGGGAGTTGATAATACCATTGATTTATCCGGTTTGAGCTGGTCAGGCGCTAATTTTTATTACAAAATAACATTTACTTCTTCCGATGGAGTAGATACTCCGGCTTTAGACGATATAAGCGTAACTTTTTCGAGCGACACTACTTCGCCCACTGTCTCCACTCTCTCTCCGGCAGACAACGCGACAGGCGTCTCCACAACCGCAAATCTCGTCATCACATTTGACGAAGCAGTGGATGCCGAAGCCGGAGCGTCAAACGACATCGTCATCAAGAAATCATCCGATGACTCAACCATTGAAACCATAGACGCCCAGGACGTCAAAGTTACGGGGGGAGGCACCAACACAATCACAGTGAACCCCGCGGCCACCCTTTTAGAACTCACCGGCTACTATGTGCAAATCGGCGCGGACGCCTTTGACGACACTGCAGGAAACTCATACGCGGGAATATCTGATACCACAAGCTGGAGCTTCACCACGGCAGATGAAACCAATCCCACAGTCTCAACCTTATCTCCGGCAGATGATGCAACTAGTGTTGCTACAACCGCAAACCTTATTATCACCTTTTCGGAAGCGGTGGATGCCGAAACCGGCAACATCAATCTATACAAAACCACAGGCGACGTTCTGGTTCAGGCCTTTAATGTTACAACAGACATTAGCGGATCAGGCACAGACACTATCACCGTTAACCCAACCAGCAACCTAGATCGTGCAACTAATTACTATATAAAAATAGACGCAACTGCCTTTGATGACGCGGCTGGAAATAGTTTTGCGGGGATTGCAGATTCCACCACATGGAATTTTATAACTCGCAATCGTCGCCTTATAATTACAATAGAGGAATAAATAAGATAATTACAGCAAAAAAATACTGGTTAAACCAGTAAAAAAAGGAGGGTCTGCCCTCCTTTTTTTACTGTACTAATTCTAGGTAACATCATCTTTTTCGCGACCGCGAAAAAAATGTCGTTTGAAGTAGCGCTGTTGGACAGCGCTACTTTCTTAAATTTTAATATACAACTTTACTTGCGGCCGCAAATAAAGTTGTATATAGTTGAAGACCACTAGATTTTAGCAATTCCTAGGGGTTCAACCCCTAGGAATAAATGAAGGGAAAGCAAAAAGGAGGGACAGTCTCTACTTTTTGCTGTTTTATCTTATCCGATTCCTAGGGGTTCAACCCCTAGGAATAGATGAAGGGTGCTCTTTATTTATTGTTGCCATAGTCCATTGTCTATATAACTCTTGCGACCGCAAGAGTTATATAGACAATGGTAACTTACAATAAGCTCAAAGAATGATTTTTGCAAGATTCAAATCGCCTCAACTATTAGTTGAGGCGATTAAAAAA
>JAUYLZ010000042.1 GCA_030698385.1 bacterium | reverse complement strand
GTAAGATTTCCGAGGGGCACAGCATTATTGTGCCCGCCACGAGCGGCCGGCGCACCCTAGCGCAGGCCACAGATATGTTCACCGGCCACCTTGACCCCGATTTCAAAAATTGGGGCACGGATGTAGCCGGCGAGGCCAGGCCGGAAACACCAGCGGATGTCTACGAACAAATTGAAAACGCGACGTTCGCCGACATGTTCACCTCGCTTTCATCCAATCTGGACCAGCTTCTTTGGGAGCAGGAACAGATTTTGGCCTTTGTGGAAAGCCACAGAAACTGGCTTCGCCCACAAGGCTACGGGAATTTTTTTCTGTTCAAGGTCGGTTCTTCGGTTTTCGTCGCGGGCGTGTTCTTCTACTCTGACGGGACGCTTATTGCGCGCGTCGACCGCTTTGACGATGACGATGTTTGGGTTCGCGGGCGTCGCCATCGCGTCATTGTCCCGCAATTCTTGAGTCCTTGAGTCCTTAGGTCTATGACCCTCTAACTCTTCGGCCCTTTTGGAAGCGTGGAAATATTCACTGCTTCCAAAAGGTTTTTTGTTTTGTTTTTTAAATTTAGTTCTTAGCCCTATTCTTTTGGAGTAGGGCTAATTTTTTTATTGAAACGTGGTAAATTGAAAGTGGTGCTAGGTGAGTATGCTAAAGAAACAGAACTTTTTTAGAGTTGAAAATGTGGGTGTATCTGGACTCGAACCACTGACCTTCATCCCGCCAAGGCGGGATCAACGTGACACTCCCCGCCCGCTTCGCCTTGCTTGTTGAGAGTCTGTGAGTGCATTGTGGGTCCGAGAGGATTTGAACCTCTGACCTCCACGATGTCAACGTGGCGCTCTAACCAACTGAGCTACGAACCCGGATTAAAGTATTCAGCAACAGTAAACGGGCGAAGCAAGGCGGGCGGGTAACCAGCTGAGCTATATGCCCGATAATATTCAAATAACAGTATACCGCTATAGCGGCAGTTTTGCAAGGCGATTTTTGATATGACCGATAACTTTTTTCTCAAGTTCCGCTAGATTTTCCGCAGCTGAAAATTCTATCTTGGCCTTTGATCCATTGGTTGAGTATTCCTTGATAACCTCGCGTGCGTCTATATTTTTGAAGGCAAACACTTTTACAGTATTTGTGTTTTCTTCTTCGGTAAACAAAACTATCACCTCGGCTTCCGGTATGTTCACTATTAATTCTTCAATAATCTGGCTCAAATCTTCAGGCGCGCTTTCGGTCTTTGAAAAGTCAACTTTGTTCAATGATGACCAAATCAAACGTCCATCAAGGTCTTGCTGAAGTTTTGCCAACAATCTTCCCCAGAGTTTGAGCGTGTTCAAATCACGGCTTTGGTAGAGATGGTGAATTATTTCTTCACGCCGCGCCCCGAGGTTTATCAGCCTTGAAGCAATGGTTAGCGTGTTGGGAGTAAGAGAGCCTATTTTAAAACTTTTGCTCTCAGCGATAATGCCGGTCAATAGACAAGTGGCTATATCATCATCAATCATTTCCGCCGAATAAGTATGCAAAATATCAAACAGAACTTCAGTAGTCGCCAGCGCAGTAATTTTGATATGATTGACTTGCCCGTACTCTTCATTGCGCGGATGATGGTCAATATTAATAATGGGCGTGTTGTAGAAAAACTCCGTATTTTTGTGGTAGACTTCGCCTAGCGCTTCCAGGTCAGGCGTGGCTAGCGTAATGATGAGGTCGTAACTAGCGCCGATTGTTTGCGAACTGATATCACTGGCGTCAAACTGACCGCCCTCCGGCGTAATAACGAATTCCAGAGTGTTTTCTTGGACTTGGTAGCTGATGTCTTGGGCGCTGACCTTGCTTGTGTTCAAAGAGATGATGAATTGTTTGTTGGTCTGCAGTTCGTTTTCAATAGCGTCAACTTGCGGCAAAAAAGAAAAGTTTTTTGTCTTCGGGAAACTATCGCTAATTACCGTAACTTTTTTATCAAGTTTTTTGAGAAAAATCATCAGCGAAAGCGCCGCTGAAACAGCATCGCCGTCTTGGTCTTTTTTAAAAGTAATCAAGATGTTGTCCGCCTTGGCAATTTGGTCAAAAATTTGTTGTTCGTCGGTTAGCATAAATCTGGTTATTTGAAATATTATGAATAATTAAGTAACGTAGTTCATTATGAACTGGTATTAATTTGTAAAATCGTGCGTTGCCTGTTGCGCGATATGCGTTAGGCGATAAAGAATATTATATTATCTTAATGCAGATATGGTGATTGGGCAAGGGTATAACTTGTCAATATTTTTTATTTTTATCTAAGCTAAAAAATCTTTAATCAGTTAGTATATAGATATATTTTTTTTCTGTCAAATGTGTGGCTTGATTTTGTTAACGGGAAATAAACCTGTCTGCCTGTCAGTAGGCAAGCCGGCAGGCAGGAGCGTGGCAGTGTTTCCTGTTTATCATAGCTGAAAGAATATTGTTAATTACAAAATTTTTCGCTTGCAAATTAGAGATTAATTTGATAAATTTACTGCATGAGTAAAGAACTGGAAAAAAATTACGATCCTCAAAAGTACGAGGACTCTATTTACAAAAAATGGGAGGAGTCCGGATTTTTTAATCCGGATGTTTGTATTGCCAAAAATATCTGTGAAAGCGACGCGGATACTTTTACCGTAGCGTTGCCACCGCCTAATATTACCGATAAGCTGCACATGGGTCACGTGGTAATGATAGCAGTTACCGATATTTTGGTTCGCTATTATCGCATGCGGGGCAGGCGCACGCTTTGGATTCCCGGCACAGATCACGCGGCCATTGCCACGCAGAATGTGGTGGAGAAAAAATTATTAGCCGAGGAGAATAAAACGAGGCATGATTTGGGGCGGGTGGAATTTTTAGCGCGCATGCAGGAGTTTATCTCACAGACGCAGGCGACGATAATCCATCAGTTAAAAAAAACCGGCGGTTCGCTGGACTGGACGCGGGAGGCTTTCACGCTGGACGAGCGGCGGCAGACGGCGGTGAAAAAGATGTTTATTGACATGTACAAAGACGAAGTAATTTACCGCGGCTATCGCATTGTGAATTGGTGTCCGCGTTGCCAATCAACCCTGGCTGATGATGAGGTTGAACATTATGAACAAGATGCCAAATTCTACACCTTCCGTTACGCCAAAGATGCGCCGTTTGCGATCTCGACAACCCGGCCGGAAACCAAGCTCGGCGACACGGGCGTAGCGGTGAATCCAGAAGATAAGCGCTACCAAAGTTTAATTGGTAAAACTTATAATATTGATTTTTGCGGCGTGAAGCTGAATCTAAAAATTGTCGCGGATTCCGGTATTGACATGAAGTTCGGCACCGGCGCGGTCGGGGTAACGCCGGCGCACAGTCTGATTGACTATGAAATCGCGCAAAAAAACGACTTGCCGGTGAAAAAGGTAATCAATGAAGACGGAAAAATGGCTGATGATTTAAATAATTTCAGCGGCCTTAGCGTTATTGAGGCGCGCGAGCTGGTGGTTGAGTTATTAAAAAACAATGGTTTGCTCGAAAAAGAAGAGGACATCAAAAACAATCTTTCAGTCTGTTACCGCTGCCATACGGCCATTGAGCCGCTGACTTCCCGGCAGTGGTTTATTGGCGTAGACAAAAAGTTAAAAAGACTGGGAAATCAGTCTCTAAAAGAGCGGGCGATTGCCGTTGCCAAAGAAAATCAGCTTAAATTCATGCCGGAGCGGTTTACCAAAAGGTACTTGGACTGGATGGAGAACCTGCATGACTGGTGCGTTTCACGGCAGATTTGGTTCGGTCATCGGATACCGGTTTATTACGATATTTTTGATCAGGAGAATTTGGACGGATTTTTGTATCTAAAAAAAGATTCTTTAAATATAGACATTGAAAAATGCAAGTCACTGGCCAGCACTGACAAATCCATGAGCTTCATTACCAATATCGTGCCGGGTAAGAATTCTCAAAATGATATTATCGTGACCGCTTTTAACTTTTCTTTTGCCAATGCGTTGGTCAAAAACGGAGTCATCAAGCGGGGGGATCTGATAAAAAGCATTGATTATGTCGAGGTGGGAAAATGTAAAAAATGGGAGGTATTTTCTGATGAAAAAAAAATCGGGGATAGCTATGTGCAAGATCCGGACACACTGGACACTTGGTTTTCATCAGGGATGTGGACATTTACCACTTTGGGCTGGCCTCTCAAAGCCGGCCGGGCCGGCGAATCAGGATCAAAAAACGATCTGGCCAATTATCACCCGATGCAGTTTATGGAAACCGGTTACGAGATTTTGACATTGTGGGTATCGCGCATGGTTATGATGTCGCTGTTCGCGCTGGATGAAATTCCTTTTGAAAACGTTTATCTGCACGGCATGGTTTTGGATAAGCATGGCAAAAAAATGTCAAAGTCTAAGGGCAACGGCATTGACCCGTTGGACATGATCAGTAAATACGGAACTGACGCCACGCGGTTATCGTTAATCGTTGGCTCCACGCCGGGCAATGACATGAAGCTCAGCGAGGAAAAAATAGCTTATTTTCGCAACTTTACCAACAAACTCTGGAATATCGCCCGTTTTGTATTTTCAATTGCGGGCGAGACGCGTCTTGGCGACAGCCCTGAACTGCAGGCAAAAACTCTGGCTGATAAATGGATTTTGGAATTGCTCAGCCAGGTGGAAAGTGAAGTTACCAAAAAAATTGAAAGTTATGATTTTTCTGGCGCCGCTGAAGCGTTGAAAAAATTTACTTGGGATGAATTCGCCGATTGGTATCTTGAGATTGCAAAAATTGAAGGCCGTAAAGAAGACATGTTAGTTTTTGTTTTAAAAAAATTGCTCATTTTATGGCATCCATTTATGCCGTTTGTGACTGAGGCGATTTGGCAGGAGATGAACAACGAAAGATTCCTAATGGTTACTCAATGGCCGGTTCAAGACAGCAGTTTAAAAACAAAGCCGGCTAAAAAAATATTGCCAGAAATGGAAATTATCAAAAATATAGTTTCAGCTCTGCGCAACTTGCGCGCTAACTGCAAAATATCGCCGGCTAAAAAGCTGCGCGCTGTGATTTATACCGAAAATAGTGTACAATTACTAAAAAATAATCTTGAGCTAATCAAAGGGTTGCGCACCGGCGTAACTGAAATTGAAATTGCAAAGAAAGGTGAAAAAATTTCTAAAGCAGCCTATGCCAGTGTTAGTGCCTGCGAGATTTATATTCCGCTGGAGGGAGTTATTGATTTAAAAAAAGAAGAGGAAAAAATTAAAAAACAAGCTGAGGATTTAAATAGATTAATTAAGGGACTTGAGAAAAAATTAGATAATGCCGATTTTGTCCAGCGCGCGCCCAAAGACGTCGTGCAGGATCAAGTGGACAAGCTGGAGCTTTATCAAACTGAAGCCAAACAACTAAAAAATCAGTTAAAATATCTGAAGTAATTTATTATCCATCTGGCCAAAGATTAATTATTCATTAAAAAAAATAGCCATGATCAGAGTAGAAAAACACGGTGTAATCCTCAAGCCGACCAAAAATAAGTTTGAAAACAAATCTGTTTTTAATCCGGGCATTTTGCAAGTCGGCGAAGAAGTCCATGTCATCTATCGCGCCTTGGATAAAGATAATGTATCTTCACTGGGTTACGCCCGTCTGATTGGACCGACCAAAGTGGTTGAGCGCTGGACTAAGCCGTTTATGTATCCCGAGTACAAATATGAAAAGTACGGTATTGAGGACGCGCGGGTTGTAAAAATTAATAATAACATTTACTTAACTTATGTGGTTCATGATGGCAAGAACGCTCTGGTGGCGTATTCATCCGGCAAGGATTTATTTAATTTAAAAAAGAAAGGTATAATCTCGCCGCAATTCAGTTATGACCGCGCCGGTGATTTCTTTAGTGATACCAAACTCAAGGATAAATACTTTTTTTTCAAGTCATACTACAAAGATGGTGTCGGCCCGTATGTAAAAGTCTGGGATAAAGACGCCTTTTTTTTCCCGGAAAAAATCAAAGGCAGGTTCGCGCTGGTACACCGAATATTGCCTGACATCCAAGTCGCTTATGCTGACAGCTTAAATGAATTCAAAAAAAATAAATATTGGAAGCAGAATTTAAATAATTTGCATAAATATGTTATTTTGGAGAGTCTGCATCATTTTGAAGCGCGCAATATTGGCGGCGGCGCTCCGCCAATTAAGACCAAAGAAGGCTGGCTGATGATTTATCATGGTGTTGAGCCTCTTAATCACGGCCGGGTTTACCATGCCGGCGCGGCGCTCTTGAGTAAAAATGATCCGACCAAAACAATCGCCCGTCTGCCGTATCCGCTGTTTTCGCCGAATAAAGCTTACGAACACCAAGGCCATGTTCATAATGTTGTTTTCCCGACCGGTACGGCGGTTTTTAAAGACAGGCTGTATATCTATTATGGCGCGGCCGACTCATACGTTGCGGTTGCCAGTGTTAATTTGCATAGCTTAGTCAAAGAAATTTTAAAATATAAAAAAGGTTATACTTACACATTGCATCGCAGAACTCATAATTAATATTAGGTTGAAGTGAGCTAGCAAAAAATATTTATGAAAAAACCAAAACCCCCGTGCATTCTTTATGTTGCTTCGTATCCGCCGCGCGAGTGCGGCATCGCGACATTTACGCAGGACTTAACAAACGCGCTGGACAAAGAGTTTAATCCGGCGGTAAAAAGTAAAGTTTTGGCCATCAACGACAATGGCACCTCAATTTATAACTATCCGCGCAAAGTCCGCTGGCAGATTAGAGAGGTGAATATGGAAGACTACCTGCAGCGGGCGAATGAAATAAACCAGGCGCACGATATTAAAGTAGTCAATGTTCAGCATGAGTACGGCATCTTTGGCGGCGATGAAGGCAATTATCTTTTGCCTTTGTTGGAACTGATAAAAAAACCGGTGGTGGTTACCTTTCATACAGTACTGCCGCGTCCGACAGGCACAATGCGCGCCGTCACAAAATCAATCATTGACCGCGCGCAAGCGATAGTAGTAATGACTAAAACGGCCAAGCGTCTTTTACAGCGCCAATACAAGATAAAAGATAACAAAATTCAAGTTATTCCGCACGGCGTTCACCATGTGCCGTTTCCTTCCAAAAGGCATTTTAAAAAGAAGCTTAATTTGGCCGACTATACGGTTTTATCGACTTTTGGAATGTTAAATAGCGATAAAGGAATTGAGTATGCGATTGAGGCGTTGCCGGAGTTGGTGAAAAAATATCCAAAATTGCTCTACCTAGTCATTGGCGCTACTCATCCGGTAGTGAGAAGACATGAAGGCGAGAAGTACCGAAACAAGTTAAAACGTATTGTCGAAAAAAACGGCCTCAAAGAAAATGTAAAGTTTTATGATAAGTACTTAAGCCTGCCGGAATTAATTGATTATCTGCGCGCCACTGATATTTACATTTCGCCGACGTTGAATCCGAAGCAGTCGGTCAGCGGCACAATTTCTTACGCGTTGTCCTGCGCCTGTCCGGTTGTTTCTACGCAGAATCAATACGCCAAAGACGTTATTACCTCGGAGCGGGGGCGTTTGGTTCGTTTTCACAATGCCGGCGATATCAAAAACGCCATTGATGAAATACTGTCTGACCGGCAAATGCGGACAGAAATGAAGAAAAACGCCTATTTTTACTCCCGCCATATGACCTGGCAGAATGTAGCTTTGTCATATTTCAAAATTTATAACGATTTGGCGAAAATTCTGCCGCGCGAACCGGGCAAATTGCCGAAGATTAATTTGGCCCATGTGAAAAATTTGACCGATGAGTTCGGCATGATACAGTTCGCGACTCATACCAAACCAGATATTCATTCCGGCTATTGCATTGACGATAATGCCCGCGCCTTGCTGGCAATGGCACAGCTTTATCACGGTGATAAAACAACTGATGTTCTGCGTTTGTCTGAAAAGTATTTAAAATTTATAAAGTTTACCCAGAAACGGACAGGCAGATTTTATAACTTCGTAAATTACAATCGTACTTTTGACGATCCGGCCGAAAGTGAAGACGCGTTTGGGCGCGCGCTTTGGGCGCTGGGCTACGTTATCGGCGGCAGTACTCTGCCTGATCGTCTGCGTCGTCAGGCTTGGACGATTTTGAAAAAATCATATCCGGAAGCGATTAAGATGCAGTCTCTGCGCGCGATTTCATTTTCAATAATTGGCTTAACCTACACCGGCCGCAACAGCGACCTCAGCAGTCAGTACGCAAAAAAAATAACAATTTTAATTACGCGTCTCGCGGAACGTCTGACGCGCGAATACAAAAAAACTGTAGCTGAAAAAAAAGACAGCTGGAATTGGTTTGAGAATTTTTTAACTTATTCAAACTACAAATTACCTGAAGCTCTGCTGCGTGCTTCAACGGTTACGGGCAAGCCGGAACACCGCGCGGTCGCTGAAGAAAGTCTGAAATTTCTTTCAGATACCAATTTCATAAAAAATTATTTTTCACCCATTGGCCAGGACGGCTGGTACTTTCGTGGCGGCAAGCGTTCCTGGTTTGATCAGCAGCCTGAAGACGCTTCTAGCGCGGTGGAGGCGCTGGTGGCGGCTTATCGCATTACCAAAAAGAAGCAGTATCTCAAACAAGCGCAGCTCGCCTTTGATTGGTTTTTGGGCAAGAATCATTTGAACCAGATGATTTACGACGAAGCGACCGGCGGCTGTTACGACGGACTTGGTAAGCACTCGATTAATTTCAATCAAGGCGCGGAGTCAACAATTTCGTATTTGCTGGCGCGGTTGGCG
>JAUYLZ010000029.1 GCA_030698385.1 bacterium | reverse complement strand
TTCGAATATAACTCGTAATCAAGCAATAGACTTTTTGAATAGCATTGTTGGTCGCTCTTTCTTTGATGAAACTACTTTTAATATATTGCTAATTGGGAGCGTTGAATATCGCAAGGGAACTCATTTAATGATAAAAAGTATACCAAGGCTTTTACGTGCTCTACCGAATGCAAGAATCTGTTTTATAGGTCATCATGGAGATAATAATCATCAACCAACAGCTAATACGAAACTCAGTCCTAAGATTTTATGTTCTGAATTGAAAAAAAATGAAAGAGAAAAAGTGGCATTTACAAACTACATACCACACAAAGAACTGCCTAACGCTATAATGGCGGGCGATGTCTTCCCTTTTCTTTCTTTAGGAGATAATTTTCCAGGATCAGTTGCTGAGGTTTCTCTGATGGGAAAGCCTATCATAGCATTGATGACTGGTGGCCTAGCCGAAATGCTTACAGAAGACAATAAGTGTCTAGCGTATAGTTTAGGATCAAAAACTAAAAACTTAAGTGAGAAACTTGTTGATGCACTAGTAGAATTATACGGTAACCCAAGCCGGCGTAAAACAATTGGTCGCTGTCTAAAAAAATCGATGATTAAACGTTATGACGCACAAAGAGTAGTAAGAGAAACATTTGAGGCTTATAATAATATTTATCATAAAAAAAAGTTGGAATATTTAAGAGTAAATATTAATTAGTCGGTTTCAACGAGAGTCGACTTTTTTCTTGCATTATCTTCAAATAATAATATAGATTTTAGTCGGTTTTTAAAAAATAAAAATTGGATTTTAAATTATGAGCTAGATAAAATAGTATTAAATTTTAAATCAAATGAGGTTATATTTTTCAATGTGGGTCATTACAAAAACGCCCATAAATACAGGCTTTTTAATTAGTAGTCCCAAGGGGAACCCCTGCCTGTCGGCAGACAGGGAACCCCAATTTTTCAGGATGCCGCCTTCTCGGGTGATCGCCCGCTAGGGTGAAAAACCTGATGTCTTGTTTGTTATATTGATGTAGTCCCAAGGGGAATCCCGCCTCGCCCTCGCTTCCGCTCGAGCTTCGTTGCCCTGGGCAGCGACGATGTGTCCCCAACACGTCGTCGGCGTTCAGCTGCGTTTACTGGTGGCGGAATCCGCCAGTAAACTTGCTTCACTTCTGCCCGTTCGATTCCCCTTTTTGGATGTGTAAAATAAAATACCCCATTTTTAATGGGGTATTTTATTTCATGTAGTCCCAAGGAGAATCGAACCCCTATTTCCAGGATGAGAACCTGATGTCCCCACCTCGCGTCGACGCAAGTCGAGGCGGGCCAGCCTCGCGTCGACGCAAGTCGAGGCGGGCCAGCCTCGCGTCGACGCAAGTCGAGGCGGGCCAGCCTCGCGTCGACGCAAGTCGAGGCGGGCTAACCATTAGACGAATTATTTATGCTTATTATTTTATCAAAATATCTTTTTAATTTTTTTCTACCAACTGCTGATTTCCAATAACATTCTCTATTTCTTGCTTTTTGTAATGTATCAACGTCCTCTAAATGAAAACATCTAAATTTTTCAAAATCTTGCGTTGATTTCACCTTTCCTTTCTTGTGATAAAGTAGCCGCGAAGAAATATCATGTGAAAAACCAACGTATGAATTTTTCTGATTTTCACTTATAAGCCAATATATGATATACTGCATAATTTTGTACCGCATACGGGAATCGAACCCGTGTTTTCAGGATGAGAACCTGATGTCCTAACCACTAGACGAATGCGGCGTTATAAGGCGTTATAAGTTGTAATTATAAAAACCTGATGTCCCCACCTCGCGTCGACGCAAGTCGAGGCGGGCCAGCCTCGCGTCGACGCAAGTCGAGGCAGGCTAACCATTAGACGAACGGGCCAAACGTTTCTAATAATATACATTTTTTTATTTCTCACGTCAAATTAATTTTTGACAAAAAAAACTTATGCGGTACTATATCTATACAAATAAAGCACCTTAAAAAATAAAGGAGTTATTGCTATGATTAATTTTTTCACCCTCATAAGTTACAAAATTAAACACGAGTGTCCGAAATGCAATGGCTATAGCAAGCTAACAAAAATTTTTCGTCGAGCGATTTGCGACCATGGCGATCACGTGGGAGTAAATAAATACGCAGAGTTAAAATGCCAAAACTGCGCTCACCAATGGGAGCAGTATCTCGAGTGGGATGGTGTTGGCGAAGGCGGTGACTATGCCATAATGCATGACTTCGAACAAGATCCAGTTACTTTATAATCACAAAGAAAGGAGAAAGTCATGAAAAACCAAGATAATAATTCGGCCTTTGATGAAAAAATTGATCAGCTAAAAAAAGAAAGAAAAAGCCAAGAAGAAGAAATACCAAACCGCTATACTGATGATATGAATTTTTTTGAGCAAGGAATTTCTTTAAATGTACAATTTGAAAATGGTGATTAGAATTGAAAGGGGTAAATGATGATGGAATCAATAAAAAAAACTAACCAAGAACAAACAAGCCAGCAACAGGCAAAGAAACCACGAAATGACTTTTTCATGCCCGATGCGGAATTATTTAAACAGGCAGGGGAAGAACTCCGAGCGAATAAAAAAATACAAAAATCAATCGCGAGAGTAATTAAAGGGCCAATACCTAAATATTGATACTTAGTTCTTTGTGTAATTAAGATAGAGTAAACTTTAAGACCCACTATAGATTGTGGGTCTTTTTTTATTGATATAATATACTAAACTTGTCGTGCCACACCCCATCTGCTATAATGCACAAAAGGAAACAACGTTACGGCACGTCAGTTTTTTACTCACTAAACGCATCCCACGCTATGAAGTACATCGCCTATGATTTTGAAACCACCGGACTTGATTATCAAAAAGATCAACCGATAGAAATTGGAATTATTAAAATTGACAATCTGGGAAATATTGAGGAACATAATTTTTTTGCCAAAGCACCGGAACCGCTCAGCGATGATACCAAAAGAATTACCGGCCTAACCGATGAGCTGATAAATGAAAAGGGGATTGATCTGCAAAAAGCAATGGAAAAAATGTTTGAAATCATGGGCATTAGAAAAGACGGGTTTGACAAAGACGTTACCATTATCGGCCACAACATCATCTGTTTTGACAATTTATTTCTCTATCGCTATGCCGGTGAATACGGCTACCGGTTTCCGGCGCGGGAAAACTTCTTTGACACCGCCGGCGAATTCCGCGCGCTTTTAATCGGCGAGCAAAAGTTCGTTCATGAGTGCGACTTTGATTTTCACGACAGGATATTAAAAATGAACGTGAAGGGAGCGCGTTATAATCTAACCGCGGCTTGCAAGCATTATGGCATTAATATGGACAAAGACGCTCACCGCGCTCTCCACGACTCTTTGTACTCGCTGAAAGTTTTTGAAAAACAAACCGGCTTAAGTCTGCTAAAGTATGTCGCGAAAGAACAAAAGGCAAATTCTGATTTTACAAACAACCTAGCCATAAAACACGATGAGAACGGACAGGGAATGATGAATTTTTGAAAAAAAAATAGAGCGGCTAAATAGTCGCTCTAAAAATTTAATTTATTTAATTTCAAGAGTTTTTTTCACTCTTTTTTTTCTTGCCCAATACCGTCGTTTAAAAGATTTTGGGCAAGTGAAGATGCCGACAAGCAACAGCAAAAAAGAACAAAGCATAACAAGTTCCGTTAAAAAACTCAACATAATTCCTCCTAACTACTTCGCTACTCTTTTGCCCGGTACTGTGGGCAATATTTTAATTTTTTTCTGCTTTTCAATTTCCTCATTATATTCTTGCCGTAATTTTTTTTCAATGGCTTTTTCTTCTTCAAAGTTGGTTGTCATGGTTGGCTTCGTTGGCAGAGTTACAAAGTTCAGAATACTTGGAAAAGTTAATCCTTTTTTTAGCATAATTCACCTCGTCTTTTATAATGTTTTACGTGTGTAACAACAAAGTATTTCGTGATACGTTTTCAATTTTTTTCATATAAAAACGTCTGATAACAAACTCCCCCCCCTCATTCTTACAAAGCTTTGCGACAATAATTTTCCCAACGGTAATTTTGGTAATTTTTCCATAGCATACTCCAATCAATAATAAATATAAATTATAAAGAACTACACACACGAAAAGTATCATATACTAAACTAAAAAATTTGTCAAAACAAAAACTCCTGTCGATGCGCTGGCAGGAGTCTAATCTAACTAATAGGGGGAAGGAATTATTTTTTTGTTTTGGAGAACGAACGAATGTCCTCCAACCGGCGACCTACTAAATTATAATTGGTAAGCCACCGATGAAAAGAAATGATAGCGATAATTCCACAAATTAACAAAGGTACATCATACCATGTAAACATAATAATCTCCTTTTTTAATAAAATTCTTTTGGCATGTTGCAACGAAATTTGTTGCGGTTAGCCAATTTTTTTTCTACTTGTCGTCTGTAAATACAGACAACGATTGGCGCAATACCAAAACTGATAAAACCAAAAAAACAATAAAGAATAAAACTTTTTTTCATTTTTCCCTCCAATTTTAATGAACTTTTTGATATTTTTTATATTTATATAATATCATATTATCTAAAAATTGTCAATATCTTGATAAACTGGCTTGTTTTTATAGCGTGTTTCCATTATGATAAAAGATATGAACGCAAACGAACTACGAACTAAATATTTGGAGTTTTTCCAACAAAACGGGCATACCATAATCCCGTCGGCTTCGCTTTTACCCGAAAATGATCCGACCGTGCTCTTTACCACCGCCGGTATGCACCCGCTCGTGCCGTATCTCATGGGCGAAAAGCACCCCGCGGGCACGCGTTTAACAAACGCGCAAAAGTGCGTGCGTACCGGTGACATTGATGAGGTGGGCGACAGCACGCACCACACTTTTTTTGAAATGCTCGGCAACTGGAGCTTGGGCGATTATTTTAAAAAAGAAGCAATTGAAATGAGCTGGGAATTTTTGACTGAAGTTTTAAAACTGAAAAAAAGCAAACTGGCGGTATCGGTTTTTGCCGGCGATGAGGACGCGCCATTTGATGAAGAAGCGTATAATCTCTGGTTAAAATTGGGAATACCGGCCGAACGAATTGCTAAACTGGGGAAAAATGATAACTGGTGGGGTCCGGCGGGCGTTACCGGTCCATGCGGTCCGGATACGGAGATGTTTTTTTGGGTAGGAGATAAGGAAGTTAGAAGTAAGAAGTTAGAAGTGGGAAGTGACGAAGTTCCAGATGTTTTTGATCCACAAAATTCCGGTTGGGTTGAAATCTGGAACGATGTCTTCATGCAATACAATAAAACCAAAGACGGCGCTTACGCTCCGCTCGCGCAAAAAAATGTAGACACTGGCATGGGTCTTGAGCGCACACTCGCGGTCATCAACGGTCTGGATGATAACTACCAGACAGAGTTATTTTTACCGATTATTGAAAAACTTGCTTATTGTCATTCCCGCGCAAGCGGGA
>JAUYLZ010000026.1 GCA_030698385.1 bacterium | reverse complement strand
CAAGCCTCTTAATTTAAATTATACTAAAATTAGCTCATTTAATTTATTATTGGAGGAAAAAAATGAATGATAGCGCAATTCTGGAGTATGGCACAGAGCACCAAGAACTTTGCCGCATTGGCGGCAGAATTCCCCGCAATGATCACTGCGATCAAGAAATATGTGAAATATGCCCTGCTAATGATATCTGTCCTCATCAAATACTTAGAGAAGAGTCAGATGATTTTATCAAGTTAAAAACAAATGGTGTGAGTACAATTAATAAGATTTTTTAAAATAAAACAAATGGGCATATATAAGGTCTGAATTCAGGCCTTATTTTTTTAATTCATCCCAGACGCGAAAAGTGTCCCCGGCTCCCATCAGAATCACTACATCGTTTTTGGTAGTATTTTTTTTTAGATACCGCGCGCATTTTTCCATTGTCGGAATATAGCTGGCTTTTTTACCGATTTTTTTTACCAAATCCTCACTGCTGACGCCTCCCTGCTGTTCGCGCGCTGAGCCGTAAATCGGCAGTACGATTAGTTTGTCCGCGTTTTTAAAACTTTGCGTAAAATCAGCAAACAGCGCTTTTGTTCTGGTAAAAGTATGCGGCATAAAAACGCAAACCAGATTTTTTTCCGGATATCGTAATTTAGTGCTTTGCAGAGTTTTTTTTATTTCTGTCGGATGGTGCGCGTAGTCGTCAAAAAATCGCGCGCCGTTGTCCTTGCCCAAAAACTCCATACGGCGGGCGGTGCCTTTGAATTCCGCCAGCGCCGCTTTAATTGTTTTCACCGGTATTTTTAACTCCAGACAGCACGCGATCACGGCAGTCGCGTTCATGACATTGTGATGTCCGATCAGCCGCAGGCAGAATTCATCAATTAATTTTAGATTCTGGTAAAGACTGAAATACTGTTTGTCTTTTTTAATCACTTCATCGCGGATGCGGTAGTCATTGACAGTCGTGTAGCCGTAGTCAATAACTTTTGCCAGCGCGCCTTTCACTGCTTGGGCAATTTCATCGTCGTCAAAATTAGCGACAATAAAACCATCCGGCGGCACGCGCTGGAGAAAGTTTGAAAAAACTTTGCGATAGGCTTTTTTACTTTTGAAGTAATCGGGGTGGTCATAGTCAATATTGTTTATCAAGACAATTTGCGGGTTATAATATTTTAATTTGTTTTGGTACTCATCGGCTTCAATGACCATAATATCGCCAGCGCCAACAATGGCATTGCCATTGAATTGCGGCACTTTTGAACCGACTTCAACGGTTGGGTCAGCGCCGGATTTTTCCAGTACATAACCAAGCATGGCCGAGGTCGTGGTTTTGCCGTGCGAGCCGCAGACAGCGATTGATTTTTCATATCTATTAAAAATGCTCGCTAGCGCTTCGGCCTGTACCATGGCTGGAATTTTTCTTTTTTTAATCTCGGCCAGCTCGGTGTTATTTTTGTAATTATAAGCGCTGGAGTAAATCACCAGATCAAGATTAGCCGGAATGTTTTTGCTGTCAAAGCCGTTGAAAAATTTGATTTTTTCTTTTTGTAAAACTTTATCAGTGAAAAAAGTTTCTTTCGTATCCGAGCCGGAAACATGATGGCCGAATTTTTTTAAAATTTGCGCTATTGCCGTCATGCCCACCCCCTTAATGCCGACAAAGTATATATTTTGCGGCTGCGTAAAATTAATTTTCGCGGTTTTTTTTAACATTTTTGTGTAATTATTTATTAGTACGCCATCAGCTTATAAGTCTGTCCCATTTTTTATTTAATAATTTTTTTAAACTCAGCCATGGCATTTTTTTTGATCACTTTTTCAATATTATTTCCCAGCTGTATTTGCAGTTTTTGGTCACTTAATAACTCTCTAATATTATTTACAAAAAATGTCTTATCCAAAACTGGCTGATCCAAAACAATGGCCGCTGAGTACTCCTCAAAAACTCTAGCATTATCAACCTGGTGCGTGCCGGGCATGGCTATCAGAATTGATGGTTTTTTTATAAATGATAATTCGCTCAGCGTGGAGAGCCCGCAGCGGGAAATTACGATAGCGGATTTTGTGTATGCTTCAATAAGTTTATTAATGTCGAGAAAATTATAAGCATAATAATTTGAGACGCTAGTCGGTATATTTTTTGGTTTTTTGTCTTTTCCGGTTACATGAATGATTTGTGAGAATTTTGTTAAATCCACAAGACTTTCGCCAACCAGATCATTTATAAATTGAGCCCCTGTTCCCCCGCCCATTACCAAGACCGTTGGCAAGTCATTTTTTAGCTGAAAAAAATTCGTAGTATTTTTTTTGTCAAAAGATTTTATCTGCGCGCGAACGGGGTTGCCGATCCAGCGCGCTTTTTTGCCATAGTCATTTAAAGATTTTTCAAAAGTGACCGTGATTATCTTGGCAAACGGCGCCATTAGTTTGTTTGCTAATCCCGGACGGACATCTTGCTGATGGACAAGAATTTTACGGCGCAACAGCCAGCCGGCCCAGACAACCGGCACTGAGACAAAACTGCCGGCCGTGACAATCCAGCGCGGGCGGAATTTTAAAATAAAAAAAATTGCTTGCCAAAAACCGATAATTATAAAAATCGGATCAAAAAAATTACGCAGTGAAAAATAACGGCGCAGTTTTCCAGCTGAAATCTTTTTGAATTTTAGGCCGGCGCTTTCAACCATTTCTTTTTCTGGCCCGTTGCTTGCGCCTAAAAAAAGAAACTGATAATTTTTATCGCCAAACTCTTCAGCAATGGCTAAAAGCGGAGCGACCGAGCCGCCGGTGCCGCCGCCAGTGAGAAGAATACGAGTTTGATTCATTGTTTTGTAATAAAAATTAAATATTTACGTTACTTTGTATCAGCGAGTTTGCTTTGATATATTTACCACTATTCCCGCGGCCGCCAGCGCCGCCATCATCGCCGATCCGCCGTAGCTGATAAACGGCAAAGGTACGCCGGTCATGGGCATGAGGTTGATCACGCCGGCAATATTTATAAAAGCCTGAAGGACAAACCAAGTTACAATGCCAATCGCGAGCAGACGCCCGTAATTATCCGGCGCGTTTTTGGCAATGATATAACCGCGGTAAAAAATAAAGACGAATAAAAATACCAGCAGTACGGAAACAATCAGCCCCATTTCTTCGGCAATAATTGGGAAAATCGCATCGCCCTGAACCTCTGGCAAATAAAGAAATTTTTGCCGAGAATTGCCGAACCCTCTGCCAAGAATGCCTCCGGAACCGACCGCGATCAGCGCTTGGTTAATCTGGTAGCAGACATCAGCCGGGCTGAAATTTTGGTCAAAAAAGCATCTGAAACGATCAAGCTGGTAAGGAGCGATTTTTAACATGGCTAAGAGACCAAGAAATCCGGAGATGAAAATTATTAAAATATGTTTGATATTGCCGCCGCCGATGAAATAGACTGACAGAGAGATGGCCAGAATTATAAATAGAGTTCCTGTGTCCGGCTGGGCAAGCATCAGCGCGGTAATCGCGCCAAGCAAGATTAAAAACGGCGCCGTGCCTTTGTGCAGATCAATCAAATCCCGTCCTCGCTTATCAACCCAGGCGGCCAGATACAGCAGAAATGTCAGCTTGACCAGTTCCGAAGGCTGGAGAGAAAATCCAAAGACGTTTACCCATGAACGCGCGTGTCCCCAGCCGGCTCCTAAAGAAGGCACGAAGACGATGATTAACAGTATCAGTGAAACAGCTAAGAGTGGCAGAGCGAGATCTTTATAGTAGTGGTAGTCAAGCCTGCTGGTAATATAAAAAAGCGTTACTCCCAGACTGAAACCAAAGAGCTGTTTGTAAAAATATCCATAAGTTGATTCAAATTGCCAAAATGACACGGCGCTGGAAACCGACGAGAGCATAACGAGACCAAAGACAACAATTATAACCACCGCAACAATTAAATAGTAATCAGGCTGGTGATAGTTCGCGCGCTCGCGCAATACCCCGCTAAATAAAAGTTTTAGTCTGTTGAACCGGCGTCTTTTCATTTTGGTAAAGCAGTGAATTAAGTGGTGATTTTGTCTATTAAAAATATTATCAAGCCAATCGCGGCGGTAACGCCTGAGATTAACCAAAAACGCATGACAATTTTGTATTCCGGCCAGCCCAGAGCCTCAAGATGGTGATGAATTGGCGCGGATAAAAATATTTTTTTGCCGTTGCGAAATTTTTTTGAAACCACTTGTATAATCACCGAAAATGACTCCACCACAAACAAAAATCCGATCATTGGCAAGAGAAATATTTGGTTGGTTAAAATAGCGATCATTCCCAGAGTTACTCCCAGCGACATTGCGCCGGTATCACCCATGTAAAATCTAGCCGGTTTGATATTAAACCAAAGAAAGGCAATCAGCGCGCCGATAATGACGCCGCATAACGCGGCTAGGTCAAACTTGCCGTTAAAAAAAGCAATCGCGCCGTAAGCGCCAAAGGCGGTCAGCAACGTGCCTCCGGACAGGCCATCAAGACCGTCAATTTCATTCACCGAAAAGGCCGTGCCGACAATGACAAAAATAAAAAGCAATATTGACCAACTGCCAATATCCACAAAACCATAAAAAGGAATCTGAATGACCGTCCAATCAAGTTTGAAAAAAAACCAAAGCGCGCCGGCCAGCGCGATTAACGTGTATATCAGTAATCGATGTTTTATATTTAAACCTCCTCTGCCATGGCTGCGCACGTCCAAGATATCGTCAAATAGTCCAACCAGCGCCGTAGCTACCAGAGCGCCAAGCGGCAAAAGCGTCTGCCGCTGTGAAAGAAAATTCATCTGCGCAAAAAAATCGCTCGTAAAAATCAAGGAAGCGTAATAAAACCCTAATATTAAAATCAGCACAGTCACCCAAATAATCAATCCTCCCATGGTCGGCGTGCCGGTTTTGTGAATATGCAGTTTGTTAAAAACCGGTGTCAGACCTTCAGAGCGTATGCTTTTCCCCAGTTTGTATTTGTACAAAAAATGAGTCAACAGCGGCGTCCACGCTACGGCGATTATTGCGGATAGAGTTGTCAAAAAAAGTATTTTGACAATAACAAATACTTCCATATTGCTTTATCGAAAATTAATTAAAATGATTGAGCCAAGACCAAGCAGAAGAAAAAAATTAATTAACAGCGCTGAAGCTGTAAACAAGTAGACAAAAAATATCCCTTCGCGCCGGACCAAGTAAGCAAAGATTATATTGGTAATGATGAAAATAATCCCCAGCAGAGGGATAAAGTAAATTTGCCCGGAATTACCAATTAAGTCAATGCCAAAGTAAATATTGTGATGCAAAGCGACAATTGTGTCTTTTACGTTGACATTGAATAGGAGGCTGGCCGTCCAGATTATAATATTGATAAAAAGTGAGGCCGCCACGAACAAGCGTATTTTGTTATCAAAGAAAAGTTCGCTTAAACCGGTCTTTAGGTCGTCATTGCCAAGATGATAAAAAGTATTGAATTTTGAGAAGATATTCAACATGGCTCTATTTTAGCAGAAAATATAAAAAAAAGCGATATTTTTGACAAAATGGTAAAACTTTGACAAAAATATTAATGTATAAAAGCAGAGGTGTTATCTTCTGCCTTTTTTATATTTTCAACTTGAGCCGCGTCTTCAATTCGGTACTCCCCTACTCTGGTTCTGATTAAATCATACAGATAGCCGCCGCAGCCGAGCTCACTGCCCAGATCGCGCGCCAGCGAGCGGATATAGACGCCCGGTCCGGTAACGACTCTGATTTTTAAAAAAGGCCAAGAGTATTCCAGGATTTCTATTGCTTTGATTTCAACTTGGCGCGGCCCCAGTTGCGGCATGCCGCCGGCGCGGGCGACCTTGTAGGCCACTTTGCCGCCGGCTTTAATGGCGCTGAAGTTTGGAGGTACCTGCAAAATATCGCCAATGAATGCAGGAATAATTTTTTCGATATCACTTTTCTTATACTTCTTACTTCCAACTTCAAACTCTGTCTTGATGCCTTCTTCATCATCAGTTGTGCTGGTAACGCCAAATTTTACAGTCCCGATGTACTCTTTTTCTTTTTGCACAACCGTAGCTAGCTGTTTGGTGGCTTCGCGGCCGACACCCACTACCAAAACACCCTCGGCGAGCGGATCGAGGGTGCCGGCGTGCCCAACTTTTTTGGTTTTAAATGTTTTTCTCAATTCATTTAAAACTTGATTTGAGGTCGGACCTTTTGGTTTGTAAACGGCGAAAATATTAGGCATTTTCTTTTTCTTGCGCGCGTAGAATATCCGCAATTTGTTTTGCGTTTGCGTCTTTTTGTTCCTTAAGTTTTTTTAGAGTTGCTTCATCACGGTGATCGCGTAAACTCGTATCAAGACCGCTTTGTGTAATTTTATCTCTGATGTATTGCATGTTTTTAAATATTTCTTCACGTTCCTGGTTGAGCTCTGCTAATGTTTTTTCATTGTTTGGCTCGGCTTCAGTGTTTGGCATTTGATTTAATTTACCTTCAATTGACATAGTTTTATCTTAATAAATTATGTTGTTAGTATAGCACTTTTTACAAATCTGGAAAAAAAGCGCATACTATAAATATACTATTTTAGCAAAAAAATTTTAGCACATTCTAAACAAAAAAGGAAGGCGAAAAAAATGGACTGGAGTTACGCGCTCGTACTATTGCCGATTGTATCGGCGTTTGTGATTGCTATTTATAGCATTAAGCTGTTTAGCGGCAATCATGATAAAGAGACTTTTAGATAAGTCTCTTTTTTTGTAATAAAAAAGGCGGCTAAGAAGTCTAGCCGCCGGTAATTAATTTAATGAAAGGTCAATTTAATGCTTTCAGTAACGAAGGGGCACCGTTCCTGAAATAAATCGCAGAGCTTTTTAAAAGTAAACAGATATTCCCAAATTTTGGTAAGTCCCAGCCAGGGAACGGTAACTGGACAAAATACCCACCATAGAATGGTTTTTACTTTTTGTTTTCTTTGCCGTTCTTCCTCGCGCATGGCAACAAGTCTGTCTTGCGCCTCTAGGTAAGTGAGTCCGGATAGTATCAGGTCAATTATCGCCCACCTTTTTGTCTCAGAATATCTATAGTTACAGTATATATGATGGCCTGCATCTTCAAGTCTTTTTAATGACTCTTCGGTGACGCGCGGGAGCGCTAGTTGGAAGTACGTTAGTGTTTCGTCAACTTCAATGCCGCTGGCCCCTCGTAAAGCGTTCCAAAGTCTGTCAATAATATTTTTCTGCTCTTCCACGCTCTGTGACATAAGCCACTGGTTTTTTTTACTCAAGCGGTATATTTGCTGAGAGCTCGAGTAATTGCCAACACAGCAATGACTCACTAATTTGCCGAAGTGATATACCTCAGGGTTTTTGGTCGATAGATACACCATAAACCAAACAACACCATAGCAAACAATGAATACCGTAATTATGTAGAGCGCGGCCCCGATACTGAAGTTAGTAACCACGGCAACGTAGAAGCAGTAGCACAGGATTGGTACTGTAGCCAAGGCTATTGCCAGCATGGTAGAGAGCGTGAAGCGCAGTAGTAGCTTGCTGAGAAATTTATTGCGTTTGAGAAGCATCACTACTTGATCTTCAAATTTTTCGCCATAATATATCATGGCAAAGGTCAGCGGCAAAAAGATGAGTACTGGTGAAAATATCAGCACTGAAATCCAGCCAAAACTCAGAAATACCTCTAACCACATACTTACCAGCCAGATAATATTTTCATATTGGTACACGCAGGCTTTGATGAAAAAGTAGGTTACGATACTCACAAGTGGCGTAAATACGGGCCATGGCCACTCCCAGACCGGTCCCGGTAGTTCTTCCTGGTACGCTAAGTATCCAATGGCGATATAAGCCGCGAGCAGGTTAAGGATGACATCAAAAAGCGTAAATGATAGCAGTTTGTAGAGCAGTATAAATATCCACATTGATAACACTAGCATAATGATACACATGATAAAGATGGCAAGAATTGACTTCAGTCGTTCCAACATAGCGTGGTGATCTCGCTTAAAATCTCGCCATTTTTTATCGCTACTCTTGTCCCATTCTTCAGAACTCTTGTTCCATTCTTCAAGTTTTTGCTTGATCTTTTGCTGACGCTCTTCGGGAAAGAGCGCTAGAATAAATCGCCACACTGTCAAAATAATTGCTGAAACTACCCATAGCGGAAATAGCGCCGCCAATGGATAGAGCACCCAGTCCGGCGCTTCGCTTACATAACAGGCGCCAACGGCAAGCGGTGAAACGACAAAAACCAGTGAAAGAATTATGAATGTGTACCAGAATCCCGGGCAGATGTGCTTTTGTAGCTCCACCTTACGGTTCGGAAACCAGCCGGGATTGTTGCGGGCCATTTTGTACAACCGCCAGTACTTCCCGTCTTCCTGATTGACGACAAAGTCATCCACATGATTTTTTACCGACAAAAAGTCCCAGATGCTTTTATTTATGATACGCGTGTCATCCAGAGTTCCCTTGGGGTATTCATGGAAGCCGAAATCAAGATTGGCCAGATTGTACACCCAAGAGCCTTTGCTTAAATACCGAGTTTCGTCAGTAAAGTTTTCGGACAGCAACTTTTTTACCGTAATGCGGTAGCGAATGCGCTGGTAGAGCGAAAAAATATTTGGAACTTGATGATGGACAAACAGTTGCGTGTACGTTTCGTAAATTGCTTCTACTTGATCGTTGTTTTTTAACAATCGGCGCAGAAACGCTTCATAACTGACAAAGTTAATATTTTTTCTCCAAAGTAATTGCCGCCAAACGGAAGTCGGCAATAATTCAATCAAACTAATAATAATTACAATTTCGCGTTGACCGGCAGTAAAGTGGTGCAAAATATTACTGCGTCCCTCTTTGTCAGCCGGCAGTTTGTCTTTGATAAACTTCCAAAACGCGAGCCCGCAAGCAGTTTTATCTTTGAGCCCCGCCTCAATCTCAATTGCCGAGTAAGGATATTGAAGCTCTAGGAGCTCTTTTTCTTGTAATTTCTGTTTTTTTTGTTGCCATTCTTGAAATACCGTTTCGTGATCTGACATGATTTTTCTCCTTTTTTATTTGTTACGTTTATTTTTTAAGGAACGATTATGAGTTCCGAGCACTCGGAACTTATCATATTATGAAAAAAAAGTCAAT
>JAUYLZ010000023.1 GCA_030698385.1 bacterium | reverse complement strand
ATACTGATCAGCTATAAAAACAACATCTAATTTATCATTGCTTGAACCGTTAATTTGCAGCGGGATACAACCACCGGCCGAAACGACATTGAAGGTACGCGCATTTTCAATTACTGGATAATTGCCAAAAGCCAAGTCCATATAATAAACACCCGTCCCCGGACCATTGACAATCCAAGTGTTTCCCCAGACTCCATCACCGGCATCAAAATCATTATGATTGCCATCATCATAAAGATAAAGCGTATATATATCATTTTCATCTGGACTCTGAATATCAACCCTAGTCATTGTCGCGCTCGGAGAATAAACTCTAACCAGCATTGTAGATCCAAACTCATGATCTTCGCCATCTGCCGCTGGCACGATAATTGTTCCAAACGGCGGACAGTCGGTCAAATCGCCGTTGCAGTTCTCATCAATTGCGTTTCCGCAAATTTCCCAGGCATTGGGATGAGTATTTTCGCCAGTACCTGGCGTGTCATTACAGTCATCGCCGGTTGCCGGCTGACAGTTGCCGGGAATACATTGAAAAGTTGAACAGGCGCCGCTGACATTTTCATTAATATAAGTATCGCCATCCGCATCGCAGGAGAAGCTAAGTGTGGGGCAGACCGCACTGCCATCAACCGTACTATCACAGTCATTATCTGCCCCGTCACAGCTAATTTCCGAACTTTCATAATTAACAATACCGGCATAATTGTCAGTCCAGGCTCCGCCGCTGCAGGTTTGAGTTGAGCCGGCGCAAATGTTTGCTTGTTTTGTGTTCATTGGCGCTATTTCGCCGCTACCGTCAACCGTGGCCGCGTTGCTGTCATTATCTAGGCCATCGCAACTTTCGGCCGCGCCCGGATTTATAGTACCCAAACTGTCATCACAATCATTTCCCGCTGTAGTAACACAACCGGCCGGCAAACAATTAAAGGTTGAGCAACTGCCGGTTGAATTCTCGTCATAATAGGTGTCATTATCGCCATCGCAGTAATAAGTAATATTTGAACAAACCGTGCCGCCATCAACAGTACCATTACAGTCATTATCTATTGCGTCACAGCTGGTTTCCGGACTTTCATAACTAGCAATGCCGGCGTAATTGTCGGTCCAGGCTCCGCCGCTGCAACTTTGAGTTGAGCCGGCGCAAATGTTTGCTTGTTTTGTATTCATTGGCGCTATTTCGCCGCTGCCGTCAACCGTGACCGCGTTGCAGTCATTATCTAGGCCATCGCAACTTTCGGCCGCGTTCGGATGAATATTTGCGTTAGTGTCATTACAATCAATACCGGCAAACAAACATGAGGCTGAGGAAGGATTGCCGTAACCGTCGCCGTCATTATCAATGCAGGCTCCTAACAAAGAGTCGTCGTAGAGCTGACTGACAAAACTCGGAGCAAGCGCCATATTATAGACACGCACATCGTCTAACAAGCCGTCATAAGCATAGTCATAATAGGTGTTATAAGTAGTGCCGTTAAAACGATTAGTTTCGTCACTGCCTAATTTTAAATCATAAGGATTATCTAAACTCCCCAGTTTATTTGAAGTAACTGTCGGTCCGTCTTGCGCGCCGTTTAGGTAGGCGTTAATGCTGACGTTATTGGCGTTGTCGCGTTTAACTGTAAAAACCGCGTGTTGCCAGTCGTTATTAAGAACGGCTGTTCCAGTGAAAGACGCGCTGGTATACGCGTTTCCGGTTCTAAAAGCGGCGCTAAGTTTTCCGGTATTGGTAATGCCGGTTTTATACCAGCGTTCATAATTAATATTATCAAGCCCTTTGTGGATAATTATCTGGTTTTTATCAGTTTTATCAGGCTTAAACCAATAAGCGATGGTAAAATCTATATTGCTTCCGAAATTTAACGTTTGCGAGTGCGGGACTAAAACATGCGTGCCGTTATAGAGCCCGCCCTGATTAGCCGGTCCGGCAAAACCATAAGCGCCGCCGACAACTCCGAAAAAACCAGTTATTGCTCCAGAATTTTGGCCGTTATGGCCATCGGCGGAATCAAGCACCGGCGTGCCGTTATCATTTAATTTCCAATAAGCCACTAAACCGACTTTACGCGCTTCAATCGGTCCTAGGCCGGCGCCCGTTTCAGTAGTTATATTTTCCGGTGAGGCCGTATCAACAACATGTATGCCGTAATAATAAACGGAACTGATTGAACCGGCCGCGAGTGTTCCGTTTGTTAAGTCGCCAGTGTTCAGGCTGGTTATCTGATTCCAAGAGCAATTTATCTTAGTCGCGCCGTCGCAGGTATCAACTTCGTAAGGCGCGCGCCAAATTTCTATGCGCTTTAGAGCGACATTATCGCTTGCTTGCCAGCGCGCGTTTATACTGCCGCCCGTGGTTGAAACGACTTCTGGATAAGCCTGCCAAGTTACTCCGCCGTCGCCGGAAAGTTCAAAACTCGTTAAAATCGGGCCGCTGGTATCCGGGAGTTGAATGTCAACTTTTATCGGGCCCAGAATTGTAGTATGATTGGCGCCGCCTTCGCGTTCGGTAATCCAGTTATCTTCATTATCAATAACATGCAAGCCGACATAGTTTACGCCGGGACTGATGCTTGCAAAATCATAAGTTTGACCGGTCAAATCACCGGTAGTGATTGTCTCAATCTCCGCCCAGTTGCAGCCGGTCATAACCGTGCCATTACAATTAGCGCTATGATGCGCCGCTGACCAGACTTCTATACTCTGCAAACCCGAACCGCCGGCATTATCAGCCGCGCTCCAGCGAACCTGCAAATCAACATCATTGTCCGTTACTGAATTTGGATAAGCTTTCCAAGCGGCTCCGCTTTCCTCCCTGAGTTCAAAAGTATAAAGCAGTGGATCGGTTGTGTCCGGACAAACCTGCGTGTTGCAGGCTTGGCTCTCTGCCGCCGCGCCGGCACAATCCGCGCCGCCATTGGACGGAGCCGGATTCGTGCAAGCGCGCGTTCGGTCCTGAGTCCCGCCGCCGCACGCAACCGAACACGCACTCCAAGTACTCCAAATTGTCCAATCACCATCTACTGGCGGCGCGCAATCTTGCGTATTGCAAACTTGGGTTACAGCCGGTTTTCCGCCATCATCTACGCAATTGCCAACTTTTGTTACCGCGCGGCTTTGCGTGCCGCCGCCGCAAGTTACCGAACACACTCCCCAAATGCCGGTCGTCCAATCATTAGCGGTACAACCTGCCGGCGGAGTGCTTGGCGCTATGCCCAGCGTAACAACACAGCCGCTAATACCGCAATTTTCTTGCGCTTGTTCCATATTTATTCCCTTCGCGGAGGAGTCTTCAACCGTGCCGTCTTTTTTATAAATGCTTAATTTATAATAATAATAACCGGCCTGCGAAATGGTCTCGTCATTAAAGAAATAATATGTATTAGGCAATTTGGCGCTAATTGTCTTCCAGGCTTCGCTATTTCTTCGCCGCAGAACAACAAAACCGTCTATGTCAACCAGATCAGACGCCGGCAAATCCCAAACTACCTTGACTGTCAGCAGAGCGCTCTTGACCGGCTGTATCAGCGCCACTCCCCCGAAGACAATGGCCAAAACGCCGATTGTCAGAAATAGATATTTAATTGTCTTTGGTATCGACATATTATTTAAAATGCAAATTTCAAAATAAAAAATGCAAAATTATTAATTTAGTTTTTTTTAAATGTAATATTACTTAAATCTGGCATTACTGCTTTCTTTGGTTATATCGCTTTCGGTAATGATTGGATAGTTGTAGACTTTGACCTCGGCGATTTGTCCGTCAAAACTCGTGGTGTTCAAAGCTGAATTTCTGACTCTGCCAATATCAAATTCATCTTCATTGATTAATAATCCGTTAGGAAATTCGCAGGTATATGAAGTTTGGTTGGTAAGCAGTGGAAAGTTGCTTGTATCGCTCGCTGCTTGATATGATCCCCCCTGCGCTAACTTTTGCAGCTGTCCGTCAACATATACACGCAAACTATGATTGGTATTTTCATACACTACTACAATGCTATTCCACTCGCCATCTCGAATCACGTCATTGATAGTATTTACCGAGCAGGCATTGCCATTATTGAAACCAAACGACGTATACACAGAGTTAGCCGCATTTGTCCCGCCAACCCCAGCTAATGTGTTATTATTAATAAATATACTTGGATACCTGCGGTTCCAACCACCAATTTCATAACCAAAAATGTCATTATAACGGTTAGTGGCTAATCCGGCCGGTTTAACCCAGAGACTGAGCGTAAAGCCGCCTGATTGCCCTAAATTTAACTGTCCTTTGGCCGGAATCTGAATAAATGTATCATCTTGGGGATCAAATTTCAAAAAATTACCGGTCCACTCTGGCGCATTAGCGCTACTAAAGGTACCACCATTAACAAAAAGACTGCTATCAGCTATGCTAACGCCGCTTCCTTCATTTATCTTCCAATACCCAATCGGCCCAATATCTATTTTAATAATACTGCTTGATGGACTGGTATTACTGTCATTCTCGCCCAGCGCTGACAGCTTGAAGTAATGCGTTTCATTGCGGCGGTTGGCCGGGATATTCCAAGAGTATGTCTTCACATCCTTGCCGATAACCACGCGGAATTCATCATCAGCGTCAACGCTCGCGCCGGAACTATGAGAAATGCGGTAGCCGCGCACATCCGGAATGTCTAATGCTTCCAGCACATCTCCCCAAAATAGCTGTATAGCATCACCGCTGACGGTCGCGCTGAGGTTTTGCGGGATGGAGAGCTCTGAAGTTCGACGCGGCATTGCCATCACTTCGTTGGATAAATCACTTTCTTCTCTGCCGACTGCGACACTACCTGAAATTGATGCATCAATATTAACTACACTGCTGACGCGGAAGTAGTACTGCGCGTAATTTTCCAGATTATCTATCATAAAAAAGCAACGTTGCTCCATAGCTGTACTAGCATCACCGTCAGTATCCACGGACAAACATTCATAGTTACTTGAATCAACGCGCAAAGGAACGCCATATGACCCGCCTTCTTTTTTCATATAAATATTATAATAGTCCGTGTTAGCTACCGGTTTCCATCGCAACAATACTTTGTTCCCTTCATAAAGATCAATGGCTATTGAATTGGATACACCAGCTAAATACTGGCTAATTAGTATGGCGTCTTCTACGGTAACTACACCATCCAAATTAACATCAGCGACACTCCAATTAATGAGTGGATTATTTTGCTGACGCGAACCGTTTAACACCTGCTTAATTGCGGTAACATCAGCAACATCAACTTCCCCACTCTTATTCACATCTCCCATGCCGCCGCCAAAGGAGGAAAAATCCTGCGGCACGCTTGGTTTAAACGCTTGCGTAAACAGCAGTTCTTTTAATATTAAATCATTTGATGGTAAATTAAATGATTCAAACAAGAAAGGCAAGTCATCAGTAGCGGTTATTTCGCCTTCATCACGGCAATAGAAAAATTCAAATTTAGTCAGATTCTCCCGATATGGCTGCCAATACTCGTTTGCTACATAAGGCGGCCAGGGATTAGCGCAGATAAATACGGTTATCTCGGTCGCGCCGGTCAGGCGATTCGGGCCCGGGATATTAAGCGTATTATCAATAATATTAAGGCTCTGCCGCACAAAAGTGCGCGCGTATTCCAGCTGATAAGTTGTAAAAATAATTTCTTTGTCAGCGCCAGTAATTACAGGAATATTATCAGGTTCAGGTCTAGTGCTGGCAATATCAGTATTATCCGATGTCCAATTCTCATCCCAATTCCAGGCGTAAATATTCGGAATGGAGGTCAAATCCTGCGCGGACGAGGAACGCGCGAAGGCGGTAAACTCTCTGTCATTGTCATCTACAGAATTATAAGCGGTAGTAACCGGGCCAACTATGGTACTCGGATAATTATTATCATTGGCATTATCATCATTCCGGCGGAAAAGATGAGCGGCATCCTCTATCGCCACATGATCAATGGTACAGACGCCTTGATTGAGAGCTGTTGTTGGCAGTGTTTCAAAACGAATAACCTTGCCGTAAAAATTCTGATTAAAAATGCAGTCATTTGTGCCAGTTGTTAACTCATTGCACTCGCCGCGCATAGTTACGCCCGCCCGGCTGACCACGCCGCGCGGCTGATTGGTTGGTTCATCTTGTGAATCGCTGTCGCCGCGAATAAGCAGGGCGTGCGTGCCGGAGTTTAATAACTGCGTGGGCGCGTAATATACCGTTGTCTGTCCGCGGTTAGTGGACGCGCTCAGAGTACCCGGCACCGCGCACCAGCGATTACCAACGCCTTGCGCCTGCGCGATCTTGGAATTAAAAATATTTTTTATAAATGACACGCTAGCCAACTTGTGGTACGCCCAGACAATCGGCTTAAACATTGGCTGATTTCTGATAAAACTAGCGGCTCCGTTAACAATCCCCCTGACAAACTGATCGATTTTTTCATTGGTCGCGCCATCAGCCAGCGCCAAACGTAAAAACTGCGTGCCGGGGGGACACGGCTCATTGCCATAATAAGCGGCCAGAAAAATATTATTATTAAAACTCGCCTCATCCATTGCCGTATCAAAAGTAGCGCTGATCATGGCGTTACGGCAGACATTGACATCGTCGTCAGCCGGCTTGGAACTGATTACGCTCGGACGCGGATAACAGCAGGAATTCGCGCCCACACCGTGAGTTGTGTAGGCATCATTACCATTTGCATAACGACACTCATCATCCTGCACAAAACCGCACATCAGGCGAAAATCCGCAGTATCTGCACGCAGTTCCTGCTCCGGTAAATCTAATATACTAGAGGTAATTACTTCTTGCTGAAAAACATCACTGCCCAAGGTGGTAACGTTTCCCTGACCGACAGCGGTTACCGGCTGATAGTTTAAATGCAAAGGAATATTTCGCGAAGCGTTCCAATTTGAATTCGTAATATAGGCGACTGGATTTGCCGCCGCGCCGCTTTCCAGCGGATCCCACTGCCAGTCATAAGCAGAATCGCGCAGTTTCTGCAGCTGACTAAAAGTGGAGGATAGTGAATTCAACTGCCAGATTTCTGTGGCTGACAAGGCGCGGTTATAGACGCGGACATCGTCAACTAAACCGTCATAGCTAGAGGCAATTTGAAACTTGTTGATATCACTTATTCCTCTATTTAAACCGCTTCCACTATGCCACAGACTGCCATTTAGATAAATTTTCATCTCGCCGCTAGCTGAATTTTTTGTAAATGCCCAATTCTGCCAACTGCCTTTGTATTCATCCTCAGTCGGAGTTTTATTAATTCTTTGACCACCATTACCCGCTAGACCGTCATCAGTTTCCCAATAAACATTATTACTGCCGTCCCAATAAGGTAAATGCACTAATAAAATTCTGTCACTAACAGGCCCTTGGCCCAGAATAATATGATTGCCGGCAATCGGGAGGTTCTTACTGCCATATGCCCACAATGACACCGTAACCTGATCAGTAATCCCAAAGTTAGGATTATTAATGACAACCCTATTACCAGCGGAAAAGCTTAACGCCTGACCGTCAACACCGCCAACCCAGGCCGGACTGCCGACAAAACTGCCGTCATTATTATTAGTGGTACTGTCATTCACAGTCGTGCCCGCCCCCTCATCAAACTTCCAGTGCGCGACCAGTCCGTCCGTCGGCGCCTCAACGGCGGCAAAACACGCCTCATCACTCTGCGGCGTGGCGCGGAAGTTCACCTCTTCGCCGATCAAGGTCGCGATACCCGGATTCGGCTGAAGGTCAATGCTGTCCACCGCGCAGAATTTGTCGCCGGTTTTGAATGTCCAGCTATAAAATGGCGTTTGACTATAACCATAAAAAAAGTAATTCGGACTGCTAATATCAATTTTTATCTCTTTATTATCATTATTCAAAACACCATTCGGTCCGACAATAATACCGGCTCGATACCATTGATTGTTTTTAAATAAAGCTCCGCTCAAATTAAAATTAATTATAGTATTATCAATCGGATCTAATCTAGGGTTAATATTAATACCTGCCGCCGGTATCAAAACAGCGCAATCACCCGCATTGCACTCGAAAAGACTAACCCGACTGGCTGTATCAGCGCGAACCGGCGTACTAAACTTAACGCCCACGGCGGCATTAGTACAAACAGTCGCACATTGATTAATCGGCCAGACCGCGACCACTTCAAAGTCAGGTAAATTAATGTCTAATCTGCCGAAATCAGACAGATTGCTTTCCGCCTCGGTCGCAATAATATGCACGTACTGATCAACCGGGTTATCTGTTTCTCTGAGAGCGGTTACCAATGCTTGCGGTCGAGCAACAATTTGACTTACATTAACATATGTATTTTGCGCGTCTGCGCTCACATAGGTAGAACTCCAATCCCAGTCTTTATTATTACTTTTAATCATTACACAAGCATTATCATCTGCCTGAGTAGTGGCAACATAAGGATCGTTTGCTGGCGTGCTCAAATTCGTATCAACCACGCCCAACTCCTTTTTAGTATAGGGATCCGGAACAACTTCCACACAGCCCACTGTGCAGGGATTGTTATTATTACGAGTCTTAAAATTCCAAGTATAATCATCGCTCATTGGAATTCCCGTGTCCGTTGTAATGCCGGTGGTTAAAGTTACGCGGTACCAAGTTTCTTGCGTCAAGTTGCTATTCAAGCTAATTAAAACTTGCGTCTCCTCCTGACCCGTATTTGTATTGGTTACAGTCATTTCAGTGCCCGGATTGGTAAATAAATTTACTCCCGAACACCGGCTAACCGAACTATTGCCGTTGACCACCACACCTTCTTCACAGCTTTTAACTACTACGTTTGCCGGAGTTAGTGTCGCGCTGTCAAGAATTTTATCAAAACGAACAGATATCTGCGCGTTTACGCAAGCCTGAATTTCATTGCGATTATCATCATACTGCGGCGTCCAGGGCGATGGTGATGGCGGGTGTTTGTCAGTACAGACTCCCAACGACCGGTCGCACTCCTCTATCACGTGCGGCCGCTGACTTTCATCAATTACTCCCAGACCCGCGCCGGTAGAAAATTCAAAATAATACTGTACAAAACCACTGCCGGGAATATCGCCGCACAAATCTTCAGTCGCCATACAACTGCCGGCTAACTGTTTGTTTTGTCCACAGCAGTATGGCGAACCTACAGTACAAGCCGGATTTATCGGATCAGACAGACCGGCCGGACCGGCATCAAGACAATTGCCAACCGCGAACTGCAATGGATTACTGTCCAAACCGGCGTTACTGGTAACAAAAGTCTCCCCCGGTTGCGCGCCATTTGGAACATTTGCCACGGCCGTATCAGCCGCATCAGCCGCCGAAGACATCTCCCAGCTTGTCGGTGGGTTGACAACAACTCCGTCAAAAAATTCTACTGTTCCGTCAGCTGAACCAAAGCGCTCACCATAATAACTTACCTCTGTGCCAACCGGACCATTATTCGGCGAGATGCGGCAAAGGCCGGGTTTTGGCGAGGTTACGCATACTTCACCGATAGATGTATTACAATCAACTGGCGCGGAGCAATTATTACCACTATACTGGCAGTATTTCCGAATACTGTACTGTTCGCTATTTGACGCATCTCCGTCCAATTCAACTTTTACCCGGTATGAACCATCTCCCAAGGAAGGCACCTTCACAATAATCTGTGTGTCTTGCCATAGTTCATTTACCAAACACTGATCAGGAAATTCATAAATAGCGTCTATCGGATTAGCGTCGCCAAACCAAACGTGACTGGTAGATTTTTTTACTGATCCAAAATTTCCTCCCGTAATCGTCAAATAATCACCCGGGTGTCCGTATTCCGGTTTTATTTCGGTAATAAAAGGTATTTTTTTGGTTTCGGTAATATCAATATTCAGCGCGTTACTGCGCTCATCGTTTGCGCTGGTATTCACTACGCTAACAGTAGTTGTGCCGGCTTTGATGTTTGGAATGCCAGCCTGCGCTGCCAACGCGGTAAACCCAGGCTGTATCTGTAAACTCCGATGCTCCTCGCCAGCCAACACGCCATCACCAAAAACAACACTGCCGGCATCACTGCCATCAATATTAAACTTAATACCGTCGAGTGTAATATTGTCACCAAACTTTGTATTTGGCGGAACAGCTGGAGTGACTTGGCATAGACCGGGACGCTCAATAGTATTTAATATAAAATTCTTGCGATAGTCGCCGCGGTTATCATTGCTGGCATCAAATAACCCATCGCTTGTTATCAATCCCACTGGTTTTATAGCTCCGGTATTAGACGGAACAACCGCGATAATTTGTGTGTCAGTCCAGGGATCACTACACTGTCCGTTAACATCATCGGCAAGCTGAGCTAGGATTAAATTATCTGCATTATCAGTAAAGTAAAATTCATGTTCAGTATCGCCAAACCCGTGTCCATGTACTGTTATCAAGTTGCTAACAGCGCCGTTCGGCTCAGTTACATTACAAACATCGCCTAGACTTACTGTGTCGCAAGTAGCGTCCGTGCGGCAGTAGGTATTTGGATTTGCTTCGCAATATCCGCCAAAAGGCGTGATCAGTTCTATGACCGGATGGACGCAGTCTTGAATTTCTATTGACAAAGTGTCTTCTGCAAAATTACCGTCTGCGTCCCAGACTATTACTTTCATAGTAATAGTTTCCCCGGCGGTATATCCTGAGCCGTCAAAATTAAAGCTAACCATCGCATCAGGATAATATATATCCTGATCTACTAAAACATCTGACACATCAACTATATATAATTCAGCTAAACGGAGGTGTGACGGATTATTTGTAGAAGCAGCTGTTACATTTATTACATTTGCAAAACTTGTACACAGAAGGCTATCAACCGAAAAATCAGAAATATTTGGATTATTACTTGCTGACCCAGCACCAACCTGATATCGCAATACACACGGGGCGCTGGCGTTCGGGCATGTTTCTAAGCGACGTCCGCCTACAGTACCCCAAAATTGAACTTGAATACTATCACCATCCGCTCCAATTGGCATAGAAGCAGGAATAAATTCCAAAACTTTACCTCTGGTTTGCCAAACGCCAGAGATATCAGTATTAGTTGTTGCATTTCTGACAGTAGCATTATCTGGTGTTCCTGAAACATTGCGATTAAATAAGTACGTGGTTATTACATTATTAGCAATGCTCATTTGATTGTTTTCTGGATAGGTTTCAACAATTTCCAGAGTACCGCCACTCAATCCTCCTGGCGGTATTGTAGTACCGCCATCGCCTCCGCCGCCGCCGGTTGAGTCAAGCAAGACGCGAATGACAAACTGCGCGATGCCAAAGGCGGAGAGAATTATCACCAGTCCAATCGCGCCGGCGGTAAGGATTCTCTTCGCGGTGTCAATTTTGTTCGGATCGCCGCCGGAGGTCATCCACCTAAAACCGGCATAAATAATCAGTCCGACCGCGATTATTCCCAAGAACCCCAGCGTGATATTAATAATATTGGCGATAATTTCCTGCGGGTCAGTTACGCCCAAACCAGCGCGCGCGGCCAGCTCCTCGGCGGTCAGGCCGGAGTCGCCGCCGAAGGCCTCATCTACGGTGCGTTGAGCATTTGCAACTTGAACAAACGTCAGTGAAATGACGGTAGTAATTGTTATTAAAAATAATTTATGATTTAGTTTCACAGAATATTATTAGTTATCCAGTTGTCTGGAAATTTGTTGCCTAGTAATAGAGAATAGAAATGGAAAATAGACATTGGCGGTGCAATGAATAACGGCATATCTAATTTCAATTTTCTATTTTCCCTGCCTACCGAAAGGCAGGCACAACCAGACAACTAATTTCTTGATAGCCTGACAACCGTTTTACTCTTTTTTTTGTTTATGAAAGTCAGTCCAACATTGATCTAATTTTGCTAATTGCTTACAACATATATCATACATTGAAATTAATTCATTACAGAGAGAAATATCAATATATTGTGAATATAAATCAATACAAACAGATAGATGGTGTATCATTTCGCTAGATTCACCAATCGTATCTTCCAAATATTTATGCCATGCTCTAGTCTGATATCGCTTGGCAAAACCTTCAGCGAGCAATGCCGGCGCTCCTTTTGAAGCGCGTTTCATCTGGTCAACAAGATCAAATCTCTCTTCTTTTGGTAAATTAGGAACTATTTTCGTGTGCACGATTACCATTGCTTTATACAAATTCTGGTATACATGCAAATCGCGAAAACTCCTGATTGGTTGGTAATTAGTCATTTTTTTTGTTTTTATTTTTTTCTAATTTCTAACTTCCAGTTTCTACAACCAGACAACCAATTTCCAGACAACCTGGCAACTATTTTAATCTACTATCAAAAACGATGGCAAACGTCATCTGGGTCTAACAATGGCTCTCCCCGACAGCATGACAGGCCGATATCATTATTATTTGGATCTGGATCTAAAACATTGCAAGTACTCTGCCCTCTCGCGCTGGTATCGCGCGCCGGATTATAGCAGTTCTGATAAATATCCTTCACGCCCGAACCGATTAAAAAACCATAAGCCGAACTGTCGCCAAAAGTTGTATGAGAAACAACCGCCTCGGTCTGGTCGTCAAAACCATCGGCCGGATCAGGTGTCCCATCGTTATTTATATCAAATTCAATATCATAATCTTCTTTTCCAACCCAGTACCCCAGCGGCGTGCCGGAGTAGTTCACAAAGACAGCGTATTCGCGGGGAATGTTTCCGGACGGATCATTATAAAAATCATCCGGATAATTGCGTCCGGGCTTCAGCGATGACGACATCATCAGTTCATTGAACTTGATGCGCAGAGGATCGCCGTGATCAGCATTCAGCGCCTGATCGCCCTGCCTGACTAAATTCTTATTTCCTAACTTCTGATAACTATCTTCAATAATCGGACTGTCCAAATTCACCTGGTCATTGGTCCAAAACGACCACTCGTAGTCATCACCATGATTTGCGGCAATCTGATTGTTCTCACTGTATGGGAGACGGCCGCTTTGCCCTTCTGGCCCATCAGCAATACCGTCTTTATTACCGTCCAGAGAATTAAATGATACATCCATGGCGCCAGCCGTACTAGCAGTATCCCATTGTGGGTAAAACTCGGACTCTTCCCTGCTAGCTTTGCGAGAGTCCTGACAAACACCAAATGCTCTGCCTACCACGTTGCAAACTGGATATTCACCAAATCCACCACGATTTTCTGATGTTAGCGAACATAAATCAGGATTTGGAGAAGAAACAGGATTGCAAATATATAAATCAGCCGCTTTTATAAACACTCTGATATTCGCGTCCGCCGGCAGGCAGTAGGTATCATCGCCGCAGGAGTTCTGCCCGCAGTTATCATTGGTGCGGAACTCTACTGTTTTGTAGTTATTACTGATTTCAAAAATTCCGTCTAACAAGGTACCATCCGCCTCAACGCTGATGTAGTTTTGTATCTCACTAGCCGGTCCCTGCAGCTGCAAAGGATTCATCGCCTCGTCAAAATTAATCTGCACAATGGCGTTGCGATACTCGTCCGGACGGTCATGAATAATATTGCTGGTTACAGTATCAGAACCGCCAGTCATTGATTTAATTGTTAGCGCTGAAGATTTACTGCTAAGAGTAATATTATCGCCGGCAATACCGGCAGTTTTAGCCGTTAAATTAACAGTCGTGCCACCAGCCGTTGCGCTAACCGAGCCATTACCATTGGTTGCGTTATTAATAACGCTAATAATATTTTTAGCCGTATTGGTAGTTCCATCTGCCTCAATCTTATTTTGAGCCAGATCAGTAGGATCGCTGATAAATGTATATGTAATACTTCCAACTCTTAAAGTGTCGGCGTCAATTTTTGCTTTGACCGCTATATTCCAGGCATTGCCTTCGGTAAAAGTTCCGTCAGCTGGAGTTAGTGACAAACCACAGCCAATTGAAGCGACTTGATCCGCGACATCATCGCCATTGATTAAACCTTGGCTTGGGCCGCGCGTTACTCCGTTAGCGGCAACAGTTGCTTGATTATTATTAATTGAAACCCTAATTGTGCCATCCCACTGACAACCATACTCTTTGGATACAATCGCTTTTTCTGACGGCAGGCCAGCGGGAGCTTGCGGGTCGCCAACCGAAGAATCTCTAGCCACATTCGGCTGAGCGGTTACCATGATACTTCCGCTTGACTGCGTGGCCGCGGTTACGGTGCCGGTATCATCTTGCGTGTCGTCCGGATAAGGGAAAACCGAAGTTACTTTTGGCGAGGTCAGATCCAGCTCGCCATTGGTCTGAAACTTCCAGACATACATATTGTCAATGCCAAAATCAATTGACTCGTTATTGGCAAAAGCGAGCTCCCCCTCTATGAGCTTAACCGCGTACCAGATCTGTTGGCCTTGCGAGCCGAGCGGACTTTTCGGTTTGAAGATAAAAGTTTTGTAGTCAGTTGAGGTTACATTGATAGTGTCAGGCGCGCGCTGATCAGAGGTATTTTTTTCTTCGTCATAGTATTTACTCAGATCGTCAACTTTATATATCATTATCCTGTCCTTTACCGGACTGGCCGCGTCAGCTATTAACGTATCACCGGCGTCACAGAAAGTATTATTTGCATTAGCATCAGCGCATACAGTAGCCGGATCCAGCGCTTGTTTAAAAGTAATAATAATAGATGTATTCATCGGCACGTCCGTCTGATCGCGCTGCGGGTAGTGGCTCTGAATAATGCCGTCGCCGAGCGCGGTCACGCCGATGGTATTCGGATCGCGGCCGTCAAAAGGATTAAAGCCGCCGCCGGAACTGCCGCCAAGCAAGACGTTGAAGACAAAAGCGGCAATGGCGAATGAAGACAGTATTACCAATAAACCGATGATTGAATTTTGTAAAATCTTTTTGGCGCGGGCGATTTTGTCCGGATCGCCTTCGCTCGTCATATACATCCAGCCGCCGTAAGTTATTAGGCCGACCAAAATTATGCCAAGCAGACCGAGAAATGAATTGATAATTCGGTAAATAAACTGATAAATATCCGTCTCAGGCAGGCGCACCTCCGGCTGCAGATCTTCCAGGCCGGCTGTATCATCCAGACCCGGGCCTTGCGCCAGCGCCGCGCTATTTATCTGAAAAAATACTATGACAACAAAAAAAGCAACCAAAAACACTGCTAGCAGACTAAAGTGCTTGGTTGCTCTTTTATTTTTTATGCGTTTACATGTGACAAGCATGGGAATTCGGTAGCGAAGTTTGAAACTTGCCCGCCGATTCGGCGGGCTGTTTCAAACTTTTGCTTAAAATGTATCAGTATAAGTTTTAAACAATTTTGCTCACATGCAAAATAGTTGAAAACTTGGCGAACACTCGCTCTTCTTAAATTCAAATTACCAACGGCGGCGCGGTTCATCAACCAACTTGCCGATTTTTCGCAAATATTCTTTTTGTTTGCGCAATTTTAAACCGACTAAGGCCGATTTTTTCTTGGCATTGCGGTTCTTTTTTGGCTGAGTATGCATTCCCTGCTTGACCGCGATTACTTTGCCGGACTGTTGTATGCGCTTTGAAAAACGTCGAAAGAAACTCTCGAACGATTCTGTTTTTTTTCGTTTTACTTCTACCATAAGTACCACCTCCGATCTTAAATTTTAGATTGATGATTTTAGATTTATGATTGCGCCGCACTGCCGCGCAGACTGGCTTAATAGCCATAAATCTAAAATCTGAAATCTGAAATCATAAATTATTTCAGTCTTTTATCAATTTCTTCAAAAACTCTGCTAAAAGCGTAAACTTCCTGCATGCCTGATTCCATATCGCGAATGATTACGGTTTTGTCAACTAACTCCTGCTGGCCAATGATGAGCGTCAGCTTGGCGCCGATTTTGTGCGCCATCTCCAGCTGCGCTTTCAGACTGTCTTTGACGAAATTCTGTTGCGCCTTGTAGCCTTTTTTCCGCAATTCCTCAAAAAAAGTCATCGCCTGCCGCTTGGCCGCCTCGCCAAGCTGAGCGACAAAAATATCCGGCTGGCCGGCTGATGACATTGGCACATTCTCTTCTTTCATGCGGTTAATAATACGGTCAATCCCCAGCGCGAAACCGCAAGCGGGAGTCGGCCTTCCGCCCATGAATTCAACCAGACCGTCATAACGTCCGCCGCCGCCCAGAGCGCTCTGCCGGCTAATCGCTTCTTCGACTGATTCCGCCGAATCAGCGTTCTGCCCGCTATTAGCGCCGCGCATCGGCCAAAATTCAAAGACGGTTCTATTGTAATAATCCAAACCGCGCACCAAAAAAGGATTCAGAATATAGGGAATATCAAACTCATCCAAATACTCAAGCACTTTTATAAAATGATTGCGAGCTTCATCATTAATATTATCAATCAGCTGAGGCGCTCCTTCCAGCGCGGATTGCGTGCCCTCGTCTTTGCTATCCAGCACGCGCAACGGATTTTTCATCAGCCTTTTTTTGTCGTCAACCGATAATTTCGCGCGAATTTTTCTATCCCGAAAATACATAATTAGTTTTTTCACATACTCCTCGCGGTCAAGTGAATCACCGATGCTATTCACCTGCACTTGCGTAGTTACGCCCAGCTCTTTGAGAAACTGGTAGCCAAGCATTATCAACTGCGCGTCAGCCACGGCTGATGCCTCGCCAAAAATCTCCACATTTATCTGGCTGAACTGGCGGTTTCTGCCTAATTGAGGCTTTTCCCGGCGAAATAAATTCCCAATCCACAAAAGCTTAACCGGCTGAAAAGTGCGATTAAACATGCCGTGTTCAATATAAGAACGCACAACGCCCGGCGTTGCTTCCGGTCTCAGAGCCACCTTGTCTCCGTCTTTATCTATGAAGGTAAACATTTCTTTGCTGACAACATCGGTCTGTTTGCCGGTTGATTTTTCATACAATGACTGAGACTCAAGCACCGGTATATCTGTTTCCAAAAAACCGTAATATTTAAATAATTCTCTGGCTTGGTTAATTACCTCGTCCCAGCGGACATACTCTTCCGGCAAGATATCGCGCATGCCTCGCAAGCGAGAAATCATTTTTACCTTGCTATGAAAAACATTTTTATCTTGTGTATTTTTGCTATGTTTTTGATAAGCATTATTTGCTGACTGATTTTTTGGTTTTCTACCCATAGTTTTTTTAAAAGCAATAATTTAAATTTGTAGTTAGAGATTTTTGGGTTTATTTAAAACAAACTGTAATCCGGCAGTTCAAAAGTGCCTAACCGGCTAAATGGCCAGCCGCGGAATACAACTCTGCCAATCACGAAACTGCTCTTCACCGCGCCAAAATTGCGCGAATCTTTGCTGTGGTTGCGGTTATCGCCAAGCACATAGTACTGGTCTTCGCCAACCTCAATTGGCGTATCAGTATTGGCAATCGTGTCTATGTTTTCAAATAAATAGCCCTCATCAAGTTTTATTTTTCGATTCGTGTCTTTGGTATAAATAAAAACTTCGCCGTTTTGAATCTCAATTTTTTCTCCCGGCAAAGCGATGACGCGCTTGATAAAATACTGGCTGGGATCGCGCGGATATTTGAATACGACAATTTCACCGCGCTGCGGTTCGCGGAAACGGTAGGTGATTTCATCAATTATTAAGTACTCATGGTCGTAAAAACTTGGCTCCATTGAAGCGCCCTTTACATAGAATGGCTGAATTAAAAAATAGCGAACCGGTATAATGATCGCTAATGATATTATCACTACCTTAGCAACTTCAAAGACAAATGTCAAAAAACTTCTCATAGAATATAAAATATATAACAATTTCCGTCTTGTAAACAACAAAACGGCTTATCCACTTATTAAATTAAATTAGTTTAATTATATCAGAACAGCTTATTAAAATCAAATTTATTTACCCATATTTTGCCTATTACTGTCAATAGATGATAATTTAAGTAATTTTTACACTAAAAAAACAAAATACTAACATCTTTCAAAAAAATCAATACTAGTATATAATAAGATTAATCTTTTAAGACGCAATTTTTGTCGTCTTATTTTGTGTTAATTACCAATTCATACCTGTGTCTATCTATAAATAATATGTCGCAAGATATTGACCTGCTCCACATTGAACAAAAAAACCTCCCGGGCCAGAGCTATCAGCAGAAACCCCGCCAGCCGCGCCGCCGCCGCAGCTTGTTTCGGCGCGTGCTAAAGCTTTTTACCTACGTCTCGGCAGTGGCGTTTATTATCATTTTTATCTTCACTTCTCGTATGATAATGTCTGGAGACAACACTATACTTGAAACGCTTTCACTAATCGGCCAACTGACTCATCTGGCGGAAACTTCCGAGAGCATGCTAAAAGGAGAAGAAGACAACCGGATAAATATCCTGATGCTTGGCATGGGCGGATATAATCATGAAGGCGGACTGCTGACCGACACTATAATGCTAGCGAGCATAGTCCCAAGCACACATGACATTTCCCTGCTTTCTATCCCCCGCGATCTAATCGTCCCGACCGAAAAGTATGGCTGGATAAAAATCAACCATGTCAACGCTTATGCTGAAAACGAAGAAACAGAAAGCGGCGGCATCGCCATTAGCCAAGCTCTCGCGCGCGTGCTGGATCTGCCCATTGACTATTATATCCGCGTTGATTTCGCCGCCTTTGAACAAATAGTTGATGATTTGGGAGGCATAGAGGTAGAGGTAGAAAACTTAGTTGACGACTACCGCTACCCGGTCATGGGCGAAGAGGACAATGAAAACTACGACAACCGCTATGAACACCTGCGCGTTGAACCGGGCCTGCAAAAAATGGACGGCGCGCTGGCGCTAAAATTCGCCCGCTCCCGGCACTCGGCCGGCGTTGAGGGATCAGACTTCGCCCGTTCGCGGCGGCAGCAAAAAATCCTCCAGGCAGTCAAAGAAAAAGTAAATGCCAAAAATCTGCTCTTCAAACCGCGCACCATTACCAATATTCTGAACGCGCTAAAAAACAATATCAAAACAAATCTAAAAACCTGGGAAATGGCCAAACTCTGGAGCATTGTCAAAGAAGCGAACTCTGAACAAATTACAACCAACGTGCTTGATAACAGCGCCGGCGGGTTCTTGATGGAAAATATTACCGAACAAGGCGCTTATGTGCTGGAGCCAAAAAGCGGCGATTTTAATGAAATCCAGTACTTTGCTAAAAATATCTTGGCCTCCGTGCCGCCGCAGGAACGCAGTGAGGTGGTCGCTGAACTGCCAAAAATTGAGATTCAAAACGGCACTTGGGTAAACGGCCTAGCCCAGCAAAAAGCGGCCGATCTCAGCCAGCTTGGCTTTGAAATTGTCCGCTCTACCAACGCTACCCAGCAAAATTATGAAAAATCAATCATTTTTGACCTTACCTATGGCGAAAAAATGAAATCGCTGGAAATTCTAAAAAACTATACCAACGCCAAAGTTAATTACGGACTGCCGGACTGGATGCTTACCGAACTTGAAGCCATAAATGAAAATGACGATGAGGCATTAACGCAACCTGACTTTATTTTAATCCTCGGACGGCCGGCTGATATTACCAAAAGCGGATTGGACAACGAAGAAGAGAATTAATTTTAAACTGACTATTTTTACAACCAAACAACTAAATAACCAAGCAACTAATTTCGATAACATGAATGAAAAAATTAAAAAAATTGAATCAGGCCTGCCAAGCGTTGTAATCTTTGGACGAACTAACGTCGGCAAGTCTACCCTATTTAACAAAATCGCCGGCAAGAGCCTGGCGCTGGTTTCTAGCATTGAAGGCACTACTCGCGACAGCAATGAAAAAATTATTGACTGGCAAGGTTCGCGCTTTGAGCTCATTGATACCGGCGGTATTATCAAAACCGAACTTTTGCGAGACAAACAAAAATTAAAATCGCCCAATATTGACGAAAATGATATCAATTCAACCGTACAGCTGAAATCCCGCGAACAGCTGATAAACGCGGATATAATCCTATTCGTGGTTGATAACAAGGCTGGGTTGCTGGAACAAGACAAACAAATGGGATTGCTGATAAAAAAAATCGCCGGCGAAGAAAAAAAAATAATTCTAGTCGCGAACAAAGTCGATACTCCCACCGCCCAGCTAAAAACCGCTGAATTCTACAAACTCTCTTTTGGCAAGCTCCTGCCTGTTTCCGCCGCTACCGGCTCCGGCGTTGGCGATTTGCTGGATGAAATCTGCGCCGCTATCCCAAAAAGCGAGTCGGAAAATAATGAGCGGCTTGAGGCTAAAGTAGCTATCATTGGACAGCCCAATGTCGGCAAATCCAGCCTGATCAACGCTATCACGGGCGTTGACAAAATAATCGTCAGCAGTGTCGCGCATACTACCCGTGAGCCGCAAGACACGCTGATTAATTACAAAAATAACTACATCCGCTTAATTGATACCGCCGGCATTATCAAAAACAAGTCAAAAATGAACAAGCAAGACTTTGTCTCTGAAGGAATCAAGCTCAGCTTGGCGGCGCTAAAAAAATCCGACATCGCCCTGCTGGTGCTTGATATCGGTTTAGAAATCAGCCACCATGAAACCAAACTAATAAGTGAGGTTATTGAGAATAAAATCAGCCTGATAATTGTCGCTAACAAGTGGGACACAATTTCCGAAAAAGATCACAAACATTATCAGCGCCAAATTTACAGCAAATTTCCCTTTGTCAGCTGGGCGCCAATTATCATGCTGTCAGCAAAAAACAAAACAAAAATTAACCAGTTGCTTGATCTGGTGATTGAAGTAAACTCAGCTCGCCATAAAAAAATCGCTCCTGATGAGCTGGCTGAATTCCTGCAAAGCGCGCTTCGCCATGCCCAGCCTTTGTCTAACGCCAAAATTCGCGGTATTATGAAGACAAGAATGCCGAAGCCAAAACTAAAATCACTTACCCAGACTTATGTCAATCCGCCTGAATTCACACTGGCGATAAAGTCAAAACTGGGTCTAAAAGGCAACTATCTGAAATATCTGGAAAACCGTCTGCGTGAAAAATTCAAATTCACCGGCGCGCCGATTACCATCATTATCAAAAATTAATAAACTACTTCTATGGACGCACTAATTGTCGGACTGGGCAACCCCGGCGAAAAATACCAAAACTCGCGCCACAACACGGGCTGGTTGGCAGTTGATAAGCTGGCGGAAAAGCTGAACGCGCAACCTTGGCATAATGAAAACAGATTCTCCTCACAGGTGGCGACAGCTGATTTCTTGGGAAAAAAAGTAATTCTGGCCAAGCCGCAAACATTCATGAATAAATCCGGTGTGGCCGTTCGCGCCATTTTGGATTATTATAAACTCTTGCCAAAAAAATTAAAATTTTTAACAACTAAAGACGCTGATCTTGGTAAAAAACTCATTGTCATTCATGACGATATTGATATTGGTTTTGGCGAGTGCAAAATTCAAGTCAACCGTTCCAGCGGCGGCCATAACGGCGTTAATTCAATTATTGAGCATCTAAAAACGCAAAACTTCACTCGCGTGCGAATCGGCGTGGCTACCGAACGTAAGGAAAAAATGCCGGCGGACAAATTCGTGCTGGAGAACTTTTCCGTTGATGAAATGGAACAGCTAAAAATTGTAATTAAGAAAGTAGGTGAAGAAATTATCAACTGTATTTCTTGCAGCTGACAATGGCGCTCTTCAAGGGATTGTCCTTATAAATTTATTTAAAAAAACAGCAATGCTAATTTGCTGTTTTTTTGAAATTACGATATAACTATTAGATAAAATAAATTGAAAATTTAATGCGCACTGTCCCGCTTGCTTAGAATGACAAATAGTCTGACAAACGACCAAGGAGGAAAGGCATTTGCCAAAACTACGCACTCAAAAGCAAACAGGACAATGGACACTAAACGAGATGGTTGCAAAATTACTTTTAAGCGAAATTTAGGACTTTTTGATTGAGGCGAGGAAAGCCAGTAAAATGATTTGAGTCCCGCAGACTGCGGGATGAAAATCATTTTGCGCCAGCTTGACGAAGCCTCTGACGAAAAGGACAAATTGCAGCCAAAGTAATTTTGCAACCATCTCAAC